>JAPPOR010000592.1 GCA_028817905.1 Myxococcales bacterium
GCGCGGCGCTGAAGCACGCGCAGGAGCAGCAGAAGAAGCGGGACCGAGAGCTGCTCGCCAAGCGGATCACGAAACGGGATCGGCGGCTGCTTGAGGAGAAGATCGAACGGGCCGCCGTCCCTGATCCGATGAGGCTTATCAGCGAAATCAGCACCCGTTCCGGCGCGTACGCAACAGGCCCCGAGAACGCAGAGCAAATAGGAGTTCGGAACCGGAGGAAGCGGATCACGAACCAAGCGGGCCATGCGCCCGAGTAGAGGGGGGAACTGAATCGCCAGATTTTCTGGTACAGTCAGGTCGCTGACCGCCCTCCCGTTCTGTCTCGGAGATGTATCCATGACGGTAGACCAGCTAGTGAGGGAGTTTGGAGACTGCGTTTCGGCGCAATCGAAGTGCATCGAGCGAGGGGATGCCAATGCCGGCAATGACTACGCGCAGCGCTACATCAAGGCCTTCGAGAAGCTACGCTCACACGGCGACGCTGGCCGCGACGCGCTGGCTATACTCATGGACGACACGCGCCCCGACGTGCGCGTGATGTCAGCCTCGTTCTTGCTGCGATACTCTGAGGAGAAGGCGAAGGCTGTGCTGCAACAGGAAGCCAGCAAGTCTGGACTGATCGCATTCGGAGCGCAGCAGGCTTTGGAGCGCTGGCAGGACGGTACGTGGGCACTGGACCCCGCGTAGACCAACACGCTTGCAGTGAATGTCATCTGGCGGCCGAATCCCATCACAGCTCAGGTGGAGCGTTGACCGCACGTCCGGTTACAACGGCCACTTGCCTGCTGTAGAGATCTTGGGGGCGGGGGGGGGATCCACTCGCGAGGTCCGCCAATGGCCACAGGCGCCGTGCGGCCCTGCAACTCATCCAGCGCTGCCAAGAAGCTATTCAAACAACCCGGACATTGCTACTTTGGCGGGAGCCGGACATCTGAACTTTGCTCCGACAGTTATGATGTCCAGGAGGAGATCGGAAGGGGCGGCGTTGCGATCGTGTACCGCGCCATCGACCGGACCAACGGCAGGGAAGTCGCCCTCAAAGGGATGCGCGAGTTCAGGGACCCCGCCCGCGCACGCCGGGCACTCGAGTTCTTTGAGCGCGAGTTCCACGCCCTTGCCCAGCTGTCGCACCCCAATGTCGTCGAAGCCTACGACTACGAGGTCAGTCCCGCCGGTGCCTTCTACACGATGGAGTTCCTGGTCGGCGACGACCTGCAAGCCACCGCCCCGATGGACTACCAAGAGGCGTGCGGGCTGATGCGCGACGTCTGCTCGGCCCTGTGCCTGATCCATTCGCGACGCCTGGTGCACCGCGATATCAGCCCACGCAACGTGCTGCGCATCGGGGACATGAGTGCCAAGCTCATCGACTTCGGCGCGCTGAGCCCAATGGGCCACAACCGTCAAATCGTCGGCACGCCCCCGTTTTGCCCGCCCGAGGTGCTCAACCGCGAAACGCTCGATGCACGCTCAGATCTCTATTCACTGGGCACCACCCTCTACTTCGTCCTGTCCGGCAGGCACGCCTGCCCAGCACGCGACTTTCGACAGCTGCGCCAGCTCTGGAATCAGCCCCCTGTAGCCCCCTCGCAGCTGGTCCCTCAGATACCTGAAACCCTCGACGCACTCGTGATGGAGCTCATAGCTCTAGACCCGAACGAGCGCCCCGACAGCGCCGCCGAGGTCATGCAACGGCTGACCTCCATCGCTGGGCTGCCCGCGGACGAGCTCCCCACCGCCTCGGCAGCGTACCTGGCGACGCCCACCCTTGTGGGGCGCGCGCAATTGCTTTCGGGCTTCCGCGCACGCCTCCGACGCGCCCATCAAGGGCGCGGAAGGGCACTGGCCATCGCGGCCGACGCGGGCTTGGGCCGCACGCGCGCGCTCGAAGCCTGCGCGCTGGAGGCCAAGCTGGCCGGCGGCACCGTCCTGCGCGCGGACCGACTCGATGCCCAACTCGGCGAGTACGGCGCGGCCCGCGCGCTGTGCCAACAGCTGCTCGAACTGCACCCATCCCTGACGCATGAGTCCGCAGCGCCCCACGGCGCGATCCTGGCTGCGATCGTGCCCGAACTCGCTCAAGAAGACGCAAGTCATGGAGCACAAGCGCCTGAGCGCCTGGAGCTCCAACGGGCGTTGCGCGATTTCTTCCTCACCGTCTGCAAGCAGGAGCCGCTCGCACTGGTCGTCGACGATGTGGACCGGATCGACGAGCCGTCGACCGCCCTTTTGGCCCAGCTGGCAGCAATCGCCACCGAGCACCCGCTACTGCTGCTGACCAGCTCCCACAGAAGCGACCCTGAGGGCATGCCCCCCAGCCTGCGCATCCTGTTAGAACACAGCAAACCGCTCGAGCTCCCGGCACTGAGTGCAAGCGAATGCGAGGCCTTGCTTGGCTCGATCTTCGGCACACCAGCGCACCTGGCGTTCGTGGCAGACCGACTACACCAGGTCACCAGCGGCAACCCGCGTGACGTGATGCAACTCGCCCAACACCTGGTGGACCGTGGAATCGCTCGCTATGCGGGAGGCGCATGGACCCTGCCGGCAGAGTTCGACGCGGCCGACCTACCCGACAGCCTGGCCAACGCCATGGCGGAGCGGGTCAACAGCCTATCCGGCATCGCGAAGACCCTTGGGCGTGCCCTTGCACTCGCGCCGGACAACCGTTGGACTGTGAACCAATGCCATCAGCTGGCCGGACATGACTCGAGAGCCGCCACGTTGACGGGCCTAGACGAACTGCTGACAGCGGGCGTGGTCGACCTCCTCGGACAGCGATACGGACTGTCGCAACGAGGGTGGGTGGCGCCGCTGGTGGCGGACCTCGATGCTGCAAACGAGCGCGACGCTCACAGAAGGATCGCGGCCCAGTTCGAGCAAGGCGGCGAGACCTTCCGCAGGGCCCAACACCTGTTGCGGGCCGGAGACCATGCCCAGGGTGTCGACGTCCTGGTAGAGTACGCCCGCGAATCGAAGCAACAGACAAATGATAGCGATGAAGCGTACCGACGTTTTCTTGCAGCCCTGCCCACCGACTTCGAGGACAGCTATCGGCAGGCGATCGCGCTGTGCAGCACCCTGGGCCGGCCGCCCGCAGACGCATACGCCCTCAAGGCTCGACTATCGTCGGCGCTGACGGTCTCATCGCACGCGTGGGCCGTGCTGCTCGAAACCCTGGCCGTATGCGAGGAGGACGCTGGACTTGCGTACTTCGAACAACTGGACGCTACGGCCGATCCCGCCGAGCGCGTCCAGCAGGCCCTTGGGACTGCCCAAGCCCGCTACGAGCGACTCGGCCATGAGGGTACCGTCTTCGACCCCGCCAGCGCACTGCGTGAACTGGTTTCCGTGACCGTTGAAGGTCTCGGCATCGTCTCGAACCACAACAACTATGAGGGGCTGCGGCGCCTTCCATCACTCGAACCGCTTGCCCCCATCTCACCCGCGTTCCTCATCACCGACTGGATTCGGCAAGCGATTGGAGAACGTCTTTCCGGACGCCTCCTGTCCGCGCGCGCTGGCTACGCACGCATCCTCGAGCGCCTTTCGGAGCCCGATCAGGCTGGGCTGTCGGGCCCCTACTTCAGCGCCACCTGCGAAGCCGTCATTCTCACTCGCGGACTCGTCGATTGCACCATCGGCTCGGACAACGCATTGCAGGCGGCCGGTATGCTGGCCGATGCAAAGCTGATGGGGTCGGGGCCGCTGCAGCTTCGCATGCTGCACCATCTGATGCAGGGCGACGGTGTACAGGCGGACAAGAACCGCCGGGAACTCGAGTCTGCCCAGGTCCAGAGCAATATCGAGCTCCGGTACGAGAGTCCGATGCTCGTGGCCGAACTGATCGCAGTCGCGCTAAGCGACGATCTGGGACGCCTGCGCCGCATCTTTCCACACGTCGAACGCTGGGCCCGCCGTGCTCCAAGTTGGCGTCCCATGCTGCACTACGCTCTCGGCGAGCAGCACAGGACTTCGGGAGATTTCGGCGCTGCCATGGCGAGCCACCGACGCGGCCTGATGGAAGCCCACCCGGGCGAGCACCAGATGTGGCCCCTGCTAGCCGGCTCGCACGTGCGCTGCCTGCTGCGACTCGGCCGCACCGCCGACGCGGTCGAGACCGGGCAGCGCTATCTTGCACAGGCAAAGGCCGCAAACGTGGATCTCCTGTCCGTGTACATCAAGATGCCTCTCGCAATGGCGCTTTCGGCCCGCGGCGAACATCAGTCCGGCATGCACATGGCCCGCGACGCCATCGCGGAGCTGCAAGCACAGGGTGCGGGCGGCATCCCGCTGGTGCTGGCTCACATGGTGGAAGCCCGCGTGTCCCTGAAGGCCGGCGACGCTGATGGCTTTGAGGCGGCCATGGAACGGTGCACCCCGTTCTTTGAGAGTTGCACGACGCGATCGCTCACCTCCAAGTACAGACAGATGATGCGGGATGGAAGAAAGGTCCTGCGAGCCATGCGCGGCGGCGGAATCACGGTATCGGACTTCGAGGCGGATCCCGAGGCGGTGGTCGCCCATCTGACGACGGAGTTCGATACGTGTCAGACACAGTCCGAACGGGCCGAGCTCACGGCCAGACTACTGGCTGACTACTGCAAGAGCGAAGAGCTGTACCTGTATGTGCCGGACAGCGACGGACCCCGGCTCGCCGCCTGGATCGGCTCCGAGGAGCCCCCCTCGGACTTTACGGACATGGTCTCGGGCTTCCTCGCCGCCGAAGCGGGAGAAGCCTCAATCGCGACCGCCACCGGCTCCGACGATGACGGCGCCCTGGAACTCGATGCGGTATGGGCACTCAACGACGGCCGCTGCTATCGGCCCACCCTCCTGGGTCACCGGTCCACGGATGGCTTTGTCATCACCGGGGTCGCCGTCGCCGGTGCCAATCACAACGTACTTGCCAACGCCGAACGGCTGGCCACGGAGCTCAGTCGCATCGGCCTGGATGTGCCCGAAGGGCCCCGCACGCTCGTCGCGACCACCCAGCTCACCGACATCGAGGAAGTGGGGACAGCCCTGTGAAGCCACCACACCCTCGCCCCATGGGCGAGGGGTGGGTCTCCTTCGGATCCGCGCACGCCAACCGGCGCGGGCACCCTGGCGGTGACCCCCCCAACCACTCGCCCGCAGCCGTTTCGGCCAAGGATGGAGAACGTGCTGCACCTCCGAGGGGCGATGCGATAGAGTTCGTTCATGGATGCAAGTAGAGATGCCCGCTTCACACGCTCATTCGGGGAGCCACCCCGGAGCCTCCGAGTGCGGGCAAACGGAGTCGAGCTACACCTTCTCGAATGGGGAGATCCCACGGCGCAGCCGGTCTTGATGGTGCACGGCATGCGGGGTCACGCGCGCTGGTTCACGCCGGTGGGACCGGCGGTGGCAGCGCGCTATCGAGCGCTTTCACTCGACCTCAGGGGTCACGGCGAAAGCGGCCACGCACCGCCCTATGGGCCGTCGAGCTACGCACAGGACGTGGTGGCGTTGGTGGACGCGCTCGCGCTGCAGCGACCCATCCTTGTGGGTCACTCCATGGGCGGCAGGGTGACCACCCTGGCTGCGGGCCTGCTTGGCGACCGGGTCGCCGGTCTGGTTGTGGTCGACTCGGGCCTCGGTCCGCCAGCGACCGACCGGGACCGAGCCCGACCGTCCGGCGTACAGCGACCGGGGCAACGGGAAGCGCACCAGCAGCCCACCGAACACCGCGTGTTCGACGACTGGGATACGGCCCGCGCACGCTTCGAGCTGCGCCCCGGTGCCACCATCGCGTCGCCCGAAATGCTCGACCACTTGGCCTTCCATGCCCTGGAGGCGCTGGAAGGAGGTCGCTTTCGCTGGCGCTTTGCGCCCGAACTGCGGCGTGTCGGGCCCCGAAGCGGCCCACCCAACCCCATCGAGTTTCCGGAGCTCAACTGCCCGGTCGCGTCGATCTATGGGGGTCAAAGCCTGATCCGCGCCCGCACGGACCTGCGGACAAGCACCGAACGCTTTGTCGGCGCCACGTGGACCGCCGTCGAGGTCATCGAACACGTGCACCACCACGTCTTCGTCGACGACGCCCAGGCCTTCAACCCCATCTTGATGAAGTACCTGGCACGCATGGCCAGCGACTCGCCGCCGTGCCCGCGACGAGCGGCCCACGCAAGCGACCCGGGTGCCCTAGCAGATTCGCGGTAGCTGCTCACCGGACAGTAGATCGACGATGCGCGAGGTACCGTAGGCGCTCCTGGCAGTCACGATGCCGGGTCCGCTGTCGCGCACAGCGCCCACCACGCTCGCGCCGCGACAGATCTCGAAGCCCGCCAGAATCTCGAGCGCGCGGCTCGCGTCGCCGGCAGGGAGCCAAATCGCACACCGCCCCTCGTTCGCAACGTGCAAGGGATCGAGGCCATACAACTCACAGGCGCTGCGTACCGCGCTGTCCACGCGCAGTTGGGTCTCGTCGAGTTCGAGCGAAGTACGCGAGACCAGGCACACCTCGTTGAGTGCGCTGGCCAGCCCGCCGCGAGTCAGATCGCGCATGCAGTGTAGCTCGATGCCGGCCTCCAGCAACGCGAGGATGGGAGCCACCAACGATCCACAATCGCTGACGATCGGGCTGTCGAACGAGAGGCCTTCGCGGGCCGCCAACACGGCTATGCCATGTCGCCCCAAATCGCCGGTCACGATCACCGCATCTCCCGGGCGTACCGCGCTGGGCCCGATCGCCCATGCGCTGAGCAACTCTCCGACACCAGAGGTGTTGATGAACATGCCGTCTCCCTTGCCACGCTCGACCACTTTGGTGTCTCCAGTCACCACGTGCACCGAGACCACCTCGCAGGCGCGCTTGATCGCCAACACCTCCCGCCACAGCGTCGGGATGGGAAGGCCCTCTTCGAGAATGAGCGAGAGCGTCAAGAAGCGCGGGCGCGCACCACACATGGCCAGGTCGTTCGCGGTACCGTACACGGCCAACTGACCGATCGAGCCGCCCGCGAACTCGAGCGGAGACACCACGAAGCTATCCGTCGTGAGGGCCAGTCGATCCGCCGGTAGAGATACCACCGCGCCGTCATGCTGCGCAGCGAGATGCGGATTGTCGAACGCGGTCAGCAGAAGCTCGGTGATGAGTTGGTTCATCACGCGACCGCCGCCGCCATGTGCCATCGTGACCATCGGGTAGCGATCGATCGGCAGCGGACAGGCGGGCAGCTCGGGATCGTTCATGGGGCTCCAGATGACGACTCGGGCGCGGCCCTTCGTCGGTAGCGAAAATAGGCCGCACACGCGCCCTCGCTGGACACCATCGGCGCGCCGAGGGGCGAAAGTGGGGTACAGGCCGAACCGAAGGCAGCGCACGAAGGCGGGCGCTTCACCCCGCGCAGAACGTCACCGGCGATGCAGCGCGCATCTTGCCCAGGGCCCTCCCGCATAGGCGCACTTCCGCAGCCAAAGCGCCGCTGGGCGTCGAAGCGCGCGAACTCCGGCCGTAGACCAAGCCCACTTTCGGCGATCGGCCCCAGCCCACGCCAGTGGCGCTCGACCACCTCGAACACCTCGGCCACCTGCTGGACTGCGACCGGATTGCCCTCCGCGCGCACGACGCGCGCATAGGCGTTTTCCACGACCGCGCGCCCCTCCTCCAGCTGGGTGACGAGCTGCAAGATTCCCTGCAGGATGTCGACCGGCTCGAAGCCGGTGACGACGACGGGTACATGGTACTTGCGACAAAGCGGTTCATACGCCTCCGTGCCCATCACCGCGCACACGTGGCCTGCGGCGAGAAACCCCTGGACGCGGTTGTCCGACGCGGAAACCAGGGCTTCGATCGCGGGGGGGACCAGGACATGGGACGCTAACAACGAAAAGTTGGGAAGCCGTGCGGCGCGAGCCTGCAGCACCGCAAGCGCATGGGCGGGCGCCGTCGTCTCGAAGCCCACCGCGAACAGCACAACTTCCCGCCCAGGGCTGCGCGTTGCGATCTGGACCGCTTCAAGCGGAGAATAGATGGCACGCACGTCCGCCCCGTCCGCTCGGGCGGCGTACAAGTCGGTACGGGAGCCGGGCACCCGCAGCATGTCTGCGTACGTGCAGAGTACGACCTCGGGTAGACCCGCAAGCGCTATCGCGCGGTCGATGGCTTCCGTTGAGGTCACGCACACGGGGCAGCCCGGCCCGTGGCTGAGCTCGACACCTGTGGGCAGCAATTGGTCCAGTCCGAAGCGCAGGATCGAATGGGTCTGCCCCCCGCACACCTCCATCAACGTCCACGGACGTGTCACCCTTGAGGCGATCTGGCCAGCGAGTTCGGCCACCCTCGCGGCATCGCGGTATTCGTCGACGTACTTCATCGCGTATGACCCTCCGCCTCGTCCATGGAAAGGGAGTCCAGCAGTTCGAAGACGCGCTCGGCCTCGAGCGCGTCGATGCGCTGGAGCGCGACCCCCACATGCACCAGCACGTAGTCGCCGACGCCAGCCTCGGGTACCAAGCTGAGATTGACCACCTTGTGGATGGAGCCGAAGCGAACGCGCGCCGTCCGCGTAAGCGCGCTTTCGCCCTCGTCGATCGTCTCAATACATCCCGGGATGGCAAGGCACATCGGACTACCTCGTGAGGCCGGCGAAGGCCGCCAGCTGACCTGCGGCGAGCCCACCGTCGTTGGGAGGGATCTCCCGGTTCCAGATCGCATGCCGGCCCTGCGCCCGCAACACCCGCACCGCGCCTTCCAGCAGGGTGGGATTCTGAAAGCAGCCGCCCGTGAGCGCCACGATCGAGCATCCGAAATGGTCGGCGACGCGGGCGATCGCCTCGGCGAGTCCTGCATGAAAGCGCGCAGCACACGACGCTGCATCGACACCCTGAGCCTGGTCTGCAAGCAAAGCCTCGATCATCGGTCCCCAGTCCACCCGTAGCCCCCCTGCACTCGCATCGGGCTCCAGCGCAAACGGATACGCGGTCGGTGCGCCCCGGGCGCCGCGTGCCAAGAACTCCAGGCGGCACGCGGCCTCACCCTCGTAATCGCTCCGTAAACATACGCCGAGCAGGGCGGCCACGGCGTCAAACAGCCTGCCGGCACTCGAGGTCGCCGGCGCGTGGCCACCGCGGGCAAGTGCATGCCGAAAGACCCGACGCTCACTCGGGGACAGGGCGGCGACCGGCGCGAGATCCGTCATCGCAAACGCTTCCGAGCCGTACATCGCATGGAGTACCCCCAGGGCCGCCCGCCGGCCGTCGCGCGCTGCCGCGTCGCCTCCCATCAAGCGAAAGGATCGCAGCTGACCGACGTGCTGGGTACCGGAATCGGTGACCACGAAGAACTCGCCTCCCCATAGCCTCCCGTCCAATGACAGCCCCATGCCATCCCACACCACGCCGAGGATCTCCTGGTCGGCAGGCGACGCCGTGCCAGTCGGTGCCGGTGCACTGGCTCCGTGAAGCCGTCCGATCGCCTGATTGTCGACCAGACAGCCGAACAGATGCGCCACATGATGCTGCACTGGACACAGGGGCACCTGCTGCCGCCGACAGAGCGCCTCGGCCAGCGGCCTAGACCCATAGTCGGGATGGCAGTCCGCAACGATCCCCTGTGGCAGCTCTGCCCCGCACCGTGCGAGCAGGTCCTCGGCCCCCTGGGCATGCCTGCGGCGCGCGCCCTCTGTATCGAGATCGCCGATGTACGGGCCGAGCACCAGCTCCTCGCCCAACACGGCCGCGACCGCCCCCTTGAGGTGCCCTCCGACCGCCAGCGCAGAAGGCGCACCCGGCAGATGACCCGCGGGGCCGGGTGCGTATCCGCGAGCGCGGCGCAGCACCACCGGTTGGTCCGCCATGACCCGCACCAGACTATCCTCACAGGCGCGAGCGATCGGCCGGTCGTGGATGAGGAAAGCGTCCGCCACACGCGACAGGCCATCGAGCGCGTCCCGGTCATCCGCACAGATGGGCTGGTGTGCCAGATTGCCGCTGGTCGCAACGACGCCATCACCGAGCTCTGCCAGCAGCAAATGGTGCAGCGGCGTGTACGGAAGTAGGATGCCCAGGTCGGGGTGCTGTGGGGCCACCTCGTCAGCAACCTGTGTGGGCGCAACGGGGTGACGGGCCGACAGGACGATCGGGGCCGCCGGGGACTGCAGCAACCGCTCCTCGAGCGGCGAGAAGGCGCACAGCCCGCGAGCGTACTGCAAGTCCGGGCACATCACGGCGAACGGCTTCTGGCCACGCGCCTTGCGCGCGCGCAGCCGCGCCACAGCGAAAGGATCGCTGGCACGAACCATCAGATGGTACCCACCGAGCCCCTTGACCGCGATGACCGCCCCCTGCCGCAGTAACTCCGCGGCTGCCACGATCGCAGCGTGTTCAGACGCCACCACCCGACCGTCAGCGTGGCAGAGTGCCGCCCTAGGGCCACATGCCGGGCACGCGTTGGCCTGGGCGTGGTGGCGGCGGCTGCTGGGATCCATGTACTCATCCCGACAACTCCGACACATGGGAAAGCCAGCCATCGTCGTGTTGGCGCGATCGTAGGGCGCGCGGTTGACGATCGTGAAACGAGGCCCGCATACCGTACAATTGATGAACGGGTAGCGATAGCGCCGGTCTTTGGTATCGCTGAGCTCGGCAAGGCACGCGTCGCAGGTCGCCTGATCGGGCAGGACGTGGGCGCAAGCGGGGCCATCCGTACTCTCCACGATCCTGAAGCTGCGGTCGCCATGCGGGACGCAGGCAAAGCGTTCCATCGAGCTGACCCGGCTCGGCGCGGGCACCGTCGCGACCAGCACTGCCGCGAACCGCTCGATCCGTTCCGGGGCGCCTTCCACCTCCAGACACACACCGCCTGCCTGATTGCGCACAAACCCGGCCAGTTCGTGCTGATGGGCAAGCCGGTAGACATGGGGTCGAAAACCGACGCCCTGAACCACGCCGCGGATCTCCAACCGTAGACGTATTCGCTCGAACGATGGCCGGTAGTGCGGCGCGGGATGGGTTTTCATGGGCACCTCCGCCGGTCACACCTCACATTCGATGCTCTCGAGCACCACGCCCTGGGCGTCTGGATCGTGGATGTCGCCCATGACCTGGAGCTCCAGACGTGCGCCCTCGGCCAGCGTGCCCTTGGACGCGATGGCAAAGTGCTCCCGAAAATGTTCCGGGCTGAAATGGCTGAGCGCACCGAGTCGGACACGCAGGGCGACAACACGCCGACCGCCACTGTGCGCGGCCACCTCATGGAGTTTGTTCATCAGACTGTTGAGCAGCGACATCTCATGCATGGACAAGCCCCTTCAGACCGGCGTTCTGGCGAACGCCACGTTGGCACCGACAAGCCCCGCGACCCACTGACACGCCACCTCGACCTGTTGCGCGAGCTCCGGACGAAGCTCCGACCCGAGCTCGAACGAGCATGCACAGGCGGCCACGACGTCGATCCGGGCTGGTAGACGACCGAGCGTGCGAGCCAACTCGATGGCTGCTCCGGCCCCGAGCGCATGGGTGGAAGCCGAGCGCATTTCCTGTGGGATCGGATCGGACGAAACGTCCATGTGTAACAACACGCCGGTCGGTCGCGCGCTCAGCACCGCATCCACGACGACCACGTGGACGCGCCCTTGCCAAAGCTCGATCAACGCCAGCGCATCCCCTCGATGCCAGACAACATCCGCGTCGACCAACCGCGTCTGTGAGAGCCGTTCCGCCACCTGCGGACCGAAACCATCATCCCCACGGTCCGGGTTGCCGAGACACGTCACAAGTGGGCGGGCGATCCTCATGTGCGTTCAACGGTGAGCCGCAGGAAGTGGCAGGCGCAGGAGATGCAGGGGTCATAGTTCCGGATCGCCTGTTCACACTGCCATTGCAGCGCCTCGTCGGAAAGCTGCGTGCGCTCGCTTGCGAAGGCGAACAGATCCCTCTCGATCACGGCCTGGTTGACGGAGGTGGGAGCGACGATCTTGGAAGCGCTGATCGACCCGTCGTCGTCGATCGTATAGCGCTGATAGCAGATCCCCCGTGGCGCCTCGGTCGCGCCGTAGCCGGTTCCCGCTCGAGGCTCGACGACCAACGCCGGGGCGTCCGGCTCCCGGTACGCCTCGATCACCCGAACCGCTTCCGCAAGCGCGTAGACGATCTCGACGAAGCGCACGACAATGCTCTGAAACGGGTTTCTGCATACCTCACCGAGGCCCGCGCGCTGTGCCACATCTCGGGCCTGTGGATGCAGCTTGGCATAGTTGAGCGCATAACGCGCTAGCGGCCCTAGATGCACCAACCCACGGCCGGCGACCCGCGTGTGCAACGCAGTAGAGTGCTCGACCTGGTGCTGGACAAAGACCTGATCGTACTCGCTCACCGGTACGTCGAGCCCGCGATTCGATACAAGACGGCCCTCGTTGAACGGATACTCGTCGTCGTGGCGCAGGGACGCGAACTCATAGTCCTGCGCGAACTCGGGAAACTCGAACGCGGAAAGCTGCTGGGCCATCGTCGGGGCCGCGTCGAGCGCCCAGCGAAGTTCATCGAGCAGCGCGAGCAGCGCCGAGCGCCGCGGCGTCTTGTAGAAGCCACCCACCTTGACGTTGATCGGGTGGATCTCGCGCCCGCCGAGAGCCGTCATGATCGCGTTGCCAAGCTTCTTGAGTCGAAGGGCGTTTTCTACGAGCTCGGGATGATCCTTGGCCATCTGGACCGCGTCCTGGTAGCCGAGGAAGTCGGGCGCGTGCAGCATGAAAACGTGCAATGCGTGACTCTGAATCCACTCCCCGCAGTACAACAGCCGCCGAAGCTCACGCAGCGGACCATCCACCTGTACTCCGCAAATGCCTTCCAGCGCGTGACATGCCGACATGAGATACGCAACCGGGCAGATGCCGCAGATGCGCTGGGTGATGTCCGGTGCTTCGCGGAAATCGCGGCCCCGGAGCAGGGCCTCAAAGAATCGGGGGGGTTCGAAGATCTTGAGCCTGGCCTCCTCTACCTGGTCCCCATGGATGCGCAGATGCAGCGCGCCCTCGCCTTCGACGCGCGCCAGATAGTTCACCTCGATCGTTCGACTACTCATGCTTGCGACTCTCGTCGGCGAACGCAGGCGCGCCCGCGTTGAAACTTCGAAACACGCGTTTGACTCCGTCCTTGCGCATGCCGAGCTGGAACAGGCGCTCGGCCAGCGCCCCGGTGTTCGCTGCAGTGACAGGGCCGAAGCAGCCATAGCAGGCCCGGTCGTGGCGGGGGCACAGCACCCCACACCCGGTATGGGTGGCCGGGCCAAGACAAGGCATGCCCTTGCTGACCATCACGCACACCACATCCGCGCGTTTGCAGTCGGCGCATAGGCTCTCGTCGGTGATCGAGGGTCGCTTGCCGTGCAGAAACGAAGTGATCACCTCGAGCAGCTGGCGCTTATCGATCGGGCAGCCCCGCAGCTCGAAGTCGACGGTCACATGGGATGCGATCGACGTCGAAGAGGCGAGCGTTTCGATATAGTCTGGCCGCGCGTATACCACCGAAAGGTACTCGGCCGTGTCCGCGAAGTTGCGCAGCGCCTGGATCCCACCAGCTGTGGCGCAGGCGCCGATCGTGACCAACGTGCGCGATTGCGCGCGCACGTGCTTGATGCGCTCGGCGTCGTGGGCAGTCGTAATCGATCCCTCCACAAGGGTGAGATCGTAGGGGCCGTCCATGACCGCGCGCGAGGCCTCTGGAAAATGGGCGATCTCGATCGCCCCAGCAAGCGCGAGGAGCTCATCTTCGCAGTCAAGCAATGACAACTGGCAACCATCACAAGATGCAAACTTGAAGACTGCGAGTGTCTTTTTCCTCACCCTAGACCTCCTGCAACACGAGACGGTCCTCGAGCCGCCCGAACGGCAGCACGGGTCCGTCTCTGCAAATGAAGTCCGCCCCATATTGACAGCGCCCACAGAAACCTACCGCGCACTTCATGTTGCGTTCCATGCTGACGTAGATGTCGTGGGGGGATAGCCCCTTGTCTCGCAGTGCCTGGGCGGCGAAGCGCATCATGACCTCCGGACCGCATAGCATGGCCACGGTCCGGTTCGGGCGCACTTCGACGTTGGGAAAGAGACTCGTCACGACGCCCACGGAGCCCTTCCAGCTGCCGCTCGCGGCGTCCAGGGTCACGCGGGTATCCAGGCCGGCAGCACGCCACCGCGGGTACTCATCACGGAACAACAGGTCAGCCTCGGTTCGAGCACCGATCAAAACGAACGCGTTGCCAAAGTGCGAACGCCGCTCGAGCACCTGGTAGATCACCGAGCGCAGCGGCGCGAGGCCAATGCCGCCAGCCACGATCAAGAGGTCTCGGTTTTCCGGCCCTGCAACCGGCCACGCGGTACCGAACGGCCCACGCACCCCGAGCATGGCGCCGACAGGTGTCTCGCAGAGCGCTTTCGAGACAGCCCCTACACCCCGTATCGTGTACTCCAGGCGGTCACGGCGTGCGGTGCTGCCGCTGATCGAGATCGGAACTTCACCCAAACCAAACGCGTACAACATGCTGAACTGGCCCGGCTGGAACGCCCGAGTGGGTACTTCCCCGGCGGACGAAAGCGCAAGGGTCACGGTGTGAGAGGTCTCGCGGCGTCGCTCGACGATCCGATAGGGCTCGGGGACCATCGGATCGGAGCCGTCCTGGGGCACAAAGCCCTCAACCGCCATCGGGCTCCCCGTACACGTCGAGCAAGCGCAGCTGCACATCGTCAAGCCGACGGCCAAGCTCGATGCTGACACGCTTGAGAAACTCGTAGCCAAGAGCCGGGTTGTCGTCGCACTTCTGGCGCAGACAGGCCCCGTCGAGATCGAACGCGAGCGTGTCTTCGGTCGCGCGCGCGTCGAACCGGTAACGATAGGGCGTAATAATCCAGGACCAGCCGACCAGTTCGCCCGGTCCCGCGGTGTTCACGATGACCGACTTGGCCGCCGACGCAGCGTATAGTGCAACGCGGCCCTTGCGGATCAGAAAGCAGCGGTCGGCCTGGGTCCCGTGGGTCGCCAGGTATTCACCCGCTGCGAAACGATGGTTCTTGGCACATCCGGTCAGCAGGGCCAGGGCCTCGGGCGTCATCCCCCGAAGAAATGGGTGTTCTGCCAAGGCGGGTTGGAGCGTGCTCGGCATGACTTCCTCCTAGCTTTGGTCCACGGCCTCGCGCAACGCAGCCGCTTCCTCGGTGATGTCGATCCCAACGGGACACCAGGTAATGCATCGACCACAGCCCACGCACCCGGATGAATCGAACTGAGCGTGCCAAGTGGACAGCTTGTGGGTCAACCACTGCCGGTAGCGAGCGGCACCGGACTCTCGCACTGAGCCAGTGTGCAGATAGGTGAACTCGCGATTGAAACACGAGTCCAACTTGCGATGGCGCTCGGCGCGCTGTCCTGAGAGGTCGACGGTGTCCTCGACGGTTGAGCAGAAGCATGTCGGGCATACCATGGTGCAGTTCGTGCATGCTAGGCAGCGTTCCGCCACCCTCTGCCAGTGGGCGCTTCCTTGCGCGGCAGCAATCAACTCCGGCAGGCCCTCGGTGTCGAGCTTGCGACGCATCTGGGAGACGGCGCGGGCCTCGTGGGTGAGCGCCTCGTCTTGCTCTTCGTCGGACGCCGCCCGGTGTTCGACCCGCTGCAAAACGGCCTGCCCTCGGGCCGTCTGCGGACTCACGAGGAAATAGTGACGTTCGGGGGAAACGACCTCGGTCAAGGCAAGGTCTCCGCCGCTCACCTTCGGTCCCGTGTTCATCGATGCGCAAAAGCATGTGGGCGCGGCGCTGACGCAGTTGACCGCGACCACAAAGGCGCCCTGGCGCGCGGCCCGATAGTACGGGTCCTGAAAGCTACCCTCCATCAGGACGCGGTCCTGCGTCCGGATCGCAGCGAGCTCACAGGCTCGTACCCCGATGAAGGCAAGCCGGCGCTCCGGCAACGGCTCCGGCTCGATCGTGAAGCCCCCATCCTCCCGCCGGACGCTGGACCACAGGCGGCGGCGCGCCGGCAGCAGGAACTTCTTCCAGGACTGGGGCCCCACCACGTAGCCAAAGTACGCGAAGTCGTCCCGGCGCTTGAGACGATAGTGACCCGCTTCCTGCTCGTCGGTCCAGCCGATAGGAAGGTCCTGGGTCGACTCGATCTCATCGTAAATGATGGCCCCGTCTCGCACCGTGGGGCCGACCAACGTATAGCCCTCGTTCCGTATCGCCTGAAGAAGCGCACCGAAATGGGCGGCCGAGAGCACGCTTGGGGTATCGATCGAGTCGGCATGGTCGTGTCCGGTTTCCGGCATGAAACGCTCCTTCGGGCTCGCGGGACGGGGATGACGCCGCACCATAGCGCGTTCTGAGCGGCTCGCAGCCTTCCGGCATTGCTGCCTGCGCAACCGGTCAGCATTCCCCAAGCGTCACCCCAAGCGTCACTTGCGCTGACCATCGGTCTCGGCTGCGCTATCCTGCAACGATGGCGAAGCCGAGCAAGCCGAAGAAAAAGCCCAAACCCCGGCCCCTACCGGCGACCTGTCCATGCGGTTCCAAGCGCCCCTATTCGGATTGTTGTGGCGCACTGCACGCCGGCTCGCGTCCCGCAGCGAACGCTGTGGAGCTGATGCGCTCACGCTACGCCGCCTTCAGCGTGGGTGATGCCGACTATCTCTGGCGCACGTTGCACAGCCAGCACGAAGCGCGCGCAGGCGACCCCGCGGCATACGCGCAGAGCGTCCAACACGCCGCACGCACAACACGCTATCGCCGCCTGCGCGTGCTCGACACCCGCCCGGTCGATGCCACCGGGGTTGCACAGGTTCTCTACTACGCCGAGATCACCGCCGGCAAGCTCGACCGCTCGATCGTGGAACTGTCGACCTTTGCCGAGGAAGAGGGGCAGTGGCGATATCTTGCGGGGACCGCCCGCGCCGCCAACACCCTCGCCCACGGACCGGACGATCTCAGCATCGACCATTGGGACTGCGACCACGCGCACTAGGCGAGGGTCTTCACCCTCGCTCGCTGCGCCTACAGCCCGCAGCAAATGATCTGGTTGTTGTTCACAGCATCGGGCGCATAGATGAACTGTAGACCACTGGCCACGACCACCTTCCCATCGGAGACCGCCGCCGCCCCTGCAGCGATCGTTCCGCCGGTGTCGAACATGGTGAGGATCTCACCCGTGGCGGCGTCGAGCACGTAGAGAATCGTGTGCACGGGAACGAACAAGATGCCATTCGCCAAGGAGGGTGCCCCCCAGCTCATCCCTTCGAAGCTTCGCTCGGGCCACACAGCCTCACCGTCCTTGCTGGCATCGAAGGCGTGCAGGATGGCCTTGCCGCCATCCGGGTCGTTCGACACCGCGTAAAAGGCCCGGCCGTCGAAGGCCCCATTCATGAGCACGCCACCGTTGGCGGCGTTGCGCGAGTCGCTCAACCCCTCACGGCTCCACAACACCTCTCCGGTCTCGCGATCGAGCGCCCAAAAGTCGGCGTTCTTGTTGCCAGCCGCAACCACCTTTTGGCCCCCGATGTCGGCCACGATCGGATTGGCACCGAAATCCGCATCCGGTCCGCCCTCGAACGACGGCATCGACCAGACGTCGCCGGAGAGGGTCTGCTGGACCCACAGGCGCTCACCGCTTTCGAGGTCAATGGCGTGAATCGCGTCCGAGTTTCCACCCCCGACCGTGTAGTTGTTGCCGGTCGTGGCGAAGACCACCTGGTCCTCCGGATCGACGGCCACCGACGACCACACCATCGCGCCGTTCTCACCCGGCTCCGGGATCGTCCAATAGGTCCATACCTTCTGACCCGTCTCCGCATCATGCGCTTCGACGCCACCGCGCACCGACGTCTGGGTAGACCCCAAGCCGACCTCCAGCGGACCACAACTGTGCCCGACAAACACCTTGCCGCCCGCCACAATCGGCGAAGAGGTGCCGTCACAACCACGCATGTCGAAGCTCTTCTCGGGTCCCCACTGCGTGGTGCCGTCGGAGGCGTCCAGCTTGTACAGGTTGGACGAGCGATTGTGCACGTAGATCGAGCCTTCGTGATAGGCAACCGAAGCGGTGCCAGCCAGGTCCCTGCGGCTCCAGACTTCATCCCCGGTGGCTAGATCGATGGCGTAGGTGCCACCCGTGGCCATCACGAACACCTTGCCCTCAGCCACGACGGGCGATCCGGGCGGGAACCCTGCCACCGTGAAGCGCCATTGCTCGGTAAGGGACGTGACGTTGTCCACCGAAAGCGTCGTCTCTGCCGTGTTCGTGTACCAACCCAGCGGGTCCTGGCCCATCATTGACCAGCTGCCGTCGCCCCGCGCCACCGTGGCAGGGTTCGGCGCGCCTGCGTCGGCCTGGGTCGCCGAGGGGTCCTCTGCCGGTTCCCCTTCGGGACAATCGGCGCCCGACGGGCATTGTCCGTTGCCGGGCCCGTTGCTGCCGGATTGCTCACCTGCCATGGTCCCACCAGCGGCAGCGCCCGGGCCCTCGGTTTGGGGAGACGCCGCAGCGGAAGGATCACCCATGGGGATCATGGACGCCATGGGTGCCCCATTGCCGGATTCGCTACCCGCCTGCTGTTCATCTGAGGCGGCTCCCTCGGTCGGGGCGCCCGAGCCTTCCCCATTCGGCGAGGGGGCGCTCGATGGGGACGCCATCTCCTCCGAACCCGAGCTGCAACCAGCCGTCGTCAGGAGACAAACGACGCCTAGCCTGACCAGCGCGACGACGTTGGGCAGCTGCCGCCGATCGAGTCTGTCCTCCATGATGCTTCCCTTTCACCCTGTGCGAGCAGCCGCCGACGCGACAGCACCGTTCCGGCGGCCGAGGCACCCTCACCCCATGAAGCGCGCTTCCTGCGTCACAACCACACGCGCCGCCGTGTCGCATCATGCCCCACAAACGGGAACGCTCATAGGTATTCCGCTCCGATTCCTTGACGGGACGGTTCCCGGCCCACGGCTTGGCACTCCGCTGCTAATACTTGACGCTCCCGCTGCTAAGTTGGAGGAGCCATGGCTGCCCCCGAACGTCCCCCCTTTCGGACCAGAGGCACACACGGAGGGGGAGCCGACGCCGCTCCCCCGCGCGGGTCAGCGCCTGTGGGCGGACACAAGCGGCGGTCGCATGCCTCGCTTGTAGGCACCGATGAGCTGCTCTTGGGTGGTCGCGTCCTGCCCGAGCGCATTGTGATAGCAGACACCATCCAGCAAGCGATAGCGGGCCCGGCAACCCTCCACGCTGGGAAGCTCGATGCCGGCAACCCGCAGCCCCTCAGAGACCGAAGGGACCTCTTGTGTGGGGGGGGTCCCGCGAAAACCGTACTCGTCCGCGAGCCAGTCGACCGTCGCCCTGAGGTACCGCGCCAACTGCCGGTCAAGCCCCATGTCGTACGCCACCGGGCCAACCCGCCGTCCATAGAAGACGCTATAGAAGACACAGGCCGCCAGATAGGAGCCCGTCTTCGTTGGGCTGATGCCGTTGCCATGCCATAGCTCGACCTCGGGGCGCTCCTCATGCACGGTGCGCCACACAAGTCCGACCGGTGCCAGGGCCGCGCCCAACTCGTCGGCCAGCTCCTGGTATCCGCGTTCGACGCGAGATTGCATGCGCTGGTAACTGTCACCCGGGTGATTGCGGGTGTCCCCATGCCGTCGCGCCCAGGTGACGAATAGCACCGTGCGGGCCCCATGCGCCCGAATCGCTCGGTCCAGGATGCGTGCTGGCGGCTTCATCTGGCGCTCGCGCCAGTGCGCTTCATAGGACGGTCGCGTGCTCTGCTCCTGAAGCACCACAAAGTCGAAGCGGTACGAGGCGAGCCACGTTTTGTACCGCTTTCGGCCGGCGTGGTCTGCCAGGTTGGAGGCACCGGGTGCCTCGATCGCGTAGCGAAAGGGACGCTGACCATCGGTGTGGGCAAACCGTGTGACGATCTCGGGTAGCCAGTTGGCGCGCACATGGCTGTTGCCCACAAACAGCGCCGTCACAGCAGCGCCGTTCGCCCTGGCCGGTGCACGGCGCACGGCGTCCCCCAGCACCGAACCGTTCGAGGGCCCAGGGGCGGGGGCTTCGGTGAGTCCTTCGGTGAATCCTTCGGTGAGTCCTTCGGTGAGTCCTTCGGTGAGTCCTTCGGTGAGTCCTTCGGGGGGCTCCAGCAAGGGTCGCAATCCAAGCGGGACCACAACCACCCCGATTCCCACGATCGCGCCCAGCACGAACAGCGACAGGAGCCTTCGCAGGTGCGTCACTCGAGCACCTCGATCTCCGCTTTCGATAGGGCGACAACGGCGCCCGGGCCGTGCACACGGAGGAACACATCGGTCAGCATCGCGGAGCCGCCCCAATCGATCGCAGCCACGACTAGGGAGGCGCCGCCGGCAAAGAGGCCGGTCACGTCGATACTGTCGGCCCTGAAATGGTAGCTGCGCGGACCCAGGCGTGCCACGCGTCGTCCCGCATGGCGCATCTGCTCGAGCGCCCCGACGTAGCGCGCACGGTCCTTGCGACCGCGACCTTCGGGCAGGAACAACAGCGCGTCGTCCACCGTAAAGCCCCATTCCCCCCGGACTTCTCCGGCAAGTGTGAACCGCTGCCCCTTCCTCGGTACAAGACCGCTGATCCGGATACGCCGCATGACGCTTCCCTGTCGCCAACGGTTGCGGGTGAGCACCTCCAGGCGCCGGTCCACGCGCGCCTTCATGGACCGACTTCGACGACGGGAAAGGGCCCTGAGGATGCGCACGCTCGCACCATCGGCGGTCGCCTTCACGTGCACCGGGGGGCCGTGCTGGTCCTTCCGTATCGGGCGCACGCCGTGCTGGATAGCAAGCGTGTCCAGACGATCCGGGTCGAGAATGTCGGCGATGCGGTCGGCTCTCAGGCGACGAAAGTCCGCACCCTGCGACGCCAACAGCTGTGCCACCTTGTCGTAGCGTTGCTGGGCCTCCGCCGACAGCCCCGAGCGGCGGCTTAGGGCGTAGCCCAGCGGCGTCAAGCCCGCGTGATTCTCCGCATCCACCTGGGCACCTGCCGCCAACAGCTGCTCCGCCACCTCGACGTGCCCGCCGTCCACGGCCAGGGCGAGTGCGGTCGCGCCGGCCCGGTCGCGATGCTCGAGGCTCGCACCACGCTCCAGGAGTCGCGGAATGACCTTGGCCGCACCCTGTTGCGCCGCAACCATGAGGGCCGAGTACCCCTGCTCGGTGCGCAGCTCGATCTTGGCATGGTATCCAAGCAGCTCCTCCGCCGTGGCCCCATGGTCGCCGCGGGCGGCCAGCATGAGCGCAGTCCTGCCCGAGCGATCCTGGAGATCGATCGCAACGCCCTGCTGCAGAAGCCAGTCGACCACGTCATGATGCCCGCGCGCTGCCGCAAGCATCAGGGAACTCTCGCCGCTGACCGTGTGCGCGCGTAGGTCGCCACCGTGTTCGACCATCAACTTTAGAGCAGCCAGGTGGCCGGCGTCCGCCGCAATCATGACTGCCGTCCGGCCCCGCGCATCGGCGTAATTCGGGTCATCGCGCTGTGCAAGCCTTTGGATAACCTGATCCATATCTCCGCGAGCGACAGCGCCGGGCAGCCCGCGGGTGGGCCACGTGGGATCGAGCGAGGCAACAGGGGCCGTTTTGCCGCTGGACCGCGGGGTGTCGGCGACCTTGGGAAGTTGGCCCACGATCGTCCCGCGACGTTTCGGGACACGGGACGCATTACGAGCGGGTCCCGGTTCGTTCTTACGGGTGCCCGGCAAAGGTGGAGCTGCCATGCGTTGGACCGCCAACAGGTCCGCAACCCACGTCTGCGCGACCGCGTGTCCCGCGATGGCTCCAAGGCCCAGCGCGACCATACCGAGGGCATGGCGCAGCAGCCTCGCGCGCAGTGTCCGCCATGATGTCTGCCCCGCGGTCAACCCCTCACCCCGGGGATCGATCATACGATAGATGCCCAGAGGCTGTCCCTAGCT
>JAPPOR010001074.1 GCA_028817905.1 Myxococcales bacterium
ATGCACCTATGCCGAGCCGATCGAAGGCCCGCATCGGTTCATCGTGAAGGCCTGGCCCGAGTTCGAACTCGCCCCAAAGGAGAACATCCAGGGCATGTTCCGCAAAGACCTGGCAGGCTACACCCTGGACTCCGGGACATTTTTCCCGCGCCCGAAGGCCTACCTCGCGGACTTCCAGCTGCAGGACAATCGCTGGGGTCTGGTGTTGGAAGACGCGGAAGTCTACGCCGACCACAAGGTCCACGAGCACGGGTTGTCGCTCGAGGAGGTCATGCGGCTCGTTCCCCAGCTCGCAGATACCGCCGCAGCCTGGGAAGGATGTCACGAGGGCGCAAGGTCAGCGGCTCTTGACGAGATCGGTGTCCAGCACTGGGCCTCGGAGGACAACCTGGCTGTCTATCGGGCGATCATGCCCGGCGGAGCCAAGCTCCTGGATTGCATCACGAATATGGGGGCCTCGAACCTGGTCGAGGGACCCACGTGGGATGTGGCGTTGGGTCCCGGGATAGCCGAACTTTTCACACGCAAGGTCGAAGCGTTTTATGGCCGGGTCCATCCTCGAAACGGCGCCACCTGCACGCTCTGCCACGGGGACCTGCGAGGTGACAATCTCTTTTTCTGTAACCCAAGCGCCGCCCATCCAGACGGCTGGCTCGTGATCGACTTCCAACTCATGTTCCGCGGACCCGTTCCCTCCGACCTGGCCTACCTGATGACGAGCGCAACGGTTCTTCCGGAGGTCCTCGAGAAGCGCAACCGCGAACAGGTCTTGCGCGCGTTCTACGAGCGCTTCCTCGAAAAGACGCAACTCTACAAGGACTATCGCTGGGAGCAGTTCGAGCGAGAGTACGTAACCATGTCCACCGTGCTGTTCACCTACTTCACTGGCTTTGGCGCGGCCATCTGGAAGGCGGGCGTCGACAACCAGCAGGCGGCACGCGTGGAGCTGGGTACCGCCGGAACCAAGCTCGAAGACCTGTCACCCGAGGAGCTGCGCAAGCGGATGTGGTGGCGCAAGTCACTGACGAACTTCCGAACGTGCTTCGAGGCTGATGGGCTGGTATCGATCCTCAACGGACTGCCAGACAACAACGGCCCTATGGGACCCTGGTTCGAGTTGCCCCCTCACCTTGCCCCCCGTCGCCGGTCGCACGCACCCTCGCAGCCACCTCCCCCACCGATGTAGCAGGGAAGGCTCGATGCTAACGTCGCCGCATCCAACACCACACGACACGCCTGGCGCGCCGATCTGACTCCAGCGAGGCGCAGTGATCGACCCTAGTGCCCATGAACCTCGGCCCGAACGCGTCGCAGGGCACTACCTCGTGCAGGAACGCCTGGGAGCGGGTGGAATGGCAGTGGTCGACCGCGTCGTGGATGAACGGACCGGCGAGGAGCTGGCCCTCAAGCGCCTGACCCGGAGTGGGCAGGTGGTGGAAGCGCTCTTCGAGCGCGAGTATCAGATCCTATCGGAACTAGCCCACCCTCGTATCGTACGCGTGCATGAATACGGCCTGGACGATGCTGGCAAGTACTACACGATGGAGCTCCTCAAGGGCGAAGAGTTGCTCGGCCGATTGCCCATGCCCTGGCAGAACGTGTGTGTCGTGCTGCGTGATGTCCTGTCAGCGCTGGCACTGGTCCACTCACGGCGGCTGCTACACAGGGACGTGACCGCACGCAACGTGCATCTGGGGCCCGACGGGCGCGCAAAGCTCATGGACTTCGGCTCCGTGGTCAACATGGGCCTGGTAGAAGGAGTCGTCGGCACTCCACCACACATCGCGCCGGAGGCGTTTCTCGAGCAACCGCTCGATGCCCGCACCGATCTCTATTCTCTGGGCGCCCTTGCCTACCAGGCACTCACCGGACACCACGCCTACCCAGCGCACCACACTGGCCAGTTGCGAGCGGTGTGGCACCGGCCCCTGCGCCCTCCTGCTCAGCTCGTAGAAGCGATCCCGGAGGACCTCAACCGACTGGTCCTGTCTCTGCTCTCACTCGACCGGCTCGCGCGGCCAGCAAGCGCCGCAGACGTCATGGAGCGCCTTACGAGCATCGCGGGGTTGCCCCTGGATGAAAGCCCGGCGGTGGCGCGCTGCTACCTGACCACTCCCACCCTTACCGGTCGCGACAGCGAGCTCGTGCGCGTGCGGCAGGCCTTGCTACGGGCCGTGCGCGGTCGCGGCGGCGCGATCGCATACGTGGGAACCGATGGTGTCGGGCGCAGCCGGATGTTGGCAGCATGCCGACTCGAAGCCAAGCTGCTCGGCGCAGCGTCGATCCATGTCACGGGAAGCTCCGAACACCCCTTCGCTACCTTCCGGCAGCTCCTGACGGCGACCTTGGACCAGTGGCCGGAACTCAATCGGCAAGCGACCGAGCTGCAACTCCTGCAGTCAATGCTCGCGGGGACCCACCCCCAACCAGCGACCCTCGAACCCGAACGTGTCGTCGAGGCGTTCCTCGAACTCCTACAGGCCGCGGCCCGCACCGGATGCCTGGTCGTGACGATCGACGACCTGCACCACTGCGACCCAGAGTCGACCTTCGTGTTCGTTCATCTCGCGCGCCGGGCGCACGGCATGGCCCTGCTGGTAGGGGCTGCCGGGGATACTTCCATCCGGTCGGGCTCTATGGAGCAGCTGTTCGTACGGGAGGCTAGGCTGGAGCACCTGGAGCTGCTCGACCTCGACCAAACCCACACGCTGCTCGGCTCGCTGTTTGGAGACGCGCAGCACTTGAAGCTGGCAACCGACTGGGCATACGGGGTCTCCAAGGGAAACCCCGGCCGGATCGTGCAGCTAGCGCAACACCTCCTCGATACCGGCGTGGCCCGCTACGAGAAGGGGTGCTGGACCCTTCCGAGGGACTTCAAGCGCCTACCGCTCCCGCGCAGCATCGCGGAGACACTCGCGGTGCAGCTCGACCGCCTGCGTTCGGATGCGAAGACGATCGCAACCGGCCTTGCCCTTTGCCTGGAAAACTACCCCCTGCCGGCCCAATACCAGGGGCTGCTACTCACAGAAAGCCATGAAAGCATCGAGCAGCGGCTCGCAACCCGCCGAGCGCTGGACGAACTTGTCGCCTTAGAGATCCTGCGCAGCCGTGACGGTCCAGCCCGCTTCGCACACGCCGTCGTAAGAGAGGCACTGGTCGACAGGCTACAGCCGGCCGCGCGCCGGGCTCTCCACGCCCGACTGGCAGCTGCTTTCAGGCAAGATGAAAACGCCGGACAACTGGTTGTCGCGTACCACCTCGCTGAGTCCGGCGACGAAAGCACGGCGCTCGAGCTCGCGCTCGAATACCTGAAGACAAGCGGAGACAAGCGGGACAACGTCAATCGAGACTTTGCGCTCGAGGCGAAGCTGTTGGAGCGCTTGCTGGGGGTCGCGCGGCGCATCGGCTGCCCCCGGGCTGTTACGCTTCCGATCCTTGTGATGCTGATGGGACTTGCCCACCGCATCGACCGGCGTCTGGCCCGCCACTTTCCGGAAGCAGTGGCCGAGGCGCGCATCGACATTGGGCTGGGTCACTACGCGGAAATAGACGCGCAGCTTGGAGACTCATGTAGCGCCGACGACAAGCTGCTCGCGTGTCTCGCGCGCCAGCGAGCAATTTGGCAGGCCACCCCGGAGCACGAGCGCGGCGTCACAACCGAGCAGGCGACCGACGCGCTCGCGCGCTCCACGCACCGCATGGCCGCAGTATGCCTCGAAACACTCGATGCCGATGCCGTCGACGGGCTGCCTGCTGAGATCGAGCCCATCGCGTCGCTGTCACCGGCGCTCAAGGGGATCCACGAGCTGGCGGAAATCATTCGAAACCACGTATTGGGGCTACCACACGAGAACTGGCGCATCGCGCTCACCGATCGCTGGCGAGAACCGGTCGTGGGGCTGCCCGATGGGGCCCGGCTCGGGACCGTCCACATCTGCGCCGCGTACAACGCGTGGTACTTCTCCGAGATCGGGAGCACCCAGGGTCTCGAAATCGCCGAAGAACTGGAGTGTCTCCCCGCCTACGAAGTCCTCGCCTGGGACGTGAGGTTGGGTGTGGCTCTCTACCAGGCGGACGCCGCAGGGGCGAGCGCCGCCCGTGAACGCCGCGACATGGCCTCCGCCCAGCGTCACGGCAGTCTAAAAGGACACTGCGCTGGCAGCGCCTACCACGAAGTGCGAGCCCACGCTCTAAGCGGGGATGTCCTCGGCCTTCGCCAGTCGCTCGAGGCGGTCGACCACAATGCCAGGTTCTTCTCATCGTGGCAGCATATCAAGCACTGGGCGCACGCCGAGTATCACCGGCTCCGTGGCGATACCGAGGAGGCCCGGCAAGAGCTCGAGCGCGCACTCTCGCTCGCGCAGGCCGGACGCCACCGCCTGTGGTGCTGGATTGCGTCCTGTTACATCGAAGTCCTGCTAGAACTGCAGGAGCTTGAGGCCTCGGTCAAGTTCGCACACCACGCCCTTGAACGCTGCGAAAGCCACGGCTTGTCCGCTACGTTTACCCGTGCGGTGAGATCGAGTGCCGCGCTCGCGCTGGCACACGGTGGCGCAAGTGCGCGCGCGCTTGAACTTGCAGACGAGGTTGTGAAGGAACTTTCGGCGGCGGGCGGAGGCGGGCTCCCGCTAGCACGCTTCTTGGAGAATCGCACTCGTGTCCTAAGCTTGGTCGGCAACGAGGGGGACTACCGGCACGACCTACTCGGCGCGATCAGGCGCCTTGGCGCCCTGTGTCAAACGCTCGGCAGCGGCGCCCTTGCTGCACGCTACGAGGGACTGGCGCGCGAGCTGGTGCCTGGCGAGCTCACTGGGCTCTCTGTACCCGGGCAGCGCGCCCAGGAGGTCGCGTCGCAACTGGAGCAAGCCGGACCCGGCGGACGCTGGGAGCGGGCGCTTCAGATCTTGCTAGAAGAAGTGCACGCCGAGGAGGGGGCGCTGTACTCGGTGACACCCGACGGTGTCGCGCACATGGCGAGCCGCGGCCTGCCAGGTGAACCGGGACTGGTACAAGCCCTCACGCAGTTCATGCAAGCCGAGCTTGCTGAACCACCAGACGTCACTGTCACGGTGGCCGACCTGGGATTGCTCGCAGGCGACGGTCGTGAGACCTACCATTGGACCTCGGGAACCGGACAGGACCTCTACTTCAGACCTCTCAGATTCGTGTGCGACTCGGGGTGTTGGATCAGCGGAGTGCTGGTCGTGGCCGCCGTGCACGCCTGCCATTCTCCTGCCACTGAAGTGGAGGCCGTCGTTGCCACTTCCCTCGCAGAGGTAACCCAACTTGGCCCCGTCCAGTCGGCAATGTAGCCCGCCCGTCACCACCGATTGGATTGGCGCCACAAACACGACCACGTAACGCACTCATCAACCGCACATGAACACACTAGGTACAGGTCATACTCGCCTCGGTTGCGATGGAACCGTGGCGCCTCCTCTGCGGCTGCACCTGATCCGGCACGGCAAGGCGATGTCCTCGCGGGTACTTTCGCGCGTGAGCGATCCGAGTGTCGCCGACGGCCAGAGCGAGCTAGATCCCGCTAAGATCAGCGCGGACTATGATGCCCTTCACCCCGTAGGGTGCGAACAGGCCAGGCGGCTCGGTGCCCACCTGGCGAAGGCCGGGCATACGTTCGAACGGGTCGTTTGCGGCCCAATGCAACGCCATCAGAGCACGCTGGAACACATGCGTCTCGGTGCCGGGCTCCACGCCTGTCACTGGCCCGAAGCCGTGACCATCGAGACGACGCGGGAGGTGGCCTTCGAAGTGCTCGTCAGCAGGCACCTGGCCTCGACCATCCACACCCTCCCGGGAGCCGCCGAGGCAAAAGCGGCTGAGGCGACAAGACAAGGCGCCCAACATGAAACCACCACCTCCTTGGTGGCGAACCTGATCATGGCCTGGCAACGCGGCGAGATCGACGCCGAAGGCGTCGAAAGCCCAGAGGCGTTCCGTACACGCTCGCGGGCCGCCCTGTCGGAGATCACCTCTCTCGTCGGCAGTGGCGACGTGGCCGTGATCACCTCACTCGGAGTAATCAACGAAATGCTGGCGGCGGCAGCGCCGTCGACCGGCGCGGCCTTTCGCTGGCTCAACAACGCGTCTGTGTCCCGCATCCGACTTCAGGAGGGACGCTACGAAATCGAGTGTGTGGGCGACACCAGTCATCTGGCGGGCGAAGCGGGCCTGGCAACGCTCATATAGCGCCCTGTGCCTGGAGCTCCTCGACTCGAAGGTCGTTGGTGCTGCAACCACCAGGCGCGTGGTAGCCTCCCGGCATGTTCGAGGGATAGCCGACCGCCCGCCGTCCGAGCGCGGCCTGAGCGACAGCGTCCAGGGAAGTTTCAAGCGCATGCGCCCACTGCTACATATCCTGCTGCACGTGCTCGTGCCCGCTGTCGTGGCTCGCGCCGCCTATCGGGAGCGCGCGATGCGCGCCTTCCTCGTCCTGATGGCCACCATGCTCGTGGATCTCGACCACCTGCTCGCGGACCCGATCTACGCCCCGGGGCGCTGCAGTATCGGTTTCCACCCGCTCCACAGCACCGGCGCCATCGGTGCCTACGTCCTGCTGACCGTACCGGCTCGCACGCGGCTTGTGGGCCTGGGGTTGCTGATCCACATGGTACTGGACGGCATCGACTGCGTGTGGATGGCACTCGAATGATGCTGGCAGGTGTGTCTACAAGCAGGCGAGAGCCCGCTCGACTAGGGGATCCTGCTGGGCGCGCCCTCGAAAAGCAATCGAGACCGGATAGCGGTAGGCAGTGCCAGGAACGGCGCGGCCCGTGACCCCCGGGTGCTGAGGTCCGCGCCGGCTCGGCCAAGGGATCACGGAAAACCCCAGCCCGGCAGCAACCAAGGAAATCAGTGTATCGGAGGATGAGGCCCGAACACTCACGCGCGGCGACAGGCCCGCCATCGTGAGTGCCGCCTGCTGCAGCCGGTCTTCGCTGCTGCCCTGGGTGTACGCGACGAGCGGGGTACTCCCCAGCAGCTCCGTACGAAACCGTCGTGCCCTGGCGAACGGGTGATGCTCGGGCGCGATCACGAAGCCCCTATGCTCGCCGATACTGCGCGTGTCAACGCCGTCGGGCACCTCCGCGATGTGATCCACGACGAAGTCCGCTTGGCCGCGTAGGACGCGCCTCGGATCCGGGGGGTCGACCTCGTGCAGCGTGACCTCGAGCTGGGGATAACGCCTGCGGATCCGCTTGATCCAGGGTGGCACCAGGTGCCGGATCTCCAGCGGTCCAACCTCGACGCGCAGGACGCCGGCTACCGCCCCAGCCGAGACGCGCCGCAGCTCGGTCGGAAGCCCCTCGAAAAAGGGCGCGCAGAACGCGTAGAGCGTGCGCCCACACGGCGTCAAGGACACACGGTCCTTGCCAATGCGCTCGAGTAAGCGCACTCCGAGCTCCTCTTCGAGTTTGCGGACCTGTTGGTACACGCCCGGTTGGGAGATCGGGTAGGGAAAGTCACGGGCAGCCCGCGTGTAGCCCCCCGCCACCGCGACCCGGTAAAAGCCCTCCAACCGGTGAAGCTGAATCATAAGTACAAATTATAATATGGAATAAAATTTGAAAAGTGCCTGCGAATCCGGTGTGTGCGTAACTCCCAATGCGGCCATCGGTGGGTCGCAGAGAGGGCTGCTATGGCGAAACTTGGTGTCGTGGTTTCCGTTCTAACTGGGGCTGCAGTACTTGCCCACGCAAGCGCCGCGGTCGGACAGAATGCGTCTCCTTCACTTCTGTCAGGGGTCGATACCCAAGCGCCGAGCCCTGGGCAGGCCTTCCGTGAGAGATCGCCGAGCGTCGTGAACACAGAACGGGCGCCGGCGCGGGCCGACCAATCGGCGAACGGGAGCGAGTGGTACGGCGGCGCGATCCTCCTCTCGGACGGCCTGTCGATTGCCGGTGTCTTCGTTGGCGTTTCAGTGGTCACGTCGTGCTTCAGGATCTTCGGCAGTGGGGGCAATGGCGCCGGGTGCAATCTGGGTGCCGGGTTGGCCTTCACATCGGTGGTGTCCCTTGGGATCACGCCCGCCATCATCCATCTCGCCCACGGCAACGGGGCAGGTGCTGTCATGTCCGTGGGGCTGCGCGCGCTTTCGGTATTGCTCACCGCGCTTGCGCCAGCTGAGGGTCGGCGGAGTGTATTCGGGCCCACCGCCATGCTTGCACTGCTCGTGGACGCGGTGTTCCTTGCCCGCCGCAAGGTCGAACAGCCAACCCCGGGCTTCGCCGTGCGACCAAGCATATTTCCCATTCAAGCAGGGGGCGGCTTAGGGCTGCGCGGGGCGTTCTGAGGTCTTCCGACCCACTGTCTCCCAGCAGCTGTGACGACAACGCGCGTCCCCGCGCTCAACGAAACTCGAGCCCATCGAAGGCACCCGAACTGCGCCATTCCTGGAGGTACTTGAAGTAGGCCATGGCTCCCTTTGGGTAGCCCGCCCCCAGGAGCCACGCAGCGCCACCGGTTTGCCCCTCATTGTTGTAGTACCCTGGCGTGCAATCCTCGAGCATCCGTGTTCGAGGTGGCGCAGAGCGCAACAGTTCCACCCAAGCGTCCTCCGCCTGTCGGCTCACCTCGACTCGACGGTAACCGTGCTCGCGGGCATGCGTGAGGATCATGGCGATGGTCGTGGCGGCTTCGACCAGGTTGTGGGGCACGTTGGAGATGAGATTGGCGCCCTGGGCGGGCTGCACGAAGAACGCGTTGGGGAAACCGTGGACATGGGTGCCGTGCTTGCTGCGCATCGTTTCGGCCCAGTACTCGGACAGAGTCGTACCGTTCTTGCCGACCATCTCGAAGCCCCTCCGATCCACGCCCCGACTCGCCGTATCGAACCCTGACGCATAGATGATGCAGTCGACCTCGTACTCGATGCCGGCAACCACCACGCCACGCTCGGTGACGCGCTCGACGCCCTTGCCGTCGGTGTCCACCAGCTGGGTTCCCGGCGTGTTGAAGGCTTGTAGGTATTCGTCGTGAAAGCAAGGTCGCTTGCAGAACTGGCGGTACCACGCTTTGAGCTTCTGCGCTGTGTCCCGATCCTCGACGATCGCATCGACGCGCGCGCGGATCTGCTCCATCTTCTCGAAGTCCGCATCCTCGTAGGCCTGCTGGAGCGTTTCGGGCGTGCGGTCCGCCTTCGGAATCTGTCGCAGCTTGTCCCGCACCCGTGTCGTGACGTCGGTCCAGCCGTCCATCACCAGGTCTCGCACGCCTCCGACACCCGTCTGATAGGCGGCGAAGTTCTCGAGCCAGCGCTGCTGCCAACCCTCGGTCGCGATGTCGGCGAACCAGTCGGGATCGATCGGGTGGTTGTCGCGGACATCCACCGAGGAAGGCGTGCGCTGGAAGACGTAGAGCTTGTGGCAAGCCCTGGCCAGGTGTGGCACGCACTGCACGGCGGTGGCGCCGGTCCCGATGATCGCGACGCGCTTGTCGACCAGGCCCTCCATGGGCGCTCCCTTCGGATCGCCACCCGTGTACGCATAATCCCAGCGCGTCGTGTGGAAAGAGTGTCCAGCGAACGACTCGATGCCGGGTATCCCCGGCAACTTGGGGACGTGGAGAATACCGGTACCAATCCCGACAAACTGAGCGGTGAACACATCTCCACGATTGGTGCGCACGTTCCATCGACTCTGGGCGTCGTCCCATACGAGCTCGTTGACCTGCGTATGAAAGAGAGCATGCTCATATAGGCCATACTGCTTGCCTATGCGCTGGCAGTGCTCGAGGATCTCGGGCGCGTGGGCATACTTCTCGGATGGCATATGCCCGGTTTCCTCAAGCAGCGGCATGTACACCAAGGACGCGGTGTCGCACTGAGCTCCGGGGTAGCGGTTCCAGTACCACGTGCCCCCAAAGTCACCGCCCTTGTCGATGACCCGAACGTCTCGGATGCCCGCATCGACCAGACGGGCAGCTGTAACGAGCCCTGCGAAGCCGCCCCCGATGAAGGCGACCGTCACGTGATCCCGCTTGGGTTGTCGCGGCGCTACGGGCACGTAGGGGTCGTCCAGATAGTGAGACAGTTGGCCCGAAACCTTCAGGTATTGGCTGCTTCCGTCCGGACGCAGGCGCTTGTCGCGCTCCTCACGATAACGTTGCCGCAGCGCCTCTTTGTCGACGAATGGTGTGGGGGCCCCAGGAATCTTCGTGGTCACTGCGGTTGTCTCCTAATGCGGGGGCCACGAAGCACCAAAGCTCGACCCCTGTAATATCGCGTGCCCAAGGTCTACTCGAGCCGGCCCCCACATGAAAAGATGCGGGGCCCGCGAGAGTTGATCAGGCCCAGATGTTCCTGAATGGGGAAGACCCATCGGGAAGTCGGATTCGGGTCGCCCTGCAGCCGTCCTGGATCATTTCACCCAAAAATGGCACGGGCACCGGACTGCGGTTCGCCCGTGCGCATCTTGACGGCAACCGGGTTCGTCAGCCATGACCGTGCCTTGCACGCAAGCTGAGATGAGGGGCCCCATGAGCGAAGAAGCGATCGAAATCCGCACCAGCGACGGTACGGCCGATGGATACCTGTACCGTCCCACCGGCGATGCACAGGCACCAGCCGTCGTCGTGCTGACCGATATCGGTGGAATCCGCGAAGGAACGCGCGACTTGTCAGCACGGCTGGCCACACGGGGCTACGTGGTTCTGCTTCCCAACGTGTTCTATCGGACGACGAAGCCTCCGGTCTTCCGCTCCCCACCCAACTTTGGCGATGAAGCAACCCGCAAGCGCTTCGGTGAGTTGACCGCGCCGCTTGCGCCAGATGCGGTCGAGCGCGACGGTGCGGCGTACCTCGACTATCTCGACAGCCAGCCCGGCGTTCGTTCTGGCAAGTATGGCGTCGTGGGGTATTGCTTCACCGGCAGCCACGCGATGCGATACGCAGCGTCTCAGTCCGAGCGCATCGTGTCCGCGGCGTCGTTTCATGGAGGCGGCCTGTACACGGACAAGCCCGAGAGTCCCCACTTGCTGCTACCCAGGATTCGAGCTCGCCTGTACTTCGGTCATGCGGTCGAGGACCGCAGTATGCCCAAGGAAGCGATCGACAAGCTCGACCAGGCGCTGGCGGCATGGGGAGGCAGCTACGAGAACGAAGTCTATGAAGGCGCCCGCCATGGTTGGACCATGCCGGGCCGCGTGCACCACCCCGCCCAGGCCGAGCGCGCGTTCACGAAGCTGACCGAGCTCTTCGACACCACGCTGAGGTAAGCTAACTAGCCCGCATCCACAGAACGCTGACTCAAGGTCGCTAGCACGAGCCAACCAAGAGATCGTAGTGGGCGGCCATAGTGCGTGCCACGGCTTTCCACGACAGGTATTGGTGCACGTAGTCGCGACCAGCGTCCCCGAGTGAGCGAGCGAGCTGGGGTTGGTCCCACAGGTCCAACATCGCGGAGCGCAAGGCGGCTTCATCCCCGGGGCACACGCGCCCGGCCTCGGCGGCTCTTAGCACGGTGGCGGCTCCCACGCCTTCAGTGGCGACGACCGGCACACCCACCGCCATGCTCTCGACCACGACGTTCCCGAAGTTCTCACTGAGCGACGGCAAAACCGTCAGTCGGGCCCCGGCCAGTGCACGCCACTTTGCATCGCCGCTGACAGGCCCCATGAAGGCCACCTGCGAGGCGACTCCGAGTTCGTCCGCAAGCGCCTGCAGGTAGGCGACATGGTTCTCCCGATCGTTGCCATAGATGCGCAAGCGGATCGGGGTGCCCCGGACGGCTCGAATGGCGCGGTCGATGCCCTTCTCCCAATTGATACGTCCGAGATACACCGCATAGGGTGCGTCGGACGGCTGCGGATCACCCGGAACCTCATCCAGATCGATCCCATTGGGCACGACGAAGCCCTCCGGAAGGCGCAGCAGTGGGAGCCGCTCAGCGGCACGGCGCTCGTGCTCGCTCGTCCAGTGAACGCAGCTGGCGCGCGCCAGCGTGCGCGCCTCAAACGCGGCAATCCATGCCAACTTGGGCAGCGCACTTTTGCGAAGGATGAGCTCCGGCACCAGCGTACCCCGGGGAGACAGGACGTAGGGAATGCTCCGCGCGACGGCTAGCCGCGCTGCCATCGAAGTCGGCCACAGGAATACCGAGTGCAGATGAACCACGTCGTAGCCGCCCATCACCGTGCCCAACCAGCGCTGCAACCCCGGTGACCAATACAAGCGCCGAAGCGCCGGGCTGCGAAAGTAGTGAACCTGGACGCCATCGCGATCGACCGGTATGCCGTGCGGGACATCCGAGTCCCCGGGACCGTCGACACTGGTGGTGCCCACGTGCACCTGGTGGCCCAACTGCACGAGGCCCTTGCAGAGCCCATGCACCGAGTAGATCGGCCCGCCGTACCGAATCGCGGGCCAATAGGTCGGGACAACGTGGAGAATTCGCATGTCCGTCCACCGTAGCCCGAATCATGGGCGCAGTGGTATCTCCGCAGCTCGTAGAAACCCCTGCAAAGCCGTTCACTTGCACGCTCGTCACACACTCTGGATGAGGGATCAGCACGGCCTTGTCGGGGGTGTGTGATGACGCCCGTTCGTCGCGGAGTTTCCGCAGGGGTTCCAGGCCGGGCCGACCCGCACAGCCAGCCCCAAGATAGCGCAAATCCCCACAACGTGGCCGTTTCAGCCCCCCTCTCGAACGGGCCGCAGACGTGCGTGTGAGCGCTCACCCTAGCGGGCCGGCGAGGGGCTTTCAGGGAGGGCTTCTGCGCGCCTACAGCCCCCAGCAAACAGGCACGACGAGGGGGCATGGACAGGCGGGGTCCGGAATGCCGGTGGGATTGTCGAAGCGGGCCGATCCCCTGGCCTGGCCGGATCGACCAGGGTCTCTTGTACGCCGAAGTGATCCATGCCATGCGGAAGGAGGTGGGTCGGGTAATCGGTTGGGCGCCAGGCGGCGCGAGGTGGAGGAATCGATGGTGGGTACAAAATCAAGCAGGGCGCGATGGCTCGCGAAGGGACTCTGGGCCGGCATGCTAGCCGGCACGTTGGCCAGCTGCGGAAGCAGTGAGCAGGGAAACGGAACTGGGGATTCCGACGGATCCGGGGTGGACCAGCACGCGATGTCAAGCGCGACCGCGGAACGGGGAGAGAACGGAGACGGAAGCAACTCGGAGTCTGTATTCGGCGAGACCCGCGTTGGAAGGGGCAATCGGGCTCCTTCCCGTAGACCTGAAAACCCCGAACCGGTCGAGCCGCCCATGGAGGTGGACCAGGAGGTCGACTGGGAGGCCTTCGACATCGTGTATTCCCCGATGTTCTCGGCCTACGACGGTGTGCACGTGTACCAGGTGCCCGCGTACGTCAACGGAATTGCCACCGAGCCAGAGGACTGGGAGGCGGTCCCGGCGGATGCCGTAAGCTTCTCTCCCTGGCAGAGCGACGACGGTTCTGAAGTCGGCGTCCTCATCACGATCGAGCGCCCGGAGCCCGAGGTGGTCATCGGCGCGAGCAGCGGCCTGCTCGGTGGCCTGGCCCGGCTGTACATCACCGAGGCGACCCCCGACCAGTGGGAGGTCGGCAAGGAACGCTACATCAACGGCGAGACCTTCGATATCGAGGCGTTCAGAAACGACCCGGAGCTGCGCGCCAGGGCTCCCGAGATCCTTGAAATGCTCGAGTTCGACGAGGACGGAAACCCCACCTTCACCGGCACGGCCGCCGACCTGGGGATCTCGACGGACATGCGCTGCGACTCCTGCCACACCACAGGGGCGGACAACTTCCAGGTTCAGCACACCCCAACCCAAGCCGCACGCTTCTCGGACGAGGAACTGATCAACATCTTCACGGAAGGGATGAAGCCACCCGGAGTCGGCTACCGGGCGCTGCCCGAGCGGTTTCAGAGCTTCTACGAGGTCATGCACACCTGGAACGTCAGCGAGGAGCAGGTCCTGGGCCTAGTGGTCTACCTTCGCTCGCTCACCCCAGAGGGCCAGGGGGACATCCTGCTGCCGAACGGCCTGTATGCTGCCGCAAACCTCGACTTCAGCAAGCTGCCCCCCTCCTGCAATCCCGGGAACGAGGCCTTCGAGGTCGCGACCTGCATCGCGGAGCTCCCGCCCATCTGCCAGCCCCTCGGACTGGAGTTCGATCGAGACGCCTGCATGGACCACCTGGGTATCAGCCCGCCCGAAGACCAGCAGGCTCCCAATGAAGAGTCCACGGAAGAAGACTCCACGGAAGAAGACTCCACGGGCGAGCAGGCCGCCGAAGAAGCCGACGACGACGCATAGCGACACACCAGCGAATCTTGCCCATCACCTGCCGTCGGCGCGGTCCAAGGCGACCAGGTGATGGGCGAGGGCGTGCAGAACAAAGACGCCCACGAGCGGGATCGCCATGGCTCCCAGTGCGTAGGCGTTGAGCATCAGGTCCATCCCCTTGGGGAGGCGCTCGACCGACGACACCATCGAGTTGTAGGCTCCGTGCACGAGGATCGCCAGCGCGATGCCGGCGGGCAAGCGCAAACCGCCCCCATCGAAGCGGCGCTTGGCCCAAAAGAAACCAACAATACCGCCAGCGAATAGGTGTGTTGGGATCGCCAGATAGGTGCGCAGAAGGAGCAACCCGGTGAGCTCAGCAAGGTCGGGCGCGGAGATCAGCGCGACGACGTTCTCCACGGCAGCAAACCCCATCGCCGCGTGCAACGCATAGAGAAAGGCCCCATAGCGCGTACCTGGACGCAAGCCAGCACGGGTCAGCAGCCACAGGCATGTGAACTTCAGGATCTCCTCGGTAGCAGCCGCGACCACAAAGGCCTCGTACAAGGTCTTGTGCGGCTCGGAAGCATGGCGGCCCCAGGCAGCCAACTGAAACTCTATCAAGCCAATCGGCAGGGCTGCGAAGCCAGAAGCGGCCAGGATGCGATAGCGCCATCCGGGGTTTGGTTCGCGAACGCGGCGCTCGAAACGTTCGGCATACCAGAGCATTGCAAACGCCGGCAGGACCCCGATCGCCGCGATCAAGCGCACTTCCATTCATGCCCAGTATAGCGCCCGTACGAGTACGCACGCGAGCGCCGAACTCCCGCGTGGTGCTGGCATGTAGGTAGACGTCAGAAATGGAAGCGACGCATCGAGACGTTCATGAGGAGCCCGATGCCGGTCATCACCGTCAGCACGCTTGAGCCGCCATATGAGATCAGCGGCAAGGTGATCCCGACGACTGGGAGCAGTCCGCAGACCATGCCCAGGTTGATCACGGTTTGCCAGAAGATCAGGGCCGACACGCCGACTGCCACCACGGCGCCGAAGCGATCCTTGGCTTCCGAGGCGATTTTCAGCCCCCACAAGACCAGCATCAGATAGAGCGCGAGGATAATGAGTGCGCCCCAAAAACCGTGCTCCTCGGCCCACACCGCAAACGGGAAATCGGTCTGTTGATCGGGCAGGAACCTGTGCTGGTTCTGCGTCCCCAGCATGAAGCCTTTTCCCGAGAGGCCCCCGCTTCCGATGGCCACCTTGGCCTGGTGAGCGTGCCAGCCGGTGTCCAACAAGTCCTTTTCCGGCTCCATAAACGCTGACAGCCGGTCCCGCTGATAGTCCTTGAGCAGATAGGTCCACGTAAGGGGCGCACTGGCAATCAGCGACCCGACGAGGGTCAAGAGCGAGCGCAGCTTGAGCTGCGTGAGAAACATGATGGTCGCGAAAATGAACACCAGCAGCATCGCCGTCCCCAGGTCCGGCTGCGCGAGAATCAACATCAGCGGCACCGCCAAGATGGCACCAGGAATGATCAGGTCCTTGAGAGTCCGCCCCTCGGTGCGTGGGTCGTTGTGGAGGTGCTTGGCCAGCGCGATGATCAGAAAGATCTTCATCAGTTCGCTGGGCTGCAGGGAGAAGCCGCCCAGGGGAACCCAGCGCTGGCTACCTCGAACCTCGCGCCCGAGCAGAAATACCAGTACGAGCAGCACAATCCCCGCGCCATAGGCGATCCAGCCCTGCCGTTCGTAGTGGCGATAATCCACAGCCACCACGAGCACCGCGACCCCAGCACCCAAGGTCAGCCAGTAGATCTGCTGAATGTAGATATCCTTCAGATGAGGCCCGGCAGCGCTGGTGGCGCTGTAGAGATTGACGATGCCCGTGACCGCGATCGCGGCGGTTACTACAAACAGGGCCCAGTCAAAGTTGTCTCGAAAGCCGCGTGACAGCGCCATCTCTACCTCCTGCGGCGCGCGCGCCGACCACGCCGACCACGCCCCTGACCGAACCCGCGGCGCTGGCTTGCCGTGTGGGTGGCAGCCTCTTCCTTGCCTAGCGCGTGTTGAAGCACTTGCGTTGCGATCGGGGCCGCATTCTTGCCGCCGTCACCACCGTGCTCGACCAGCACCACGACGGCCAGCTTGGGGTCGCGAGCCGGGGCAAATCCGGCGAACCAAGCGTGACTGCGTCGGTAGTACCAAGCACGCCGGGGGTCTTCGCCCGGCTGCAGCTTGCGCTTGGCTACTTGAGCGGTGCCTGTCTTGCCCGCCATGGGCACGCCACCCACAACCCGGGCCCCGAACGCCGTCCCCTTCATATCGTTGACCACCCCGTGCATGCCGTCGGTGACCTTCTTGAGATGGTCCGGGTCCACGTCCACCTGGCGACGAACGCGGGGCCCGAATTCCGCGACTGACGTTCCATCTGGATCGTCGACCGACCGCACCACCTGCGGAACGTACAGGGTGCCGCCGTTGGCAATCGCTGCGTACGCCATCGCCAGCTGAACCAAGGTCACCCGGGTATCGCCTTGACCAATGGCTGCGTTGATGGTGAAGCCCAAGCGGTACCTCGCACCGTAGCGCTCGCGGTACCAAGCCTTCGTCGGAAAGAAGCCCTTCGCTTCCGTGTTCAGCCCCAGCCCACTGGGTTCGCCGAAACCAAACATGCGAGCATAGTGCCCCAGCCGATCGAGGCCCACCGCTTGGCCGAGGCGGTAGAAATAGACATTGCACGACTGTACGATCGCCTTGCGCAGGTCGGTGTCACCGTGGGAGTGACCGCAGCGGAATTTGCGACCTCCGAGCTCGTAGTACCCCGGGCAGTCGCACCGCTCCGTGCCATCGTAGACGGCATCCTGAAGCGCTGTCAGCGCGCTGATGGGCTTGAAGGTCGAACCCGGAAAGTAGCTCTCATAGATCGTCTTATCGATCAGCGGCCGGAACGGGTTCTTCTGAATCTCCTGGGCCCGCGCCACGGTCAGGCGACCACTCATTTCATTGAGGTCGTAGGAGGGCTTGGAAAACAGCGCCAGCAAGTAGCCCGTGTGAACGTCAACAACCACGGCGGCCCCGGATGGGTGCCCCCGAAACGCCCGCTGAACGGCCCGCATCAGCCCCATATCCAGCGTCAGGGTGAGGTCCCGGCCCGGGATCGGTTCCCGCCGCTCGGACTTCTTGTGAAGGCGGGCACCCTCGAACTCGCGCCCTCGAACGTCCACGACCACCTTGAGCTCACCATCGCGGCCCCTGAGGTAGCTCTCCCAGGCCCGCTCAATACCCATGCGACCGATATGATGGCCCGCGCGGTATCCGGCCTCCGGAAACCGCTTGAGGTCCTCGGCGTTGACCTCGTTGAGGTATCCGATGGTGTGAGCGGCCAGGCCGTCAAAGGGGTACCGGCGCATCGGAACACCGACCGTCGTCAGGCCGGGAAGCTCGCGATTGTGGGTCTCGAGTGCTGCGTACTGGTCCCGGGTAATGTCGCTGAACATCTGGATGAGGTGCGAGCGCCGACGTTCCGAGACGCTGCTCAGACGCACGCGTAGATCCTCGAGCTGCTCGGGACTCAGTTGCATCAGTGCCCCGACCTTTTGCACATCGTCCACGTCCAGTAGCTGGGGCGTCATCAGCACATTGTAGGAGGCCCGATTGTCGGCAATCACACGGCCGTGACGATCACGGATGACTCCTCGGGTCGCCGGAAGACGAACGCGCTTGGTAATGTTGCGCCGCGCCTCCTTGGCCCAGTGGTCGTGCTGAATGACCTGGAGATGAACCAGACGAGCGAAGATGCCGCCAAACGCCAGGATGACGAATAGGGTCATCCACTTGTAGCGCTTCTTGAACTCGCCGACCTCGCGGCGCACGGATATGATGGTCACAACACCTCCGAGCTCCGCGAGTCACCGCGGCGCGCGAATGCATCGACCCGGCGCGTCACCGCAAAGATCAGAGGAGAAATCAGCGCCGTGCCCACGGCAAAGCGCAACACCATCGCGGCGCTACTCGCGGCGTTATCGGTGGGAAAGGGCGGCTGGCGTTCGAAGATTGCCCGGAGCGCCAAGATCGTGCCCCCGCTGAGAATCGCCATGATCGCCGCTAGCAGGATCTGAAACCCAGGACCCTGGGGAAAAAGCCGCAAGCCGGCGCCGCGCGCAACCATGAAACTGGCCACCATGACGAAGGTCTGCAGGCCCATGGGGCTCCCGCAGAATGCATCGTAGAGGTAGCCGAGCGCGAACGCGACCGCGGACCCGCGAACCAGCGAGATGTCGGGCGTGATGCCAAGAAAGATTGCGATGGGCAACAGGAGATTGGGCGTGTAGTCAGCGACCGGCAACAGTATCGGCAACGCAGCCTGAACGACGAGGCTGACATAGCCGAGCAACACCATCGCCACGCCGTGCACCGTTTCACCTCTCCTTCGCGGCCTGCGTGCGCGAGCCCGCAGTCATGATGAGAACCTCCTCCAGCAAAGAGAAGTTTACGGCAGGTGCCACTTCCGCTTCCTGGTACAGGCCGAATTTCTTCTTCCTGAGCTTCGCGATGTGCCCGACCAGAATCGATGCCGGAAAGCGTTGGCCCAGGCCCGACGTGACGACCGCATCGCCCACCTTGGCCTCGGCGTCACGGCTCAGGTTTTCGAGGCGGCACAGGTAGTGTTCCGCATCACCAGTTCCCTTGAGCATCCCGCGCGCACCGGTACGCTGCACAACGACGTCGATCGCGCTGGTCTTGTCGGCTGTCAGCAAAACGTCGCTATAGCGGCCCGAGGTCCGCTGGACCTGCCCGACGAGTCCCTCGGACGTCAGCACAGGCATGCCGGGTTCCACCCGATCCCGGGTGCCGCGGTCGAGACGAACACGAATCACACGAAAGAACTGCGAGACCTCCTTGCCGATAACCTGCGCCGCTAGCATCGAGCCCTTCAGGTGCTCGCGAAGCTGCAAAAGCTTCCGCAGCCTCCTGTTCTCGGCGGCCGCTGACAGCAGCTTGCTCTTGGCCTCCCGGAGGCGGGCATTTTCCGTCTGCAGGCGCTCGTTCTCGCGCTTGACTTCCACCAGGTAGACATAGTCCTGGATGTAGCTGCTCACCCCGAGGGCCAGCTGCGTCGCTAGATACTGCATCGGAGCGCTGCTCTGCACCACGAACCGGTCGATCGCGTTAACCTTGTCGGGCGACTTCAAGTTGGCCCGCAGGAAGAAGAACGGGAGCCCCAATAGCACGACACAAATCGCAGCATCCCTGAATCTACGAAAGAAACTCATCGCCCAGTCCTGTCACAGCCCCAGCGGGCGACCGCCTCATCGATATGAGGTGGATCCCACCGTCAAGAGATCGTGACTTCGCGCAGGAGCTCCATATGGTCCAGCGCCTTGCCGCAGCCCAGAACCACGGCGGAAATCGGGTCATCGGCCACCATCACGGGGAGGCCCGTTTCCTCCCTGAGGAGGACATCTAGACTTGCAAGCAAGGCTCCGCCGCCTGTCAGCACGATGCCCTTGTCAACGATGTCCGCCGACAACTCGGGTGGCGTGCGCTCAAGCGCGAGTAGAACAGCCTCCACGATCGCGTTGATCGGCTCCATGAGCGCCTCACGCACCTCGTCGCTGTTGACAACGACGGTCTTCGGTACGCCTGCAACCAGATCGCGCCCCTTCACCTCCATCGTCTCGACATCATCTTCGGCGTACGCATTGCCGACGGTGCATTTGACGCGCTCTGCGGTCTGCTCACCGATCAAGAGATTGTACTTGCGCTTCATGTACGCAACGATGGCCTCGTCCATCTTGTCGCCGCCGACCCGCACCGATTGCGAGTAGACGATACCGGCGAGCGAGATCACGGCCACCTCGGTGGTACCGCCGCCGATGTCGATCACCATGTTGCCGCTGGGCTCGGTGATGGGCAGCCCCGCACCGATCGACGCCGCCATTGGCTCCTCGATGAGATAGACCTCCCGTGCGCCAGCTCCTTCGGCGCTCTCGCGAACGGCACGCTTCTCGACGTCGGTGATGCCCGATGGGACGCAGATGATGATGCGGGGGCGCCCCAACCCCCGCTTGTTGGTCGCGCGCTGAATGAAATAGCGCAACATCGCCTCGGTGATATCGAAATCCGCGATGACACCGTCCCGCAGGGGCCTGACCGCCTCGATGTTTCCCGGCGTCCGACCCAGCATTTCCTTGCCCTCGGTTCCCACGGCCAGCACCCGTTTGCCTCCCCGGTTGTCACGCTGGACGGCGACGACGGAGGGCTCACAGGAAACGATGCCGCGCCCCTTGACGTATACAAGGGTGGTGGCGGTTCCCAGGTCGATTGCTAGATCGTTAGAGTATAACCAGTCCCAGGCCATGGAGGGGTTCTTGGGCCGCCTACGTGCGACGGCTTGACCTTACGCAAAGGGTCGAAAATACGCGCCTTTTCGACGTCCGAAGCAGGGACCGCCGGGCCGATCTAACTAACAGATCGGGACCATGCTAGCAAGCCGCTCGGCCGTCGCCAACTGTCCTACATTGTAGGCTTTTGAGCGATTCGTAGATCCTTTCGTTTCCGAAGGACCGCGGGTGTCAGAGTCCCGCGCAATTGTACTAGGATGTCCTGGGGTGTCTCCGGTGGGACATGGAAGCACATACTCGGGAACCAGAACGCGCGGGCACCCTCGCGTGCGTTGCATTGGTGAACTTTGACCGCACAGTCGCCGCAAGCGGAGCCATAGAACAACAGCGATGCCAAGCGATCCGTCGAGATCTGCTGGTCCGCTACGACCTGAGTGACAAGACGCTCGCCAACGAGCTGGCCCGGGTGCCGCATGCGTTCGCCAGGGAAGAACTGCTCAGGCGCGGCCATGCACTCGACAACCCGACGCTTTCCCTGGATGCGACACGCCTGTGGAGGTGCGGCGACCATGGCGTAAGCGACTACCTGACCAGTTCGTGCGCGACCGTCGGGGACTGCCTGCAAACGATCAGCGACTTCGTGCCCCTGCTCCACGATGGTCTGTCGTTGGAGGTCCACGAACAGGGGGCGGAGACGCTGCTCATATGCCGGCCCAAGCCGGGCGTCGTCTCCCACCGAACCATCGCGGAGGCCGTGCTGGGAAAGATCGCGCTCAAGATCCGGCACGGGCTGGGAGGCAACGCACCGGAATGCCGGGCCATACACTTTCTGCACGCGCCACCGAACTACGAGCGCGCGTACTCGTGCCTGTTCCGGGCGCCAGTCGAGTTCCGGCAGAGCCACGACGCGCTCGTGTTTAGCACCGAGGCGCTGCAGACGCCCTTTGCAACAGCCGACGGCGCCCTACACGCGTTGCTGCTCGAGCTTGCCACCACCGAGCTACGCAGCAGCGGCGCTCAAGGCCAAACGGTCGAGCACGTCCGAGCACTCGCCCTGGACGAGCTACCTCGCAATGGAGCCAATCAAGCCGAGGTCGCCAAACGCTGCGGCGTAAGCGTCGCCACCCTTAGGCGTCGCCTCGAGCGAAGCGGCGTCCGCTACCGCGACCTGTTGGCCGACCTGCAACGCGAGGTCTCCACGCGCGCACTATCCGACCCGAATGCGGACATCGAGCAAGTCTGTCGCAAGGCCGGCTTTACCCACAAGGCAGCGTTCTACCGTGCCTTCAAACGCTGGTACGGTTGCACACCCGCCGAATACCGACGCACGCGCACCCCGAGCTCTCAACAGTAG
>JAPPOR010000958.1 GCA_028817905.1 Myxococcales bacterium
CCCGCGGCGTCTCCATCCCCTGCGGCGTCTCCATCCCCTGCGGCGTCGCCATCCCCTGCGGCGTCACCATCACCTGCGGCGTCACCGTCGCCTGCGGCGTCGCCATCGCCTGCGGCGTCGCCATCGTCTGCGGCGTCGCCGTCTCCAGTAGTGTTGCTTGCATCAATGACGTCCATCGTGTCGTCAGATGCGCAAGCCCAGCTCAAGAAAACCAAAGTCAGTAGAAGTCGCTTCATTTCGGCCCCCTTCGGGACAATGGGGTACCGCCAGCGGTTCCTTCTATTCAAGACTCAAGTGAAACGAGCGGTTCCAGCCGTGTCCATTGCTGGTGATGGATGTCGAGGCCCATCCCGCGTGCTTGGCGCAAAGCGCGAGGGATAACGGCTTCGACCCGTCAAAAGCCCTGTGCTTCATTCCTCGTAACCCCCCGACTGTACTGCGCCTTTGCGCGCAAGTGCGCGGTTGGGGTTTCTCGCGGGGGATTGGATGGCGGGGCGTCCCAAAAAGAAGGCACAACAGGCAGTCGAAGCGGCGGAGGCCATCGAAGTCCCTTCGCGCGCGCAAGTACGCACGCCCAGAGCACGGCGGACGCGAAATCAAGCCCTTGATCGCATGCCATTCTACCGTCCACCTCCGACCCCTACGCGTTGTTCCTCGCCACGATGCGACCAACCGTGGACGGGTGTACACCGAAAAGACGCGCGGCTTCCGCCGCGGTCTTGCTACCCGATCCGACCATCGCGATCACTTCCTTGCGCTGCGCGGATGACAACTTCGGTCGTCTGCCGCCAACACGCCCTTGTTCGCGTGCAGCCTGAAGTCCGGCGCGAGTTCGCTCGCGGATCATCGAACGCTCGAACTCGGCAAAGCTGCCGATCATCTGCATGAGCATCCGTCCCCCAGCCGTCGTGGTGTCGACCGCCTCAGTGAGGCTCCGGAAACCCGCGCCGGCCTCGTCGATCTTCTCGAGGATGTGCAGCAGGTCCTTGAGCGACCGGGAGAGCCGGTCGAGCTTCCACACAACCACGACGTCGCCAGGTCGGAGCTGGTCGAGGAGGCGATGCAGCTCTGGGCGGTCCCAGCGGCCGCCGGACGCCGATTCCTGAAAGACCTTCGAGGTGCCCACTTCCTTGAGAGCCCGCACCTGCATGCGCGTGCTTTGATCCTCGCCTCTGGAGACGCGCGCGTAGCCCAGCAGGGTCCGTTGGTTCCCGCTGGCCTTCTTGCGCATACCCATTGCGCAACCTGATCATAAAGCCATACGTTTTCGCAACGGCTAAGTGCTCGAAATCACGAAGGCGTGTTCTGCATTGCAAAAACGACCGTTTGCGCGATGGCTTGGGCACCGCGGCCGCGGCCTACGAGGCCATCTTCAGCTCGATGTCGATCCGCTCGTCCATCTTCAGCTCGAAGGAACCGTAGGGGCTCACGTGGCTGTAGACCAGCGGCGTGAGGCCGCGGAAGTCAGCCTGCGTCATCCGCTTCGTCCACTGGGGCTCCTCGAGCACCCGCTGGACCATGAGCGTGTTGATGTAGACCAGGCACGACTGCAGCAGGTGCAGGGACAGCAGCGAGACCTCCTGCTCGTCGTGGCGGTTGGTCGCGACCTCTCCGCCCTTGCCGAACCAGATGAAGCTGTTGGCGCCGTTCCAGTTCTCGACCACGTTGAGGCCCTCGTGGATCTCGCGGCGCAGCGCCTCCGAGCCCAGGTAGTCGCACAAGAATGTCGTCTTGGCGGCCTTCCCAAGCTCGGTGAGCGCCCGGTACGTCCGGTGCTGAGGGTTCGAGCGCCGGAACCGGCCCAGGATGGACTCGGGGTCGGCCGTGCGCTCACGCAGCGCCGTCGCGTAGCGAACCATCTCGTCGTACTGCGTCCGGATGAGCTCCCAGTCGATCGGCCGCGTCAGACACGGGTCGAGGTTCGGATACTGCCCGGCGGTCCCAGCGCCCGGCAGGTAGAGGCGCTGGGACGCGATCGCCTTGAGGCGGGGCAGCAGCGCGAATCCGAGCAGCTTGCAGAAGGCGAACGCGACCTCGCTCTGCCCGTGGCTGTCCACGTACTGCCGCTCGACCTCCATATCGGTGTCGTGGTGCAGCACGCCCTCGATCATCGAAGCGACCTCGGAGGCGGAGCAGCGCTTCAGCTGCGAGTAGATGCAGGCGGCCTTCCGCTCGACATGCCAGTACACCATCACGCCGGGCCCGCCGTACCGAACATGCCACTCGGTCATGAGGTTCTGGTCGTAGGCCGCGAACTTCTTGCTGTCCGACGCGCACGACGACGTTCCCTCGCCCCACACCTCCGAGCGCCGGGCCGCCAGCGTGGCGTTGATCACGCGTCGGGTCGCGTCCCGGAGGCTCTGCTTGTCCAGGTAGAGGCGCCGGGTGTGGAGCAGCTCTTTGTAGGAGACGCCATTGCCGATCCCGAGGCGCTTGAGGCCCGCGTTGGTGCCGAGGCCGTACAGGCACAGCAGGAGCCGGCGCCGAACCTCCTCGCGATCCAGAGCCTCCCGCGAAGCTGCCGTCGAGAAGGCGTCCGTGAAGTCCACCCGCAAGTCGGTCTCCTTCAGGATGTCCAGCAGGCTGGTCATGGACCAGCGCCGCGCGAGCTCGAGCTTCAGCGCGGCCAGGTTCGGGGGTTCCGGTTGCGGCTCGAGCTTCGAAACGATGATCGGCTTCCGCTTCCGCCCCGGCTCCAGACGCACATGCGGGTTTGCTGGCATGTGCTGGTTCAGGGTTGCCAGGGCCCCGGCCATCTCGGCGCGAAGCCCGTCGACGAAGGCGTCACCCGCGAGCGGCAGCCCGAGCCGCTCGTAGCACGCGGTGCGGCGCTCTCCGAAGTCACTGGGCAGGTCCTCGTCGGGGTTGCGGAAGCGCTCCGCGCCCGCCACCCAGACCTCCTTGCACCGGACCTGCTCTCGCAGGCTTTCAAGCACGCACAGCTCGTAGTTGATGCGGTTGACCCGCTTGTCGCCGTCGGGGGCAGTCTCGATGACCACGTCCCGCCACTTTGGCCGGATGACGCCGTCCACGGTGACGTCGTCGAGCCTGTAGTGCTGGACCTGCTCGTCCCGGCGCGATCGAATCGTGCTCAGCGCGTCCAGGAGCGGCCGATGGATCGCGTTGTTCGACCGGAAGTCCAGGACCTCCAACAACTTGGGGAGCATCCGCCTGTAGTGCGAGCTGTAGGAGGCGCGCATCACGGTGTGCACCTTGCGCTTGAAGGGGCCGTCGCTCGCGCGGTACTCCTTCACGAGGTTGGCGAGTGTCTCCTCGCCGACCACGGGGAAGATCACATCGCGCACCTTGCCGTCGGGATGCTCGGACGCGGCCTCGGCGATCCGGTACAGCAGGTTCTCCTTCCCGCGCACGCGCCGGAGCTCGCCGAGCAGCTCCGCTTCCACGCGCCGTTCCGCGCGGACCGTGATGCGGTGCGTGATCTGCAGCAGCAGCTCGACCAGGCCATCGATGAAGAGCGCATCTCAAAAATCCCCGCGAGCGGATCGCGTAGGGATTCGGCCTCACGCGGTGTTCGGCGGCCAATACCCGTCTGTATTGGGTGAGGACGCCCAACGGCGTGTGAAGCCGAAGGCCAAGCCAGGCGCCGCGGAGTTGGTGAAACATCCGGGCCAGCCCCCGGCCACGGTCCGCTCAGCCCACGGACAGGCGCCTGGTTGTCAGCGCCTCCACCGTGCGGCTGACGGCCTGGACGAACGGCAGGCGCAAGCGCGGGGCCTCGACCGTCCGCAGCGCGAGCGCCCCGATCACGCGCGCGTCGCGGCCCTGCGTGCGCAGGAATACCGGCGTGTACTCATCGGTACCGTCGCTGAGGGTCGGGGGCGTGGGCGGTGCAGAGCCGGTAACCGTGTTGGTCTCGGTCAGCTCGGCCGCCTGCGCTTGCAGGAGCGCGTTCAGCTGACACTCGAGGGGGGGATTCGGAGTGACCGCCGCGCGACTCGCCCGCAGCTCGAGCTGCCCATTCATCGACACGCGATAGAGATCGCCGGCCGGGGGGGCCGCAGCCCGCCGTCGCCGCTGCGGTGGGGGCTGGTCGGCC
>JAPPOR010000705.1 GCA_028817905.1 Myxococcales bacterium
AGCTGTTGAGGTCGTTGCCGCCCGCGAAGAACCACACAAGGACGTGCCCAGGTCCGGGCTCGACCTCCTGCTGGTGCGCGATCGCGCCGGCCATGTCTGCACCCGGTCCGGACTAGTCGGGAAGCGCTGCGCGTAGTTTTTTTGACCAGGCACGGGCAGCTTCTTAGGTTGCCGGCGGACGCGCGAAGCTTCCCTCTCTTCTCGTAGCACCGAACCGTTGCGGTCCTGACCAACGGATTTGTGACTAGTGTCTGCCGTACCCAACAGCATGTGGTCCGTGGGGGACAAGCGGCTCGACCTTCGGCGTGCCTTGCCGTCCTACGTTGAGCGGGCATGCGACGTGGTATACGCCCCGCCCTTCCGGATCGGATGTGCCGAGCTGGACGTATTCGCGCTGCCGGCCGACCCTCGTGCACTTCAACAGCTTCTCGACCGGGAGCTGAATGCTCCCGTGAAAGCCAACGCCGTGCTCGGCAGCCAACGGGGGCTTCGCTTCACGTGCCGAACGTCCTGGGTCGTCTTCATCTACGCAGCCATGTCGCGAATGTCCTCCGCGCACGCCCGCGATCGCACCAAGGGCACCCTGCCATCCTACGAGCTCAGTCTATGGGTCCCGGTCGAAAAGCAGCGGGAAATAGGCGGGACAGTCGTTGCAGAGCGTGTCTGGTACCTTCCTTACGTGGTGACCGATCCTGTGGTCGCCGCCATCACTGGACGTGAGGTCTATGGCTTTCCCAAGGTGCCGGCTCGGTTGCAGAAGTCCGAGCTAGGGGGACCGCCGATAGCGGTGGCTCCCGACCAACGCGATGCACGGAAGACCAAGGAACGGGCGGGGCTCTTCGAACGTCAAGCGGAGCGGAGTGCCGATGCGGGCACCCCACCCGAGCTGTGGGGTGACATCGTCGCGCGCTATATGGCGAACCTTCCGGTTGTCTTTCGCAAGCAGGGCGGGCCAGCCGTGGGGGAACCGACCGGTGCTGCGGGAAAGACGCAGCTCTTTAGCGACTATACGGCCCTGATCGAAGCGCGCGTGCCGATCACCTGGTTGCGTGGAGCACACGGTTCAGACGCCTACTTCGACTTCGGGCGCAGCCAGGCCGAGGTCAGGCTCGCAGCAGACTTGGGTCTACCCGCTCGCGTGCGAGCCCCATCCCTGCGTCTCGACGGTTGTACGCTCGAACTCCAGCGTGGCCAGGAGATCTGGCTGGCCCGCGACCCGATCGGGTGGCGCCCCGCCGCCGCCACCGTAGGTGGCCACACGGCCACCACGTTGGGGACGCAAACACGAGGCATCGACATCGAAAGAGGTACCGCAGAAGTGTACCTCGGACAGGCACGCGCAGGCGCAATTGCCCGGGTGCTCGAGGCCCACTTTCCCGTGCGCCTCGCTGGTCGACCCACCATCGATCCGGCGCGCGACTTCGTCCTGTTTCTGTTCGCCTGGGAATGTGCACGGCCCGGCAGGGAGCCGGAGACGCAGTTCCAAGAGTTCAGCATATGGCTGCCAGTGCGACATGAGGAGGAGTCCGCATGGTACCTGTCCCACATGTTCCGGTCGCCTGGTGCAACGGTGGTGGAGGCACGCGAGGTCTTCGGGCATCCTTGCCAAGCCGGTACCTTCGTATCGCCAACTGAGGTCGGGGACAGTCATCGGGTCACTGCACTATGCCCGACGCAGACGCGAGCGGGCGCTCTTGAATGGGCCCCGGGTGACGGCGTGGTGCTGTCGACCACCGTGCGGCCAGCTACCAGGCGGACGAACGCTGCCAAGCTTCTTACGGAGAACTTTGGCGTGAGTGCACGCGCTCAGCGACTTGTCAGTCTCATGCAGGTGCGTCACGCGGCGGACGGCTTGAAGGCCTGCACGCAAAGTGTCCAAACCTCGTATCGAACGTTGAGGGGTCCCATCGATGGGGAACCCCTGTACCGGTGCGTTGCCGCGGCACCGCACTTGGAAGTCCACGACCTGCTGGAAGATAGCGTTTTGGAGGGCCGTCGCTTGGTTCCGGCGACGCTTTCTTACAGACGCTGCCATGCGTTCGAGAAGGTGTAGGTCGGATGCCTGAAGAAGCCGAATCCGACGGGAGACTCGTCATCGTCGGTGGCGGTATCGCCGCGCTCACCACGGCCTTCTACGCGAGCGAGCCGGGCTCCGAGCTCGTATTTCCTGGCGGCATCCACGTCTACGAGAAGACCCACATGCTTGGGGGTAAGGGAGCGAGCGAGCGTACGAATGGCCGCGTGAAGAACCGTGTGGAGGAGCACGGACTTCATGTCTGGCTTGGCTTCTACGACAACGCCTTCGCACTGATGGAGCGCTGCCACGCGTACCTGGAAGCGGAGGCGCAGCAGGGGCGCGCCCGCTGGTCGAGCTCACTGCGCTCGGTGGCAGACGGGTTCCGGCCCTGCAGCCGCGTTGGGGTGATGGACTACGCAGCAGGGCAGTGGTCTCGCTGGGTCGCGGACTTTCCGGCCGACCCGTCCGTGGCACCATGGGATTCGCGACCGGAGCAGCCAGTGCCCCTTACTCCAGCGGCGCTTGCGCTCCAAGCAATGCGCCTCGCCGAAACGATCCTGCACTCGCTAACGGAGCGCCCACCCGTGGACGCACCCGCGCACGCCTCCTTCCTCGATCTGGCATCGCTACCGATCCCGCAGCCCTCGGAGCACGGCCACCTGATGCAACAGCTTGAGACGCTGGTGGAGCAGGCGCAGCTGCCTTCGCTCGCGCTCCCGATGCTCAGCCGTGCGCTGCAATTGCTGTCCCAAAGTGTGCTGGAAGTTCGAAAACGCCTTGACGACCTGGTGCAGCGGCATGCCGGCGTGCGCCGCAGCTACTACGTGATCGATCTTCTTCTGGCTTCGGTGCGCGGCCTGATCGACGAGGGCGTGGTAGCGACGGGGCGCTTCGACCTGATCGATGACTTCGACCTGAGAGAGTGGCTGGCTCTGCACGGCGCTAGCCAAGAGACATTGAACTGCGGGCTACTCAAAGCCCTCGTGGACGGTCTTCCCTTCGCGTACGAGCATGGCGACCCAGGGTCACCGGCGTGTTCCGCGGCCACCGGTAGCTACGGTCTGTTTCGCATGTTGTTTACGTACCGTGGGGCCATTATGTGGAAAATGAACGCGGGTATGGGGGAAGTCGTATTCGCCCCGATCTATGAGGTCCTGAAGAAGCGCGGCGTGTCCTTTCACTTTGGTCACGAGGTCGAGCGGATCGATCTCGAACGCAACGCACGTGGAAGCGTGCGGGCCCGACGCATTCGCTTCAAGCCCGGTGGTGTGATCGAGCTTGGAGTGCGACTGCCTAGCATGGGGATCGACAGCGGTCCGCTCGCAGGTGAGCTGCCCTACTGGGCTCCGGCGGTCCCAGGCCCGCGGTCAATCACGAGCAGCCTAGAGCTCGGACCTCACGATATGGTGGTCTACGGCCTGCCGGTCGGAACGGTCGGCGACGTCGTTCCCGATGCGCCACCTGCCTGGCAACGATGCCGAGAGGAGATCAAGACGGTCTCCACGATGGCTTTGCAGCTTTGGTTGAAAGAGGACGTTGGGAGCTACGCTCCATGGGCAACACCCGACATCACCGTGGGTGCCTACACCGAGCCATTCGACACCTGGTCGGACATGGACGTGCTTGTCGGCGAAGTTGCCGATGACGACGAAGGCCCGCTTCGGAGCGTCGCGTATTTTGTAAATGTGGCGCCGGACGGGATCGAGCGCCTCGAAGAGATCGAGCCGGTCGTGCGACGGTTTGTGACTGAAGGGCTTGCTGATCTATGGCCGCGCTTCGATACAGGTCAGATCCTAGACCAATACACTCGCTTGAACGCGGACGCTTCGTCGCGCTACAGCCTATCGGTGCCAGGTTCGTTGCGGGTACGCTTGTCGCCACGTGATGCGTCGATCGCAAACGTGCGCCCGGTCGGTGACTGGACCCGCAACAGCATCAGCGCGGGATGCATCGAAGCCGCTGTTATTTCCGCTCTTCGTGAGAAGTCGGGAAGGCGATTTTGCTCGGGAATCGCTTCTCGTCC
>JAPPOR010000809.1 GCA_028817905.1 Myxococcales bacterium
CGCCGCGTCAGCGGATTCTCGCAGCCACACGCGTGGGCAAACGAATGCACGCCGTCACGCTCAACGGTTGCGAGCTGCTGTTCGTGGGGCTGGGGACGGAGCGTGCTGACACTGGGCATGCATGCGTGCGGCGGACGGTGCAGTCCCAGGTGATCGAGTCGCTTGCGCTCGGAACCGACCTGGACGAAGACCCGCTGGGTGAACTCGAGGTGTTCCGCAACGAGAACGGGGTCGGCATGATCATGCGACCGCCGAGCGGTGTCATCTTGACGTTGATGCCGAAGAAGGGTGGTGACTACCGGATCCGTACTGGCCCGGTGACGCTGGCCATTGCGAGTGCCGGACGCGGCAAGGGTTGTCTCTTCGCACGGCGAACGGACGGGGCGGTTACTGTTCGAGAGCAGCCTGGTGGAGTCCTGGCCCGAATCCCCGTTCCCGCGGACCGGGTGGCAAGGACGTTCTTGGGTCACGGGTCTTTCGCCGTACAGCAGGGCGATAGGGACTACCGCGTCCGCCGTTGGGATGGGACCGAACAAGTTCTCAGCGTGCCCAGTGGCTGCACGATGGTCGGTACGCTCGGCGGGGGGCTCGTCGTCCTGGAGCCGGATGAACGCTACCTGTTGCTGCTGACCCGCGGGGTCTGCAAGACCCTCCTGCGACCGCCAACCAGGCTAGTCCAAGTCCGCGTCGCGGTTGGTGCGCCGATCTTGGCCTGTCTCGATGAGCGCGGCGAGGTCACGGTCGTCTCTACCGCACACAGCGCGCCGCTCCTGAACATCGTTCCTCAATCGGACAGGGCGCTGGCATGACAGCGCTTCGCCCGAGGTCACTCACATACCGAGGTGTTGTCGAGGCGGCTGCGTTCGTGCTCAGGCCGGGTCCCGCGTGCCACGATGCCCGCTTCAGCCGAGCGTTGGCGATGATTGCAGAAGGTGCGGTCCTCCAGCGCTTGCCCGGCGCTTCGCGGCGGGCCCGCCGCCCTCCCCCGGGAGGCGTCCGCGTCTCTTCCGCGCCGGGGGCGCCACACGCACGGCTGGGGGGAGGCCATCTGAGTGCAGTTCCACTGTCGGACACCGAGCTCGCACACGTCCCCGTGGACCTCGGGCCAAGTGTGCTCTGGCTGCAAGGGGGGCGTCTGCACCAGGTGCCGCTAGCCCACTGCCCCCCGCTTGACCTCGCGGAGCTCATCGCCACGCCCGAGTTCAAGACCGTCGAGCTCGAGCCGCTCTCCGATCCACCCACGGCGGTCCGATCGCGTGAGCCAGCTCCGACCAAGGACACCCGCAATGTGCTGGGAGACGACATCCCGCCGGCGAGCGAGGCTCAGGTCGAGATGATCGAGTCCCTCAAGGAGCGCGAGGCGGCGCTCCAGCGGGGCAACACCGCTGCGGTCCGCCCAGCCGGCTCCGGGCCTTCGGGGTTTCTTCGGCGCCTGTTCGCTTCGCTCGGTCGCATGGCCCGAGTGCTCGGAACACGGGCTACGGGTGATCCTTCACGTGCGCAGCCAGTCGGACATGGGTATCGTGCGCTCCCGACGCGGCCGGGTCTGCTGTCACGCGCATGGACGGCGTTGCGGTCACGGTTGGCCCTGCTCACGTTGCGCTCTCCTATCGGTGCCCTCTTGAACCGGCGCCAGGCCCGCTACGTGCGTGATATGCTCGACAAGTTCGAGTCCGGCGACCTTCGCGAGGCGCTCCGATATGCGATCCCACTGGGTGCCGGCGGAGACCCATCGCCGCCGGCCCTGGGTGGGCCCGGTCCACGAGCGGACCTGACGATCGGGCGGACTCCCATGCGGGCCAGCACGTCACTGCTCTTCGGAGATGAGCTGCACGGCCACCTCGACCACACTTACCGCACCGCGGCGAAGCGCCTGGAGCAGCAGGAGCGGTACCGCGAGGCGGCTTTCGTCTACGCCGAACTGCTGCGCGATGCGGCTGCGGCGGTTGCGCTGCTAGGGCGTGGGGGCCTGCTCCGGGAGGCCGCCGAGATCGCAGAAGGACACGGGCTCCCTCCGGGGCTGGTCGTCCGGCAGTGGTTCCTCGCCAAGGATCTGGACCGTGCCATCGACTACGCGATGCGGCATGATGCGTTCTCCGATGCCGTCCGGCGGCTTGCGGCCACCGACCTCGAAGCCGCCAGCGCGCTCCGGTTGATCTGGGCGCGCAGCCTGGCCGATGCCGGCGACTTCGTCGCAGCCGTGCACACCATCTGGCCGGTCGAGAGCGCCAGGCACATCGCGGATGCGTGGATGGCGCGGGTGATCGCTGCCGGTGGCGTTCCGGGGGCACAGATGCTCGCCAGTGCGATTCGTTTCGCCCGCCGTCCGGTGGCGGACCTCGACCCACCGTTCCGCAAGCTCATGGACGGCGAAGGCTTCGACGCCGTACGGGAGAGGGCGGCGCTTGTGCACGGCCTTGCGGTCAGGGATCGCTCCGACGGGCACGCGGCACGCTACGCGCCGGCGCTGATCCGACAGTCGTTCCGTGACGCGGCGGATGGCTGGGCGCCTCCGAACCGCGACCACGTACGTCAGCTGGAGCGGCTGTCCGGGGACAAGCTGCTGGGGGCTGACCTGCCGGCTTTGGACGCCGTCTCGAAGCTCGAGGCCCGTTGGAACGGTCCGCTCGAGGTGACCTGGGACGCCGAAGACCGCGGCACGCTGGCGGTCACCGACGTCGCGGTCCTTCCGGACGGCGGCCACGCGCTCGCCCTCGGCGAGGGTGGTGTGCGCTTGCTTCGCCGTGACGGGCGTATTCGTGCTCACCTGGAGCACCCCGCCGAAGCCCTGGTGATCGCCGACAACGGGAACCGAGCCATCGTTGCGGCCAGGCGGGGGGCGCTCACGAGGCTCACACGTGTCGACCTCCTCAGTGCGCGCGCAGAGCACTGGACCGACCTCGAACTGCACGGCTTCGCCCGTACGTTCGACGGCCAGCGCTTCTTTGTGCAGCAGGGGCGAACCGCCCTGTGTCTGGATGCGCAGCGCCAGGGTGCCGAGGCGCTCTGGCGAGTTTCGGACGAGAGCTTTGCCCAGCTCCATATCACCAGAGGGCCCGAACACCTGCTGCTGCTCACTCGCGACTGGGACGCCGCAAGCGCCTCCACCTGGGAGTACGAGCTTCCCTCGTTCAGGCTGCGGAAGCGGGCCGAGCATGTGTGCCCCCAGCTCGACGAGGTGGGGGCGCATCTGATCGTGGGCGGGACGCTTGGCCGCGCGTTGCAGCTGATCGTCAACGCCGATGGAGGCGCACCGTTGCTTGCGGGCGAGGACTTCGCTGTCGAGCTGCCTGCACGTGAAGGCGCCACCCCGGTCGACCTGCGTTGGGGCGACCACTGGGCCATCGCGACCCACATGGGCCCAACTGGCTGCTGGCTGGACGTAGTTGGCCTCGTTCGCAGAGAGCGCGTCTGCTCGCTGCAGGCCTTGGGCGCTCAGAGGCTTGCCACAGCGATCGAAGGTCACCGCCTTGCCGTCGTCGACGATCGGGGAAGGCTCGCAGACATCGACCTCGAGCGCCTCCAGTTTCTTCGCGACGCCCGCATGTTTGCCTGACACAGTGCTTCGTGGGTTGCGAATGGCTGACAGCATGAGCGCACGGAAAACGCGGCGCGGGTTCGGGGGGGCATCGGATGTTGCACTCGGACAGAGCCCTCACGACATCGGGATCATCGCTGACCCGCCCGGGCGTCGATGAGAGCAGGACCCGGGGCGAGTGGGGAACTCTGCGGCTTTCTGTCGTTTGGCAGTTGCCCTCAGTTGTGGTCCCGCAGCCATCCAGCGCCTGCTAGTTGCTTCAGCGCTCGCTAGGAGGCAACTGAACGGTGCACCGGCGTATCGAGCTGCGGTCCCGTCGGCCACACGGCTGAGGGACCTGCGCGGGAACACTGGTGCGCCCACCGGGGTTGGCGTCGAGACTTCGGCCAAAGATCGGCAACCAGGATCGGCAAAAAGTATTCGCTGTGCGTACAAAGGTTACGTAATTACAAATATTTGAAGGCGCTTGGGATCGGCAGTATTCTCGTGAAAAAAAGG
>JAPPOR010000956.1 GCA_028817905.1 Myxococcales bacterium
GCTGCCAATGCTCTCACATCGTCAATGCAGTCCGTAGCGAGGCGTACAGGATCTCAGGAAAGGAACTCAGTGTTTGGGGACTGCGCGTATCCCCGATCGGAACGGTTGGGTGTGCGACGCTATTTCATTGAACCCGGCGGCTGCGGCAAGGTGGGCGCCTTGGGTTGCCGAGTTGCTGACATCCATCCTTCGGGCCCTGTCCCGGTGCGGCTCCTTCCGCTCGTCGCCGACAAGCACTCGCGCGTTGCTGTCGGCTCCAGGTTGGCGGTCTTGCTCGCAGGTCCGGCCCGTGGATTGCAGGGTGTCGCATGACTAGCCTGCTCGAACGAACACTCGCTTGGTGACCAAGCGCATAAAGCGTGCATTCCGGGGTCTCGGTGAAAAGGGGCGGCTTGACCACTATCTCGTGGCGACCATTTCCCAATAGCAGGTGGGCCCTTGGTGGTGTCGCGTCACATCGGTTCGGCTGCGGCCGAGAATAGCCGCATGGTTCTGGGTACAGAACGATGACTGGTAGCTGGCCCCGCCGATTTTTTGCGGAAGTTGCGGCGTGTACGGGAATACCGCCGCAGCCCGCAGCCGTTCCCGTTCTCGTGGGTCTGGACCATCGCGACAAATTCGGCGGTGCGCTACTTGGCACGGCCCTGGGTGATGCGTTCGGTGCACCCCTCGAAGGAGCGTCGGGTTCACGTCTGTCCTCGCTTGTCGCCCGACGGGCGGACGCACCCGACCGATGGCGGCCAACCGATGACACGCAGATGATGCTCGACGTCGCCGCGTGGCTGCTCCTGCCTTCGGAAGACCCGGAAGCGCTGCTCGCCCAGCTCGCAGAGGGCTACGATGCCGCGCTCGGGTACGGTCACGGAACGAAGCAGGTTCTGCACGCGTATCGGTCGGGGCGACCATGGGGCGCTTGCCCCTTCACCACGTGGCCGGAGGGCTCCAAGGGGAACGGTTCAAGCGCGCGCATCGCACCGGTCGCCTGTCGCTTCCTGAATGAGCCCTTGCGTGCCGAGCAAGTTGCCCACATGAGCAGCTGGGTGACGCACGCGCATCCTGACGCGACGGCGGGTGCGACCCTGCAGATGCACGCCGTCCGGCTTGCTCTTGGCACGGCACCCGAGGACTTCGATGGACCTGCATTCCTCGACCAGCTTGCCACCGTGACAGGCGAGTTGGCAGGGTGGCCATGCGGTGCACTTGCCCGCATTGGGGCGCTGGTCGGGTGCGGCGCCACGGCCGCAGAGGTGCGGAAGCAATTCGAGGTGGCGCGGCCACTGGCTGAGACCACCGTTCCCGTCGCGCTGTGGGCGTTCGTTGCAGGGGCGCCTGCCTTCGAAGAGCGTGTCGGCCTGGCCGCATCAGTCGGCGGAGACGTCGACACTGTGTGTGCGATGACTGGTGCCCTTGCGGGCGCGCTGCTGGGCACCAGGGGGTTGCCAGCGAACTGGCTCGTTCGCCTCGCACCGCGCTACGTCGAGCGCATGGAAGGTCTGGCCGACCAGCTGTACAGCGAACTAGATGCTACCTGATACAGGTGACTGCTTCGCGAACCCTCGCAGCGAGCAAGCGTGCCTTGGCAGCCGCATCCGCGTTGATCGCGGCGCCGAACGCGACATGTGCGAGGACGCGCCCAACCGTTGCCATGTCCAAGACGATATCACCCTGGATGTCACGTCGATCGGGACCAGCGTGCTCCGGTTCAGCAACCGTGGGTACGCGGGAGGCTACGTCCGTGCCCAATCCAGGGGTCTGCCAACGTGTATCGTGATTCGCGATTCGCGCACCCTAGCTCTTGCTCGGGGCGGCCAGGCCAGTATGTCGGCGGGCGTCGGGGTTGAGCGTATTGAGCTCGGGCAGGCAGCCATCGATGATGGTAAATGTGTGAGGGGCGGTCATGGCTGCAGGGCAAGGGCCTTCGCCACGATGGGCTTGGCCCAGTTGGGGGTCCCGTGTAGGTCGGCGGGGGCGATGATCTGGCCGGCTCGCCAGTGCAGTACGAGGACGGGCCGGGGAGGGTGACCCTCGACGGGGGAGGCCTCTGCGGTGTTGTCGAAGACCTTGAGCTCCGCGAGGCGGGGAAGGAGCCGGACCAGATTGCGACGGCTATCGTCGAACCGCCTGCGGATGGCGTCCTGCGGGATGTCGTGGCCGCCCCTTTGGACGCGCGCCGCGACGCGATCGAGGTGGTGCCGCACGCTCCGCAGTCCGACGTACCAAATCCGGACTTCGAAGCCCGCATCGAGGGCGGTCTCGAGCAGTCCAGCAATGGTCTTGCCGCCGAGGGTCGTCTCGCCCGTCCCTACCACGACCCGGATCCCCGACCAGTCGGCGTGGGCTCCGCGACGATCGATGGTGTCGAGCTTGTTGCCGGCGTGCAACGGTCGCTGGTGTTTTCGGGCGCGTCGCAAGCTGGACCGGGTCCCTTTTAGAACAAGCTGTAACAAGTGCACACGGGGGATTGTCGCGGGCGGCCGCGTGAACTTACAAAGCCGGCGTTTGAGCGCAGCGGGTTGACCTAGCTGCGCTTACGCTAACAACCGAGCCCCAATCGCTCATTCCAATCAAAGGAGCACTATTGATGAAGCGTAAGATCATGATGCTGGCGGTTATGCTGCTGATGCCGGTGACCGCACAGGCTACGGACGTAAAGAAAGGCATGGAGTGCGCCGTCAAGAAGTTCGGGTTCGCAGGCTCAAACGTCTTCTCGGGCAATCCGATGACGGCGACGAAGGGCCCGTCGTATTTGGCAGACAAAAAGTTCGCCGGCTACGCGACCGCGAGCAAGGATCCCAAGATGGCCTCCTTCCCAAAGGGGGTCGGTCTCATCGGCCGGGCCTGGGAAAAGGGTTCGGACTTCTCGCCGGATGTGACCAAGCTCGACGGTTCGAAGTTCCTGCGGCTGCAGGCGGCCAAGAAGTTCGGCGTCAAGGGTACGGTCGCGTTCCTGGCTCCCGACGGCACCGTGATCGAGTTCTTTTCCGGCAGCGAGATTAAGAAGCCCGACATCGCGGGCATCAAGGCCTGCTTTCAGTAGGCCCGGAGCGCGAACGCCGCGACTTGAGAAGCCGAGAGGGTTGGTCACAACAAGGCGCGAGCGGGCCTCCCTCGACAAGGCCCCGGCTCCGGGCGCGCTGGCGATTTCGAGTCCCGAGCAACGCCGCAGACGGAATCTTGTCGAGGGGAGTGTGGAGCGAACTCGTTGTGACTGACCCCGAGTCCTAGTAGCCTCTACCGGCTAGGGATGCGCCGCTTCACCCACAATTTTTCTAGTCGCCCGTGGGTCATGCCTCTGATCTTCGGCCTAGCATTCGCCAGCATCCCGTCACTGATGTATTCGACGTGCGCGTACGTGCTGGACGAGCAGGACGTATTTGGAAGGGTGTTGTTCGCCGTCTTGTACCCCTTGTATGTGGTAATGCTGCTGCCGGCAGGAATGTTCGGGGTGAAGGGCTGGGCCATTCATGTGGTGGCTTCGGCGCTCTGGGGTTGCGTTGGGGCGTGGATGGGAACGCATGCGCTGCGTAGAACTGGACCTTGAGCGGGAACTCCTAACCGAGGGGACCCGAGGGGCGGTCATGCGGCGGTTGGGACCGGCAGTTGGAGATCCGCGCGCCGGCGGGAGCCCGGGAACGCGCCGCTTCATCTTCTTTCGTCCCCAGCGATATACGTAGGGGGCCACGTCTCTAGCCATAGATCCAAGGCGGTACAAATTGTGTCCCGTGGAGCCCGATGGACACGAGGGTACTCTTCCTCCGGAGCGCTTCCGCTTCGACTGTTGCCGGGAGAGCGTCAAGAGGGCTGTTCCCATATACCAGGCAGGCGTCGCAGCTCCTTGGCAAGGGTCTGCGCGAGTCGCTTCAGCCGCTTGTCTGCCCAGCGCGTTCCGGGCGCTAGCACCCAAACCGGCGTTCCCCTCTCCACGTCGCCCTCGTGGACGACGCGTTCGTCGTCGATCACGAGGCACGCGGGCAGGGCCGCCCGCCCCAGCCCAGCGACGCAAGCATCTCGCATCGCCAGCACCGAATCGCACTC
>JAPPOR010000736.1 GCA_028817905.1 Myxococcales bacterium
TGCAGGATCCGGTAGCAGGACTGGGCGATCCAAATGGCCGTGATGCCATGTCCGAGCACCGGCCCGAGCAGATAGGCCAGGGGTAGGAACAGGCCCCACTGCAGGGCGACGCTCACCTGCATGACCGTGGTCGCGCTGCCGGCGCCCGACAGGGCGCTGAGCAGCACGATACCAATGCCATCGAAGGCGGTGGCCGCTCCGAAGATCTGCAAGGGCAGCTTGGCGAGCAGCAGCGTGGAGGGATCATGAATGAACAGGCCGAGGATGGCGGTGGGAAAGAAGACCATCGGCAGCCCCAACAAGGAGAGCAGCGCAAACGCAACGCCCGCCACATCCCATGCCCAGGCGCTGGCATCGTCGGCCCGCCCGCTTCCGAGGGCTTGGCCGACGAGGGTTGCGGCCGCCATGCCGAGCGCGATCGCGGGCAGGATCGCCACCATCATGACGTTGACCAGCACGTTGGCGGCCGCCGTGGCGCTCGTGCCCACCTGTCCCAGGATCCAGAAGAGCGCCGCGAACCCGCCTGCGAAGAACAACTGCTGCAGCCCCCCCGGAAGCGCTAGCTTCAAGAGCGAGCGCATCGATGCCCCGTCCGGCAGCCCGTGCAAAAAGCCCGCCGGGCGGGCATGCCGAGTGCCAAGTACAAGGTAATAGCAGGACCCGATGTACGTCGCGATGGTGCTGCCGAGACCCGCTCCGAGCGTACCCAGTTGCGGCATCCCCAACTTGCCGAAGATCAGGCCGTAGTTGAGCACCACGTTCGCGATGTGGACGACGATCAGCGTGCGCATATACAGCTTGGATAGGTTTACGGCGTTCCAATAGCCCCTGAAGGCCATGTTCATGGCAACCGCGACGATGCCCAGCACCCGCATCTCGAGGTATGGGACGGCTTCGGCCACAACCCGGGGTGAGTCGTTGATGAGCGGAAAGATCGCATCGGCGCCGAAGTGCGTAAGAAGCGACCAGGGAAGGCCGACCACCAGCGCCAGCAGCAGCGCCCCGTTGAGCGGCACCGACGCGGTACGGAACTGGCCTTCGCCCACTCGGCGGGAGGCCATCGCCTGGACCGCGGTTCCGAGGCCCATGACCCATGCCATCAACATGAAGTTGACGAAGGAAGCGGAGCCCACGGCGGCCAGAGCCACATCGCCCAGCCGACCGACCATCGCGGTGTCGACCAGGTTCAGAATGTTCTGCGAAATCATGCCGCCGATGATCGGCAACCCGAGACCGACGATGCGCTGTACACGCTCAGCGGCCCGCTGTGGGCGTTGTCCGACCTGCACCGTGTCCGCACCGTCCATCGAGGTCTCTTACCCCATCACGCTGACCTACGGTCACGCCGGCGAAAAAGTAACGACGTCCATGATCTGCGAGTCCCGTGGACCCGGTCGGAACGGCTGGAATTGTACAGAATCTCGCGGTTTCCTGTCGCGATGGACGCTGGAAGCATCTGCCCGGCCCGGCCCCGCCGGGAGGGGTCGTCTCAGAGCAGCGCCCCCGCCAGAATCAAGAGCGCGGAGGTCGTGAACAGGAAGGGGCAAATTCTGAACGGAAGGAACGCGATCCTGAACCCGGTGAAGGCCGAGATGACCGCCAGCACGAGCAGCATGGCCGCGGAGGACACTTGGACGGCCCGCGCGATCGCAGACTGGGGATCGATACGCGTAACCACGGCGACGAGCACCCCCAGGAAGATCAGCGCAACGCCCTCGATGATCCACTCCATCGTGATGATTCGGCGGTTGTCTTCCGAGATCGCCCCGAAGCCCGACACGACGGACCTGGTCGGAACGAGGTGAGCGACCCCCCATAAGAGCGGCAGACCTGCACCGAGATAGAGCAGAACATGATTCACGGCGAGTCCGACATACGCGCCCTCGGGCCACCTGCCACTCGGTCGTCGAACTAGCTAGTCAAGGCAGCCGAGCGCGACCAGGCCGGTGCGGGTCTGGTCGACGCTGGTGGAATGGATGGCGTGCATGCCGGCGGCCCGGGCGGCGTCGGTGTTTTCCTGCTTATCGTCGATGAAGGCGACCTGGTCCGGTGGGCAGCCGAGCTGCTCGAGCGCCCGTTGATAGATGACAGGATCGGGTTTGGCCGCGCGCAGCAGGTGGGAGGCCATCGGGCGTTCGAACACGCGGTAGAACGGGTCGTGGAGCACTTGATGCCAATGGCCGAAGAAGGTGTTCGATAGAATGCTGAGCCGATAGCGGTCCTGCAACGCCGATACCAGTGGTTCGATGCCGGGCATGCGTTCGCTGACGTCGTCTGCGAAGGCTGCAATCACATCGTCTTCGTCGACCTGCGCCCCGAAACGGGTCGCGAGCCACGCCGACAGATCCTGGGGTGAGGCGTCACCCACCACAAGCTGGCGTACGAGGCCCTCGGCTCCGAACGCGCCGGCGAGCGCGTCCAACTCCACGCCCAGTCGTTCCGCCAGGTGGACGTAGCCCAGGGGGCGATACTTTACCAGTACGTTGCCCCAATCGAACAGGACCCACCGAAGCTGCCCTGTGCCAGCGACAGTCATCGGGAACCGTCCCGCTCGAGGTCGGGTGAGGGTCGGGCGGGAGTCGTATAGAAGGCCTCGGACACAGCGGGCGGGATTCTTCGTGGACGGCCGCTGTCGATGGCGACGAAGGCCCATAGGGTCGCGGCGCGCACCAGTTCCAGGCCATCACGGCAGCGCACGATGCGGGTCCTGCGCTCGGAGGTGGCTCCGCGGAACCACGCGACATGGGTCGTGAGCTCCAGATCGTCGCCGGCGAAAGCGGCTCTCAGGTAGTCGATCTCATGCCTTCGAACGACGAAGATGCTTCCAAGGCCCTGGTAGCGCGCAGTTGGAAAGCCGACTGCGTCCGAGTGCGCGGTCGCAACGTCCTGAAGCCAGCGCACGTAGGCCACATTGGATATGTGTCCCAGCTCGTCCACGTCCGCTTCGGGTGCGACCAGTCGCTGGCGGAACTCGGGGGACGGATCGCTTCGTTGATGCTTGTGCACGGCGTTCGGACGACTCCTGCTAGGCGCGCCGCCAGGCGACGTGGATGGAAGGTTCGCCGGCGCATGTCAGTTCTCCCCGGTCACGCATGTGCAGCGCGTGCGCGAGGACGGAGCGGGCCGCGGCGGGGTGTAGCACCTTGGCCACGCCGCGATACATACGTGGGACCATCGCGTCGATCGTGTCGATGCCTTGCTCCAGGCAAGCCCGGATTTGGTCCTCGCGCTCACGCCGGTGCTCGATATACGCCTTTACGAAGTGGGCCGGTTGCTCGATCGGCGCCCCATGGGCCGGGAGATACCGCGTGTCGTCGCGCGACAGTAGGCGTTCCAAACTCGCCATGTACGCCCCCATGTCGCCATCGGGCGGCGAAATCACCGACGTGGACCATCCCATGACGTGGTCGCCGGTCAGCAGCGTGCGTTCTCCGCGAACCTGGTAGCACAGATGGTTTGAGCAGTGGCCGGGGGTGTGCACGACTTCGAGGGAATAGCCGTCGCCCTCGATGACATCGCCGTCCTGCAGGGCCTCATCGGGGTGGAATGCCAAGTCGGCGCCCGCTTCGACTTCGGCCCCGCGCTCGTACAACCCTGCGCCGTGGGGGCCATGGCCGGCCGTCGGAACGCCCAGCTTGGCCACCAGGGCAGCCGCTGCAGGTGAGTGGTCGCGGTGGGTGTGGGTGACGACAATGCGTTCGATCGTCTCCTTGCCCAGGCCAGCTAGCAGGGCGTCGACGTGGGCCTCGATCGCAGGCCCGGGGTCCACAACCACCACTCTTCCACGGCCGATTACGTAGGTGTTGGTACCGTAGAAAGTGAACGGGCCGGGATTCTCGCACACCAGTCGGCGCACCGAGTCGGTGACGGGCTCGAGCACCCCGTACTCGAACTTCATGTCGCGGACGTAGGGAATCGATCCCATCGCGGCGGACCATATCGGTGGCCGGCAGCGCCGTCCAGCCCCGCGCCACGCGCCACCGGAAACCGCTATCCCTGACAGCTCATCCCCGGAGCGCGCCAGCGCGACCTAGC
>JAPPOR010000636.1 GCA_028817905.1 Myxococcales bacterium
CTAGCCCGCATCCATCACCAAGGCACGTGATGCTCGCACAACTGCTCGACTCCGCAGCGCTTTCGCTTCAGTCGAAAATACACCGAGTATTCCCTCCTTCACCGAAACCCCTGCGAAGCCGATCACCTCGCACGAGCATCACGTGCCTTGGTGATGGATCCGGGCTGGCCCGCATCCATCACCAAATCACGCGCCCTCGCACAACTGCTCGACACGATCCGGGCTAACGGCCTCCCGTGCCGCCCTTGCCGATCACGATGATGCCCCCATCGCTCGGATCACAGCTAAAGCCGTCGCCCTCGAAACCGGGATTGCACGCGCAGTCGTAAGCGCCCGGTAGGTTTTCGCAGCTGGCGTCTGGGTGACAGTCATGGAGCTCGGTGGCGCACTCATCCACGTCATGGCACTCCTCACCGTCCCCGCCATATCCCGGGTTGCATTCGCAGGAATAGCTGCCTGCTATGTTGAAACAGCTGGCCTCGTCCGCGCAGTCGTCCAGGCCTAGGGCGCACTCGTCCACGTCATGGCAGCTTTCGCCATCCCCGCGATAGCCCGCGTTGCACGTGCAGCGGTAGGCCTCTTCCGTGTCCCTACAGGTGGCGTTGCTGTCGCAAGTGTGCGTTCCTTCACTGCACTCGTCGGTGCCGCAGACAGCGTCCTCGTCAAGCTGGCCATCACAGTCGTCGTCCAACCCGTCGCAGGTCCGATCGGAGGCAGGTGCCAGCGCGAGGGGGACGCAGAGCCCGACGGGAGCCACACATCGTTCGTCGTCGCGGCAGCCCGCGTCGTCGCGACAAAACCTGCTGGCGCGCACCTCGCAGCCCTCGCCCACGCAGGCGTCGTAACCGTCTCCACCCGTGATGGCCGCACGCGGGCGCTTGAGGCGGTCGAACAGGCGCCGGCCGAGTCCACCGATGATCCGATCGTGGCAACCGCCGCCGTCAGCGGCATCCCGCCCCAGCAGCGCGTAGATGAGGTCATTGCCGGCGCCCCCCTCCATGATGTCACTGCCCGAACCCCCTAGCAGGAGGTCGTCGCCCGGTCCGCCCAGAAGCACATCATCGCCCCGGCGGCCCAGGAGCACATCATTGCCGCCGTAGCCCAGGATGCAGTCGCTGCGGTGGGTGCCCCGTAGGCGGTCGTCGCCGTCTGTTCCTTCGATGACGTTGTACCCTGCCGGACAGTCCGCGGGGCCGTAGGCGGGAGCCGCGGTGCCACCCTGCAGGGCGTAGTTTGAGGACTCGACCGCCTGCTCTGACGAGTGCGCAGTGCAGCCAACCCACGGAACCGCCACTGCCATCACAGCAGCAGCCCCGCGACAACGAACCAGGTACTTCTCCAACATCCAACAGCCCCTACGACAAAACGCTGACAGCGCCTTCCCTCAGTTGTAGGGCAATCCGAGCCGGCGAAGCTAGAGGAGCAGCCGGGATTTCTTCCGCAACCTGCTGATATCAGAGCATTTTTGTGTGCAGCTGTACGTTTGGATAGCTGAACTAATGACACCACTAGACAGGTGAACCGGGCATAACTACGTGTCACCAAACAGAAAAGCCCGGGGCACGATGTACGTACCCCAGGCTGCAAGCGGCTCAGGTCTCGGTCGGGGAAGGGGCTACTCGCCCGCCATCTGCCGCACGCGCTTGCGGCGCCGTCGGGCCGCTTCGGCCTCTTTCTTCCGACGTTTGATGGAGGGCTTCATGTAGTGCCGGCGGCGCTTCAGCTCCCGAAGGATGCCCTCGTTGGCCATCTTTCGCTTGAGATGCTTGATGGCGCGTTCAAGCCCGCGTTCGCCGACCACCACTTCGACCGGCTTGACCTGTATCGATTCTCCAACCATCCAAAGTCCTTCCCTGGCAAAGCGCCTGACCTACTGCAGCCCGCTACGCCCTTCTTCATCATCGCAGGCCGTTTCCGAAAAAGCTTGTCTTTTCGCAGCGAAGGATCGCTGCCGCGGCTGCGAACCAGCAACCGGCCGGCCTCGGGGCGGCATACTTTACCGGAAGACGGCGGGATCGCAAGCGAAGCGAGGGACTACAGACACGCCGCGGGTCGGCAATAGGCGTCTGCGCCCTCCGAAGCGGACGGCGGAATGAGCACCAGGAGGTAGCTTCGACGATTGACGATTTCGCCGCTGTCGTTCTTGACCAGATACTGGAAGGGATGTGCGACGACACAGTCCGGGTTTTCGTGCCGGCTCAGAGGGTTGCGGAAGCGCAGCACAAAGCGCAGGCGAGTCGAGCCAACAACGGCAGCGAAGCGCTCGGTCTGGCCACCAAACTCGCGAACATTGTCGACCGGGTCGGCACCGTCGGCGCGCGCGCTTTCGTAGAAATCGGCGGCCGAGTGTCCCAGGTCGTAGAGCGGCGAGGCTGGGGCAAAGCCCCCGGCGTAGCCTTCCCCTTTGCCATCTACCGTGAGGCGTACTTCGAAGTCCAGGATGGCACCGGGCACGGCCTCCAGGTAGGCCACATGGGACGGGTCGGGCGTGGCGGGATCGACCGCCTCAAAGCCGAGTGCGACCTCGACTGGGTCGGGAAAGCCGTCGCCATCCGTGTCCACAAGCCGCGCGTCCGTTCCCACGTCCGCCTCGGTTCCGTCACACAATCCGTCGCCGTCGGCGTCGCGTACCTCTGGCGGGCGCTCGTCGTTACCTTCCCCAGCAGCCGGGGCTTCCGGAGCACCCTCTGGTGCGACAGCGCGGTCTGCACCGGTGCACGCGGACAGCCAGATGACAATCGATAGCCAGCGCAACATGAACGAGCCAGATATCTAGCGTTCGGTACGAGCCCGGGGCGCGTCAACCCCACACCCCGCCACACGACCGACAGTTGCCCAGACCTGGGCGACCTTCGCAAGGGAGGGAAAGCGCTGCGGAGACGAGCAGTTGTGCGAGGGCGCGTGATTTGGTGCTGGATGCGGGCTAGGCTGCGCGCGCCATGAAATTGATCGACCCGAGGTCGCCCAGCTATCAGTCGGACATCGAAGGACTGAAAGCCCTGTTGCGCAGTGGTGGCCTGCTGGCCGCCAGCGAGGACACGGAGCTCAACGTCGCCGCCATTGTGGCGGATATTCTCACACAGGTGCGAACGAGGGGGGACGTGGCTGCGGTGGAACTCACCGAGCGCCTCGATTCCGCAACCATCGAGCCGGACTCGGTTCGGGTATCAACGAGCAAGCTCGAGCAGGCACACCGGGAAGCGGAGCCCGCATTCTTGGACCTCATTCGACGGGCGGCGGACAACATCCGGACCTACCAGGAGCACATCCGGCACCGAGACCCCGCCCCGCTCGTCCGCAAAGGTCGAAAGTTGGGTGTGCGCTACACGCCCATCGAACGGGTCGGCGTGTATGTCCCGGGCGGCCGTGCACTCTATCCCTCAACCGTGCTCATGACCGTGGTCCCTGCGCAGGTGGCGGGCGTGGAGGAAATTGTGATGGCTTCTCCACCCACGGGAGGAGCCATCCATCCTATGGCACTCGCGCTGGCACACGAGTTGGGCATCCGGGAGGTGCTGCAACTCGGTGGCGCGGTGGCAGTTGCCGCCATGGCCTACGGGACGGACCGGATCGTGCCGGTTCAGAAAATCGTCGGCCCCGGCAACGCGTTTGTGGCCGAGGCGAAACGGCAGCTCTTCGGGAAGGTGGGAATCGACTCGGTGGCCGGCCCCAGTGAGGTGGTCATCGTTGCGGACGACAGCGCCCGGGCTGAATGGGTCGCTGCGGACCTGCTGGCACAGGCCGAGCACGATCCGGGCGCGTCCATTTTGATCACCCCGTCTCGGACGTTGGCCGAGGCGGTCGCCCGTGCCGTGACCACTCAGTTGACGACACTTGCCCGCGGAGACGTGGCGCGCGTGGCGCTGGAGAAGTACGGCGCCCTAATCCTTACGGACACACTCGAGAAGGCTTGTGAAGTAGCCAGCGACTTCGCCGCCGAGCATCTGCAGATCATGACACGCGACAACGCAAGCGCGTGCGCGCGTATTCGGCACGCGGGTGCCATTTTTCTTGGCGAGCACACACCGGTACCACTGGGCGACTATTACGCGGGCCCAAGCCACGTGTTGCCCACGTCGGGCACAGCGAAATTCTTCGGCCCGCTTTCGTGCAACGACTTCCTGAAGGCCTCGAGCTTGATCGAGTACGAGGCACAGGCACTACGGGAGGATGCGTCGGACGTCGAGGACTTCGCAACGCGCGAGGGCCTTACCGCCCACGCTCGGGCAACCCACGTGCGCTTGGAGTAAAGCCCGTAGCGCCAGTGGCGCCGTGCGGTTGCACCGCCTGCTCGGTTCGGTTGTGAGGGTCCTCGAGGCTGAGCCCGCTTTGACCGCATCCACCTCGATCGAACTTGACTCGATTGCCCACGAGCACCCCGGCCAACGGGATTGGCGGGGCTTCGTCCCAGTCCAACAAGGCATGTAGCCCGCGCAGCCCCATCCAATCGAATGCGCCGGCTATAGCCGCTTCTTGCAGCGAACGTCCTGACAGCGGATCACCTAGGAGCGCGACCTAGCGACCTCGTCCAGACGCATCGAAGCAAGGCAACGCGGGTAGACTGGACTCAAGCGTCCACGAAACGCTGGCTCAAGGTAGTTAGCGCCCTAGCCGACGTTCGATGGCCTCAACCGTGGCCTGTAGGTCCATGTCATCGGCTTCTAGGCGGCTCTCAATCTTACGAACGGCACTGAGAACCGTTGTGTGGTCCTTGCCGCCAAAGCGATCGCCCAGTTCGGTGTAGCTTGTCTTGAGACGCTGGCGACACAGATACATAGCCACCATCCGTGGATGGGCAATCGAACGATGGCGTCGGTGGGACTTCATGTCGGACATCCGCACATTGAAGTGCTCGCACACTGCCCGCTGGATATCATCGACGGTTGCTACGCTTTCGGGTGGGGGAATGGTCGCGCGCAGGGTCTCGCGCGCAAAGTCGAGGTCGATGGGTCGCTTGAGGAGCTCGGCCTTGACCGCAAGCCGTAGTAGCGTGCCTTCCAGCTCGCGAACGTTGCTCTTGACGGTTTGCGCAAGGAAATGCGCCACGTCGTCGACGAGCTCGATCCCTTCCTGTTCCGCCTTCTTGCGTACGATCGCAACGCGGGTATCCAGCTCCGGGGCCTGGATGTCCGCCACCATGCCCCACTGAAAGCGGCTGATGAGACGCTCCTCCATCTTGCCGATTTGCTGCGGGTACACGTCGCTCGAGACCACGATTTGGCGATCGGAGTGGTACAGGGCGTTGAAGGTATGGAAGAACTCTTCTTGCGTTTGTTCACGACTCGCCAGGAACTGAATATCGTCCATCAGCAAGACGTCGCACTGCGTGCGATAGCGGGTCCTGAACTCATCGATGCGGTGGTTCTGGAGCGCCCAGATGAATTCGTTCGTGAAGCGCTCCGCAGAGACGTAGAGGATGCGTGCGGACGGGCGGTTGTGGAGCACCCTATGTCCGACTGCATTGACAAGGTGGGTCTTGCCGAGCCCAACACCGCCGTAGATAAAGAGCGGGTTGTAACGCTCACCGGGATTGTTGGCCGCGGCGGTACTCGCAGCGTGCGCGAGCTGGTTGGAAGGCCCCACGACGAAGGTGTCGAAGTGGTACTTCGGATTGAGATTGGTGCTCTCTCGCTGAACCGGAGGGGGAGGCGGCGGAGTGACCTTGGGCGGCGGGATACTCGGTCCCGCCGGTTTCTCACGCTTTGCCATGGACTCTGCCAGGGCCTCATCGACCGCCCAGACGATGTCTAGCGAGGGCTGCCCGCTTCTCCTTCGGAGAGAGTCCAGCAGGAGGTCGAGGTAGTGGGTGCGAATCCAATCGGCATAGAAGCGATTCGGAATGCGGAGCTCAAGCTTCTCGTCCCGAAACCCACCACATTGCACCGGCTCAAGCCAGGTCTGGAAGCTCTCGGTCGAGAGGTTCTCGCGTAGGTCATCAAGGGTGCCACGCCAATGCGCGGTCATCGGATTCTCAGCCGCGAAAGAAGACAAGTCTGTGCTCTCGACGCTCAAGCTGCACCGCCCGTGTCGAAGTAAGAGGGTAGCTAGGATGTCCAGGTGCCCGACCCGAATGCGCGCTCTATCCAGGACTCCCGGCCATGTCCTGTCGATCCCTCGCAAACGGGAGGGAGGACATTAACAAAGCGCCAATAGCGCGTCTACGCCGATCAGCAGTGCCAAGAACGAAAGTGGGACTCGGAATTGATCTTTTCCATCACGCGTGGATCGGCACGAAACGCGACGTTCAGCTCGAACAGATTGTGCTGGGAACGGTCCCATCGGAAGTACCTGTCGGTATACCGACAGGCACGCGAAAACCGCTGTTAAGTCGCCGGCCCCTGGGAGCAAAGCAGGAGACGAACCGCCTGTAACCGTCCCCAGCGGAATGCGCAGCGGGCGTTGGCTGTCCCGTTCGCCAAGTATTTGGACCTCGATCGAGGACGCGCTAGCGTGCGCGTGACTAGGCCAGGAACCTTTGGAGCCATCGATGTACAAGCAGTCACCCATGGCGAACCGGCCGCGGCCCCTCGTCACTGCTACGCCCCGCGCTCCGCGCAGAGGCGAGAGAAGTTGGATGCTCGCAACGACCTGTGCGGTCGTTTGGACGTTGACAGTCGTGGCGCCTGCATTGGCGCAAGCACCGTGCAAAGACCAGGAACCGGTCCTCAAAAAGGACTGTCCGAGTCCCCTCGCATGGGAGTCTGCCAGGGGACTGGGGCTCGCCCTAGGCTTGCGGTCGTCCGCCGCTTCGACTTCGGCGCTCTTCTATAATCCCGCCGGCCTGGTGCTGGGGGGCGCATATCACGTGGAAGGAAACGTTGACTACCTGTCCGGGAGCAAGACGACCGCCCTGGGTGCGGCTGTCGCGGACTCGGCTACTAGCCAACTGGCAGGTGGTGTTGCCTTTCGTGGGTTCCTTTCAGGCAAAGAAGGGTACGATGGCTTTGACGCGCGGCTGGGCCTCGCGTTCCCGTTCTCCGAAGCGATTTCGATCGGCCTTGCGGGTCGCTATATCAATGTCAGCACCGAGGGCGAGGACGAGGACGGCAACCCGATCGACGTTGAGCTGGCACAGGGCATCACCTTGGACGCCTCATTTCGCTTTCAAGTTGGCGACGTGGCCGTATTCGACGTGGCGGCCTACAACTTCGTCGATCAGGACACCGCGTTGATGCCGCTCGAGCTAGGATTCTCAGCTGGCTTCATGCTCGCGCCGGAGTTCGTCTTTGGCTTCGACATCTTGGGAGACATGGGCAACTTCGAAGCTCCGAGCATGACGGCAGGAGGGGGTCTCGAGTACCTGGCAGCCGGGACGGTCCCACTGCGTGGTGGATACTCATTCGACACGACCCGAGAGCTACACCGCCTTGGTCTGGGTGTGGGATACACGGACAAGATGCTTGGGGTCGACCTGGGATTCCGGCAGGATCTCTCCGGCGGTGACGAAACTCGCGTATTGCTTGCCTTGCGGTACTACGTCCGCTGACCAAGGGCGAATGCCACTGGGAGTTGTACGAAAGGCCCGTGATTTGGTGACGCGTGCGGAATAAGTGTAGGGAAGCGTATGATGGGGTCATGAACGCGTAGGGCGGTTTCCGGACGCGTGGAACCACGGCTGTGGACATTTGTCTCTAGTCTTATTGGGATGACCATCGATCGATCGGAGGACGCGCGGAAGGGCAACGCCGAAGGTCGTGCCTCTGGCGGATCTGCGCCCAGCGACGAGGAACTGGTCGCACGTTTGCGGTCTGGGGACGGGCAAGCGTTTAGCGACTTGGTACGCGCTCATCAGGGGCCAGTGTATCGCCTGCTTCTGCGAATGCTGGGCGATCCGGCGGAAGCCGAGGACGTGGCCCAAGACGTGTTCGTATCAGTGTTCAAGGCGATCGCGAACTTTCGCGGGGACAGCCGCCTGAGTACGTGGATCTTCCGCATCACAACCAATCACGCCAAGAATCGCATCAAGTATCTGGCGAGGAGGGCACGCGACGCTCAGCACCCCTTCGATGACAACCACAACCGCGCTGCCGACGCCCTCGTGCCGACGGGCGCGAGCGTACCTGCACCGGACCAGATGGCCGAGGGACGCCAGGCCGAGTCCCTATTGCTGCAAGCTCTGGACTCGCTGGACGAAGGGCAACGGACCCTGATTGTGCTGCGCGATGTGGAACACGTTAGCTACGAAGAGATTCGCGCGATCACGGGAGTTCCTTCCGGGACAGTCAAGAGCCGTCTGCACCGGGCTCGGATGGCTCTGCATGAACGCTTCGTGGCCCTACAGGAGGAGTCGTGACCGAGGACCAAGCCCGGGAACTATTTAGCGTTGCCGTGGACGGAGACCTTCGAGGCGCCGAGTTGGATGCGTTCGAACGCTACCTGAGGGACCATCCCAAGATGGCGGAAGAATTCGCGACGTTCCGGGCAATGATCGATCAGACACGCAGGCTCAGCGAGCACGTCGTGGTCCCGGACCTACTGCCCGGTGTGCAGCAGAAGCTCAGGGGACGCGGCAAACGGGGAATGGAGCAGCTTCGTGGTCGCGGCTTTCCCACAACGCTCACACTCGCTCTGGTAACGCTGGCGCTCGCGGGTCTACTGTGGCTGGCATTTGTGGTCGTCTCGCGCCTTGGAAGTGAAGTGGAAGCGGGCCAAACACCACCTACCTCCGCGCCCAACTAGCCAGTCAAGACCGCTCGGACCGCGGGCCCTCAAGGCGGGGCGCCACACACGGGCGACGATGCCGATCGGAAGCCGAAGGTGACCGTCAGGAGTGATCGGGGTGACTTGTGGGTAACCGGTCCCCAGGATCGTGGGCAACCCGGTGGCTAACCTGGGGACACCGCAACACACGTTGCATCCACATTTTGGTCCACGCTCGAAAAGGCGGTGTTTCTGACCTGGTTACGGTAGCTTATCAGCTTTGCTCCCCTATCCACCGGACTTACGATTACGGATGAATTTAAAATATAAGTAGGGTTAACTGCTGGAGCCTGGTGACAAACCGGAACTTGCCCGACATCTGCAAGAGGCGCTGCCCATGGAACTGACCATCAGCAAGAAGGCATTCTTGCGAGCGTTGACCCGTACCCACTCGGTGGCGGACCGTAAGAGTTCAATGCCGATTCTATCGAACATTTTGTTGTCATCTGACGGGTCGGGGACGTTGAGATTTGCCGCCACGGATCTGTACTTGTCCATGAGCTGCGCAGCGCCCGCCGAGGTCGGCGCCGAAGGCACCATCGCCGTGGCCGCACGAACGCTCTTCGACATCGTGAAGAACCTGCCGGAGGGAATGGTCTCGCTCCAGGTAACGGACAACTACGCGGCGGAGATTCGCGCTGGTAAGGTCCGCTTCAAGATCCCAGGCATGCCCGGTCAGGACTTCCCGGTGCTCCCGAGCGCAGGCGAGGCACCCTTTGCGAGCATGGATGCGGCTTCCTTGGGCCGGCTGATCGCACTGACCCACTACTCCATGTCGTCCGACGAGACCCGGCCGCACCTGGCAGGAGCGCTGTTCGAGGGAGACGGGCGAGTGGCCCGGATGGTGACCACGGACGGGCATCGTCTGTCGAAGGCCGAATACAAGCGCCCAGAGGACGCGGACGCTCTCGATTTCGCCATGCTGGTTCCCAACAAGGGCATTGGTGAGCTTCGTCGTATGGTCGAAGAGGTCCGGGCGGATGCGAAGGGTGACGGTGAGGGTGTGGTCGACGTGGCCCATGTCAGTGGCAACGCGTTTTTCAGGCACGGCGACGTGGTCCTAAGTGTCAAGCTTGCCGACGAGCAGTTTCCCCCCTACAAGAAGGTCATCCCGAGTTCCCAGGAACGCCGCGTGGTCGTTTCTCGCTTGCTCTTGGCGGAAGCTCTCAAGCGCATCAGTCTCGTGGCGAATGACAAGAGCGGCGCCGTGCGGTTTGGCGTCGATGCCGGTGTGATTCGGTTGACCAGCGAGAACCCTGATGTCGGCGAAGGCAGCGAGGAACTGGACGTCGACTACGCCGGCGAGCAGGTCGAAATCGGTTTCAACGCGCGCTACCTGCAGGACGCGCTTGGCGCCTTGGCCGAGGATGAGGTGATGCTGGAGTTGGGCGGGCAGCTCGACCCGTGCGTTGTACGGCCCGTCGGGCCGACTGAGTTTGTCGGCGTAATCATGCCGATGAGGATTTAGCGCTCGCGGTTTGTATGGTTGGCGCGCAGCGGTTGGAGCAGCTTGAACTGCGCGGCTTTCGAAATCTGTTGCCGCTCGTGTTCGAGCCCGGCGGTCGTTTCAACGTCATCCACGGTGACAATGGTCAGGGCAAGTCCAATCTGCTGGAGGCGATCGACTATCTCGGTCGTTTGAAGAGCTTCCGGGGCGCCACCACGGAAGAGTTGATCGGCGGTGAGGCGCAAGCGGCCGACCTACGGGCACGATTCGCGAACGAGCCCTTGTCAAGGAACGTCCATATCCACTTGCCGCGGCAGGGGCGACGCCAATGCGTCGTGGATGGGAAACGGATGCGCTCGCGGTCGGAGTACGCTGCCCAGCAGCAGATCGTGTTGTTCCATGCGGGCGATCTCCGACTTGCAACCGGCTCGCCCGAAGGTCGCCGGGCTTTTCTCGATCGAATGCTCGAGCAGTTCGATCCCAGCTACGCCTCCAGTCTAGCGGCCTATGAGCGGGCGCTCCGGAGTCGAAACCGGTTGCTCAAGCTGGAATCCCCCAAGCGCGCAGCCATCGCCGCCTATGACGAGCTGTTGGCTTCGGCGGGTGCGGTGATCGGGCAATCGCGCGCACGGCTCGTGCTGGAAATGGCTCCATCCGTTGCGCGAACGTTCGAAGAGATCAGCCAGCAACAGATGCACCTTGAACTGGCCTACGCGCCGCGGGTGCAGCCAGAGGTGGAACGCATCAAGGCGACCCTCGCCGCTGCGCTTCCCAAGGATCTTGCGCGAGGCTTTACGGCCGATGGTCCGCACGCCGACGACCTCCAGTTCAAGACCCGCGGCGTCCAGGCCAAGCGTTTCGCTTCTCAGGGTCAGCACCGCGCGATTGTGTTGGCGCTCAAAGTGACCGAACTACACGAGCTGGGTAGACGGGTGGGACGCGTGCCTGTCCTGCTGCTTGATGATGTTTCGAGCGAGTTGGACCGGACTCGCAACCGCCTCTTGTTCGAGCGGCTTTCGTCCTTGGGCGGTCAGGTGTTCCTGACAACCACGCATCCCGAGTTCATTCTGATCGAACATGATCGCTTGGATTTTCGGATCGAAGCAGGTGGAGTGTCCGTGACGCGTTAGCTAGCTAGCTAGCCCGCATCCATCATTCAAATCACGCGCGCTCGGACAACTGGTCGACTCCGCAGCGCTTTCGCCTCAGTCAGAAATACAGCGAGTATTCCCTCCTCCACCGAAAGCCCTGGGAAGCCGAATCCCTGCCCGATCCGATGCCGAAGTCGCAAGTGACCCGCGCTAGGACGGCCGCATTGACCATCTCCGGATCATCGGAACAGTTCGGCCAGGCGCTCCAGGGTTTCTCCGGGTTCGGTTCGTTCGTGCGTGTCCTGCTGCAGAAACCCTTCGATGGCGGGGATACGGGCTAGGGTGTCGTCCAGGGCTGGGTCGCTACCGGGGTGGTAGGCACCCAGCGAGATCAGGTCGCGCTTTTCCCGGTGGCGCGCCAGATGGGTGCGCAGGGTTTGGGCGAGCGCTTGCTGGGCCTTGCCACTAACCTGGGGCATGCAACGGGACAGGCTTTCCAGAATGTCAACGGCCGGGAAGTGACCCCGGGCGGCCAGTTCCCGACTCAGGGCGATGTGTCCATCGAGCAAGCCCCGGAGTTCGTCCGCAATCGGGTCGTCCAACTCGTCTCCCTCGATCAGCACGGTGCAAAGGGCGGTGATGGAACCCGACTGCGTGCGTCCACAGCGCTCTAGAAGGGGCGGTAGGGCCGCGAACACGCTAGGCGGGTATCCGCGCCGTACGGGGGCTTCTCCGGCCGACAGGCCCACGTCACGCGCCGCTCGAGCGAACCGCGTGACACTGTCCATCAGGAACAGGACACGTTGGCCTCTGGCTCGAAACGCCTCGGCATGTGTCATGGCGACCATGGCGGACTTCATCCGAACGAGCGGTGGGGAATCACTCGTGGCACATATGACCACCCCTCGGCGGATGCCTTCGGCGCCTAGCGCACGCTCGAGGAACTCTCGTAGTTCGCGACCCCGTTCGCCGACGAGGGCAAGCACAAACACGTCCGCCTCAGTCTGGCGTGCACATTGGGCCAGCAGCTGGCTCTTTCCCGCTCCGGGCCCAGCGAACAGCCCAATGCGCTGTCCCTCACCAAGGGTGAGAAGACCATCTATAGATCGGATACCAAGTGAAATAGGTCTTTCAATGGCAGGTCGGTCCATGGGAGATGGACATTCTGCATCCACTCTATGAAGTGGCCCAACGATCGGTGGCCGGCCATCCAGGGGCTGCCCCAGGCCGTCCAGCACGCGGCCCAGCGCGTCCGGACCGGTGGCCACTTCAAGGGGGCGGCGGAGGGCCTTCACACGCGCATGAATGGTTAGTCCATTGCTCGGGCCAAGAGGCAGTAGGGTGACATCTTGGTCGGAGAATCCAACGATCTCTGTCAGAAGAGGAGCAAGTCCCGGACGCTCTACGCTCACGAGGTCTCCGATGGTGGCGTCAGGCACGAACGCCTGGACCCGGGTGCCGAGCACGGAGTGCACCCGCCCATAGACACCGGCCTCGGCGGTGTCGGGTACGCTGTCGAGCAAGTGGGACAGATCCAAGGAGAGACCTCCGCCGGAGATGATCAGTCGAAGAGGCTCTTGAGCTTATCGAGAAAGCTACTCTGTTTGGGATGCGTGTCGGCTCCCATCTCGGCGGCAAGCGCTCCCAGCAGTTCCCGCTGGCGGCTGCTGAGCTTTTCCGGGACCTCCACCAGGATGGTGACGAGCTGGTCGCCCTTCCCGTAGCCGCCGAAGACAGGCAGGCCCTTGCCGCGGAGGCGGAATACCTTGCCAGACTGGGTTCCGGCCGGAAGCTTCATCGTTACCTTGCCTTCCAGGGTAGGAACCTCGATGTGGCTGCCGAGCGCCGCTTGAGGGAAGCTCACCGGCACCTCGCACACCAGGTCGGCACCGTTGCGGGAAAACAGAGGGTGTTCAGCCACCTTGACGTAGACGTGCAGGTCGGTTGTTCCGCCACTGTACTCGGAGCCGGCCCCACGGAGCGTGCGCACCGCACCATCCTCAACGCCAGCTGGAATCTTGACCCGGAGGTGCTGGCGCTGGCTCTGCAGGCCCTGCCCATGGCAGTCCTCGCAGCGTGCGCCCGGCCGAACACCTGTGCCCTCGCAGGCACTGCACGGGCGGGAGCTGGCAAAGAAGCCGCGCTGGAAGCGAATCGCCCCGCGCCCGGCGCAGGCTGGACATTCCGCGTTCGTGGCGGTACGGGCTGCGCCCCGGCCCGCGCAGGTCGCGCAACGCTCCAGGCGATCGTACTCGATATCCTTCTCGATACCAAGAGCCGCTTCCTCAAACCGCAGGCTCAGATCATAGCGCAAGTCCTTCGGCGCTTCTCCCGCGCCTCCGCGGCGGCCGAACACATCGTCCAGAAAGCCTTCGAGAATGTCACCGATCGAGCTGAAATCACTCGGATTGAAGCCACCTCCCGCCGAGTCCGCATAGGCGGCGTGTCCGACCGTATCGTAGCGGCGACGCTTGTCTGGGTCGCTGAGGACCGCGTAAGCCTCGCTCACCGCCTTGAACGTTTCCTCTGCGTCGGGATTCTCAGGATTGTGGTCTGGGTGATACTTAACCGCCAGGCGCCGATATGCACGTTTGATATCGTCCGTCGCGGCGTGCTTTTCGACGCCGAGTAGCTCGTAGTAGTCGCGTTTTGCGGACGCCACCATTGGTTGCAGGCTACGTACTACACCCGGAGCGGTGGGACCAGGTCATGGACAAGGAAGAGCAGCAGAGCGACGCTCGACACTGGGTCGTGGGCAAGGTCGGGGCCGGGGAGAGGCTCGACCGCTTTCTTGTGCGACAGTTGCCTGGATCCACGCGGGGGCAAGTCTCCAGATTGCTCGAGGTCGGCTCGGCGCGCGTCAATGGGCGCAGGGGTAGAAAGGGTTGGATCCTCTGCGCGGGGGACCGGGTGTCCTTGCGGGCCGCTGTGAGCTGGGACGCGGCACCGGATTCGAGTGTGGTCCTTTCGATCGTCTATGAAGACGAACATTTTGTGGTCGTCGACAAACCCGCTGGGATTCCTTGTCATCCGCTGACTCCTGGGGAGATTGGCACGGTCGCGTCCGGATTGGTCGCCCGATATCCCGAGATGGCGGGCGTCGGGCACCATCCGCGCGAGCCTGGGCTGTTGCACCGGTTGGACAACGACACGAGCGGGCTGCTACTGGCGGCACGCCATCAGGAGGCGTTTGAGCGTCTCTGGGCTGCCCTGCAACGGGAGGAGGTCGACAAGCGATATCGCGCCCTGGTCGTGGGAGCGCAGCTTCCGAAGGGCCGCCAGCGTGCTTTCCTCGAAGCGCTGGGCGCCCGGGTGCGGGTTCGAAGTGGGCCTTCCGCGAGGGCTGTCGAGATCTGTACGGAGCTGTTGGGCCATTTGGCGGTGGGTGATCATTGTTTGGCAGACGTGCGCGTCCATCGTGCAAAACGGCATCAGATACGTGCACATATGGCCTTTATGGGGCACGCGCTGTACGGCGACGTAACCTACGGTGGTCCCAGGGCATACGATGGGGGTGGGCACGCATTGCACGCGTCGGTTCTGGGTTTGCGGCACCCGATCACCGGACATGCGCTGCGATGGCTGAGTCCGCTGCCCGGACCGTTTCGGCGGCGGATCGAGTTGGTTGGGCGTCCCTGAGCGGAAGCTCGAAATGGCGAGTGCGGCGCATCTCACAAAAAGCACCTGCAAAGGCTCAAGGGGACGCGATTGGTGACGTTCAAGCAGTAGTTGTTGAGCCGACCGAGGTGTTGCATGTCAGCCATCCTGCGCCCGGCAGCCCTCTCCGAGGGAAGCCTAGCTAGCGATCCCTTTGTGCACTTGCTGCTGGCAGCGCTGGAGCAGCGGTTTCAGGGATCGCTGGTTGTTTGGTCCGGCGAGCAGCCGTTTGCGGCCAATGCGGCCCAGCAGCGCCTGCTGTTCGAGGAGGGCGTGGTCGTCGCTGGCGATCTCGACGGAGACGACCGGAACCTGTTTTCGGCGCTGATTCCCCTCACCGTGCGGCGGGGGGGCGGCTACCGGTTCCTTCCAAGGGTCAACGTGGTGGGGGACGACCGGCGGGTCTTGCGAGGGCATGTGGACCCATTCATGTTGGCTGCGAGCGCACTTCGGGGCCCGGTGCGGGAAGATGTCATCGACGCCGTGGTCCAGGAAGCTGGGGGGCGGGTATTGCAGGTTCGGTCGACGGCTCGCTTTGAGCGACTCGGCCTCACCCGAGACGAATGGAACTTCGTGCAAGACCTGCGACGTCGGCCCGCGTCGGCCCCTGCGTTGATGGTACGGGGGAACGCGCCGGAGCATTTCACCAAGCGGATGATCTACCTGCTGCGGGTGACCGGGATGGCGGCGGTGCTGCCTGTGGGACGGCAGGCGCCCAGTCGAGCCGTGTCCGTTCCGGGCCCCCCGCCGCCCGAGCGCGAAAGCGCGGTGCACTCCACCGCTCCCCCCAGGGTGGGCTACGATCCCCGCGAATTGGACGGGCTTCGGCTGGTGGCCTCGGGGCCTGGCCAGGAGCCATCCGGGAGCAACGGGCCAACGTTGCGACCTGTTCCGGACCCGCCAGAGCTTTCGGTGGACATGCCATTTTCGGATCCCGGGCCGCTGCTACGTAGGCCCGCCGCGAATGATACACGCCCGATCCGGATACGAATCCCAAGCGAACCACCCGTCGCGCTCAGCGAGGGGATGGCCTACCGGTACAGGCAGATCGTTCGCCATCATCAACGGATGCGGACTCGCAACCTCTTTGAACTTCTCGGGGTCGGCCCTGAGGACAACGACGAGGCGATTCGGGATGCCTACACGGTGCTCGCAGCGCAGTGGAGACATGAGGGACTATCGCCTGAGTTGGCGATGCTCGCGCCTCTGGTGGAAGAGATTACGGCGGGCCTGGCTGAGGCCTTTGAGACCCTCACAGATGAGCGTCGGCGCTATGAGTACATCGAACGCCTACGAAACGGCGACGGTCGGTTGCTGTCCCTGTCTCGTTCAGAGGGCAGCGACACCTTGGCAGCCCGCCCTTTTGCGCGCTAGCCCGGATGATTCATGAACTCTGCGTCGGATCGCGCAGGGATTCGGCTTCACACGGCTTTTCGGCGACCGACCCACATACTGCCTGTATTTGCGAGGGCGACGAAAGGCGTGTGAAGTCGAAGAACAAGCGAGGCGATGCAGAGTTCATGAATCATCCGGGCTAGCAAGTCTCCGAGGACTTGACGGCAGGCGGGGCGCGTGTCAAAGGCTCCACATGCTCAAGTCCGTGTGCGCTTCGATGAACCTGTGGTGGTGGCCCCGCATCTAGCGAGGCAGCCCGGGTATTGAGCGCATCATCCATCGAACAGGCCGCCTCCCCTAGAGGTGGCCTGTTTTCGTTGTTGTGGCGATCTGGCTCTTGGGGGTGGCGAACCAACAGCTCGGAGAGTCGCCATGTCAGAGTCCTTTTTCGCCCACGAAACCGAAGTTGGCTTACAGATCCGTCGGCGTCGAACGCGTGTCTCCCAACCCGGGGCTGCCATCGAGGCGTTGGCTACGGCCCTCGACAGTCGGCGGGGCGCGGTTCTCACATCGGGGTTCGAGTACCCAGGACGCTACACGCGCTTCGACGTCGGCTTCGTCGATCCGCCGCTATGTCTGACTGGAAGGGACCGGGCATTTCGGGTCGAGGCGCTCAATCGGCGAGGCCAAGTGCTGTTGTCGATGTGCTCCGCTGCGCTTTCCGCTTGTCCAGCCGTGTCAAACTTGTCCCAGCAAGGCAGTGCAATCAAGGGGCGGGTTGCTTCCAGTGCCGTCCCGTTTACGGAGGAGGAGCGCACGCGGCAGCCGAGCCTGGTGAGCATCTTGAGGTGTCTTCGAGAGGCTATGGCCTGCCCGGGAGACCCGCACCTAGGGTTCTATGGGGCGCTGGGATACGACTTGGTGTTCCAGTTCGAGAGCTTGCGCAAGCGCCTTGCGCGCGCCGAAGACCACAGCGACCTAGTGCTGATGCTACCCGATGAGCTTACGGTCATTGATCACCAGCGCGAGGTAGCTTGGACCTATCGCTACGAGTTTTCGTTTGAAGGACGCGCAACGGAGGGGTTGCCTCGCGCGACGCGGCAATGGAAGTATCGCCCGGCAGTCGAGCCCGCGACGCCCGTCAGCGACCATGGCGCCGGTGGCTACGCGGAAGTTGTGCGTAGGGCACTTCGCGAGTTCGAGGCTGGCAACCTATTCGAGGTGGTTCCCGGCCAGGAGTTCCAGCGAGGGTGTCCGCTTTCGCCATCTCAGGTGTTTGGCCGCCTGAGGCAGGATAATCCCGCACCCTATGGTTTCATGGTCAATCTGGGTGAGGGAGAGTACCTAGTAGGTGCGTCTCCGGAGATGTTCGTTCGCGTGCAGGGTGGGCGGGTCGAGACTTGTCCTATTGCCGGTACGATTGCTCGCGGTGCGGACGCGTTGGGTGATGCCGACCAGATCTTGAAGTTGCTTTCCTGTCCGAAGGAAAAGGCCGAGCTGACGATGTGCACCGACGTTGATCGCAACGACAAGGCGCGCGTGTGCAAGCCGGGAAGCGTTCGCGTGATAGGCCGACGGCAGGTCGAGTTGTATTCGCGGCTGATCCACACGGTGGACCACGTCGTCGGCGAGCTGCGGGAGGGGTTCGACGCGCTCGACGCGTTGCTATCGCACGCCTGGGCGGTCACGGTGACGGGTGCTCCGAAACAAGCAGCGATGCAGTTCATCGAAGATCACGAGCTGTCCCCCCGGAGATTCTACGGCGGCGCTGTGGGTATGGTGGGGCTGGATGGCTCCATCAATACTGGGCTGACGTTGCGAACGATGCACATCCGAGACGGCGTCGCTCACATTCGCGCCGGAGCGACCCTATTGCACGCTTCCGACCCGGAGACAGAGGCGGGCGAGTCGGAGTTGAAGGCGTCCGCGCTGCTGGCAGCGCTGGACCAGCTTGAGGCGGGTGCGGGGGGCACGCAAGCGGGTTCGCACAGGGGGGAAGGAGCTCGCAGCAGGCGCCTACGGCGCCTACTTCTGGTCGATCACAGGGACTCGTTTGTCCATACGCTTGGAGATTACTTTCGGCAACTGGGGGCGCGAGTTGACACGCTACGGGCGGGGTTTCCGCTCGAGGAGATCGACAGGCTCGACCCGGATCTCGTGGTGCTGTCCCCAGGCCCTGGTCGTCCACAGGATTTCGCGATGGAGCGGACGCTGTCCTACCTAGCTGCGGCGGGTCGTCCTGCCTTCGGCGTGTGCCTTGGGCTGCAAGGGCTTGTTGAGTTTTGCGGCGGTCAACTAGGGGTGTTGCCGGGTCCCCGGCATGGCAGTCAGTCCATGCTCCGCGATGTCTACGGGCCCATGTTCGAAGGCCTTCCGTCTACGGGGCTCACGGTGGGGCGCTACCATTCGTTGCACGCGCTGCCGGAGTCACTTCCGAGTGTTCTGCAGGTGCACGCCCAGGCTGACGATGATGGCTGTGTCATGGCCTGTGCTCATCGTGATCTCCCGTTCCTGGCGGTCCAATTCCACCCCGAGTCGATCATGAGCGCGCAGCATCGTCTTGGCTTGAGTTTGCTAGACAACGTGCTCACTAGTCTTGTTCCATCTGGCGGATGAATCCCTCTAGGTGGATGCCATCAAGACCGTCAAAGGTTTCGTCAAGGGGCTTGAGCGCCTGGATCCGGTCAGGCCGGAAGTTGCGGTAGGCCTGGCGGAGCTCGCAGAAGGCCGCCAAGGACCAACGGTCACCCCAGAAGTACAGCCCCAGTGGGCGTACGACGCGCGCGCTCTTGCTGCCGTCGGCGCGCGTGTACGCGAGGTGTAGTTTGCGACGTTCACTGATCGCGTGTCGAAGGCGGGACAGGTCGGACGTGACGACGCCGGCCCAGTGGCGCGTGGGCGCGAACAGGGCCGTTCGTACAAGGACATCGCGCAACGGTGTGGGCAGCACGGCCTCGACTTTGGCAACGGCTGCGCGGGCAGCGCCAGCGAGCTCATCGTCACTCCAAGCTTGGACCATGCGAGCCCCTAGGACGAGGGCCTCGATCTCCAGGGCATTAAACGTCATCGGGGGGAGCTCGTAGCCACGCCCGAGGCGGTAGCCAACCCCGGGCTCTCCCTCGATAGGAACACCGGTGGCGACCAGGTCGCGGACGTCTCGATACACCGTGCGGACCGACACCTGCATCTCAGTAGCGAGCTGGGCAGCCGTGCGGAAGCCGCGGTTACGGAGGAGCTGGACCAGGTGGAAGAGACGGTCGGCACGGCGCATGGATAGGCGCCTTAGCCACCCGCGACTTGGGGACGATGGGGGTTGGACGGATTGGCTGGGGGGGCGCCTCCAGACATGGGGCGGTCTTGGTTGGCCTTGTCCAGACGCTCCCGCCTGGCCTGCAGGGGCAGGGTCCGCGTGAGCGCGATCAGGCCGCCCCCGATGAACGCGGGCATGACAGCCGTGGAGCCGTTTGGAACCATGTTGAACACAATGGCGGCGAGCATCAGGGCGAGTGTAGCGACCAGGAGTCGATCGCGGGGGTCTCTCAGGTTCTTGAAGCGGGCCCAGGTAGCGAACAGGGGCCAGGCCCAGAGACCGAAGTGGGCCACGAAGCCGACCAGGCCCTTGATGCCGAAGATGATGATCCAGTGGCCATCTTGGACGGAAAGACTGTCGCCAGTGTAGTCATCGTAGAGACGCTCGCGCCCGTAGCCTCCCCACCCGAACCAAAGGCGTTCGCGGGCCCGGGCAGACAGAAGGGTTTCCTGATCGAATCGGAACTGCATTGACTCGACCCGCTCCTTGCCAAACCAGGACAGCGCGTTCTGGAGTTCCTCTTGCGGGAACGAGTCGGTGAAATGGAGGATGGGATAGGCAAACAATAGAATACCGACGACGCCAGAGGTACGTACCATCGTGGTAGGTTTGGCCCAGAGCACCATCGCTGTGAGGGCGAAGCCCATGACCATCGCTGCCTTGGCCTTGATGAGGACCATCGTGATGGCCAGAAAGACCAGGAGGGGAACGAGCGGGACTCGCCAGAGCTTGCGGCGGCCCATTCGATAGAGCAGTGCGGTCGACATCATGACCAGCACCCACATCATGCCTAAGACCAGGCCGTGACCCATGAAGACGTTTGGGCGCCAGCCGCCTGACCGAATGCTCTGGAGAAAATCGCTGAACCAGGTGTAGCCGTAGACCATCTCGTGGACCACAGGGCTCATGCGGAGCTCAAAGAAGATCAGCGGAATGTAGATCATCCCTGCTTGGGCGATGATCAGCATGGAAGCGCTCGCGTCTCGGCGAACACGCAGGGCCGCCCGGCCGAGAAAGAATGGGACGATCATGACGAACAGATCCTCGAACATGGCATACAGTGCATCGGTCAAGGTGAGCGCCGGCAGTACGACCGGTCCCCATACGATCGGTTCGGGGTTGGTCCGGTAGGCCATGAACTCGTTGAGGATCATCACGAGGAACAGCAGGTCAGCACCGCGCATGAAGCGAGCACCCTTCAAGCGGCCGCGGTGGTGGATGGCGAGTCCCAGGAGGAGAAAGAGGCACATGAGCTCCTCCTTGACGATAGGAGGCAGCCCCGGCAGGTCGATGTAGACACCCTTCGGCAGGAAGCACCAGGCGGCCATCACAAAAAACATCACGCGCTGACCGACGTTCGGGTGCCTGAGGGCTACCGGCGCAGCGAACAGGGCTCCGAACGTCACGACGAAGGCGATGTATCCCCAGTAGCCGAAATTCCAGAGCATCATGGTCGGTGGGCCGCTACAAACGGGAGCCGGGACCGCCGCCGACAAGCGCGTTGGGCGTGAGACTTCACCGCGGGCGACCCCAGGGTGGTCATCGTAGTTCGTGGCGGTCGACAGGGACAAGGAGAATCCTTGTCGGTTGGGGCCGGGTGTGCGTGTCGGGCAGTCGGCGGCGGCCAATCGCGTTGCCTTGGTTGCCCTTGGGCTTCACGTGCTTTGTCCTCACTCGCAAAGATAGGGAGTATTCGGTCGCTCGGCGATAGCCCCGGGAAGCCGAAGCCCATCACCAAATTCAGGCGGTACAACTGCTCGACTCCTTGCGCTTCAGCCGAACATACAACGAGGAATGCAGCCCACGAAAACCCAGCGAAGCCGATCAGTTGCACGACGATCACGTGCCTTGGTGATGAAGGCGGGCTAAGGGCCGGTGAGCGAGCTGGGGCCTGGTTGTTCTGGATCCGGGTGGGCGGTACGGCGGCGGATGGTCTTGCGGGGGGGGGGAGACGCGGCCCAGCGGACGAGAACAGCTCGTAGCGCCGCCAGGGAGAAGGGCTTGGTAAGGTAGTCGTCCATGCCCGCTGCAAGGC
>JAPPOR010000707.1 GCA_028817905.1 Myxococcales bacterium
GACCAGATCCCAAAGTCCGGGTCCCACTGCGCCCATTTCAAGTGAACCGTTTCCCTGGCGAAGCGGCGTTCGAAGCGCTTATGCAGTACCCAGAGCGCGGCGCCGAGCGTGCCAAGACCATCACGGACGCGAGCTCTTTATTCGTGATGGGTGTCTTCCGCTACGAGGTCATGCTGGGACACATGCGCGTGTTCCGATCCAGCACAACCTCCTGGAGCATGAGATGGAACAGGAAGTTGTCGTCGCCGAAGGGGAGCTCGGGCGCGTCCCCGAAGAAGTGTGGTTCCAGCTTCTGTCGGAGCAGCCACGCATAGCGCTCGAGGATCCGTTCAAAGCGATAGAGGCGGTCCATGTCGTAGCGGCACCGTAGCTCGCGAACGGTCTCGGCGAGCCGCGCCCAATTGTTGTGCCGCCCAGGCTCGGTGAGAAAGGGAACGACCTCATGCCAGAACGCGTCGACATCCTCCCTTGGAATGTCGCTCTCAATGCATACCGCTTCGCGCCGCGGAGTGCCTGCCGCCTCCGCAGCCAGCACCGCCTGCAGTGCGGGCGCACGCCTACGCCACGCGACGTGATCCGGGTGCAGACATTCCGGAACCTCCAGCCACCTCTTCCAGATCGTCGGATCGCTCTGAACAGGATCGTAGAGCACGCACATTCGCCTCACGTGCCACCAGTTGCCCGTCGTGCGCTTCTCCTCCAGGGTCGTGGGCGTGATCGCGAGCAATGAGACCCGTATCCACTTCGGCGGCCGGTCCGGAAATGGGTTGTCACGAAAGTGGTTCGCGAAGGGCGCATCGCCCTCCAACAACCGTTGGACAAGGAGCTGAACCGGCGAGTAGTGCGAATAGGTCCCGGAATCGTAGGGAACCGCATCACCCAGAAGGCTGGACGTCATATCCGAACGCGAAACACCGAGCCCCGGGTACGTGGCAGACTGGTCGAGCATCGGGTGGTGCGGCGCGCAGAAGCGTGGCGCATCCGACGGTTGGGTGGGCATGAAGTTGTACGTGTAGGGCAGCCAGGTCTGCTTGTCGTCGCTGCCCTCAAAGATGAAGATAGGCTTGATTTGCGGGGGCGCCGACGGCGGAAAGACCCCGTAGGCGCTTACCAGCCGGAAGGGCGCGATGGCGCGCACCGCCCCGAGCACAACGCGCAGCCAGGGATATCGGCGGGTCCAGTATTCGAAGTACCAGAACGGCCAAGCCTCCGATACGAAGGTGTAGAACGGGAAATAGATGAGGGTCAGCAGAAACAGGCTGGCCATCGTCAGGTTGGTAGCCGCCACCGACGGGGTAGCCCACAGGTTGGAGGCCGGTTGCGAAAAGACGTCCAGCACCGACGCGGAGTGATCGAGCAGGCACACGCAGAAGGCGATATAGCCGATATTGAAGAAGCCCCAATTGCCGGTCGCCCAAATCCCGAGCATCAGCCCGCACAGCCCGGCTGCTGCAATCACCCGCGTGTCGCCGGGGATCAAGGCCAACCCCGGCATCACCACTTCGGCCACGAACATGAAGCTGTAAGCCAGGGTCAGCAGCCAGGCTGGGGCGTGCTGCATGTACCAGCCGATGGGCGTGGGCATCGGCTGCCAGGTTAGAAAGCCCCGCAGGTACATGCGGTCGTTCCATCCGGAGCCGATGAACTTGGTCTTGGCGAAACCCCACATCAGACGAATCGGCAACCACTGGATCATGAACTTCACAAGCGGCAACGGCGTCGTGTCGGCCGCAAGCTCGGGAAGCGCGGGCACGGCCGGCAGGAACAGGGCCAAGAAACCCATCTCGAGCAACAAGCTGTGCCAGGGAAACACCAACGGAACCACGTTCAGCGACAGCCAGCAAACCCAGCACAGCAACAGGGCCCACGGTCCCAGCGGGCCACCATAGATGACGGTGCACGCCCCCAAGACCCCGACGGCGGGCACCGCGCGCAGCATCACGTCGCTGCTACTGATCCAAAACAGCGTGGGCTTGCGAAAGAATCGGCCGACCCCCGGAAAGTGGCGCCGCATGAAGGCGAGGCGGATGGGCAGCGGAGACGAGCCCTTGCCTCCCTGGGCCACGTGCAGGTTGACCAACGCGCCCAGCGCGAGCAGGTATACAAAACCCACGGTACGGGGGAATAGCCCCCAAACCAACTCCGGCGTGAGGCCGTTCGGAAGCCATCCCACTACATCCATCGAGCGACCTATAGCACACGGCACTCATCCGCCGGCACTCCCTCCCGGTGCGATCGGCAAGTTGCCCAAGTGCACAAGTCCCCGGAGCAGGCAGGCAATTGTCCCCGGACAACTGCCGGAATTGTGTTGGCTTTGCACGGCGACGGATGCGCGGACCCGTATCCCGCCATAGACGGGTGTGGCCCCTGGCGGTGCGCCACCGCGATCGCCAAACTCCGCCACAGCCTCCCCCACTAAGTGCCTGAAAACATGTGACGGCCCGTCTGGCACGCAGGTTGTAAAGGCGAGATGCGATGATAGCCACCCTTCACACGGGCACACTCTGTGGAGTCAGCGCACGACCGGTGCGCGTCGAAGTGAGCACCGTCCGGGGCATACCGGGCATCGAAATCGTCGGCCTGCCGGAAGCAGCGGTACGCGAAAGCCGGGTCCGAGTCAGGGCTGCCCTGGTCCATAGCGGCCTGTCGCTGCCCGAACGGAAGTTCGTCGTCAACCTCGCTCCGGCGGACCTGCGCAAGACGGGCAGCTCGTTCGACCTGGCGATCGCGGTGGGGCTTCTGGCAGCCTCCGGCCTGTGCGCGCACAACCAGCTCGATCGCACCCTTCTGGTGGGCGAGCTATCTCTGGATGGCAGCCTGTTGCCCACGCGCGGCGTGTTGGCACAACTCTCCCGGGCCGCCGAGCGCACACTTTCGCAAGCGATCGTCCCGGCCGCCGAGGCCGGCTGGGCCGGACTGCATCCGGACATCGCGGTCCACCTCGCGGCACACCTGTCCCATGTGGTCCGCTTCCTGGACGGCGTGGGCGAGCTCGAGCGCGCAACCCGCGACCTTCAGCGTCCACACGGTACCGGGCGCGTCGACCTGCGGGACGTCCGCGGACACGCGTCCGCGAAGCGAGCACTTGAAATCGCCGCCGCCGGGCAACACCACATGCTGTTGTTTGGCCCCCCCGGCACAGGCAAGACCATGCTGGCGGCGCGCCTACCAACCATCATGCCCGAACCCAGCGCGCACGAAGCGCTCGAGATCGCCACCATCGCAAGCGCTGCGGGCACGGAACCCGCAAGCAGCCAGCGCGCCTGGACCCGCCCCTTTCGCGCGCCCCATCACGGCGCGAGCGGAGCTGCCCTCATTGGTGGCGGCGACCCGGTGCGGCCAGGAGAGGCCACGCTTGCACACGGCGGTGTGCTCTTCTTGGACGAACTGCCCGAGTTTCAGCGCAGTGTCCTGGAGGGCCTGCGGCCGACCATGGAGTCGGGCCGCGCGCACGTAGTGCGCGCACGCGAACGGGTCAGCATGCCGGCTGCCCCCCTGGTCGTGGCAGCGATGAACCCATGCCCGTGCGGCTACGCTGGCGATGAACGGCGGGTCTGCCGCTGCAGCCCGCGGGAGATCCAGCGCTACCGGGCGCGCCTGTCGGGGCCGCTACTAGACCGCTTCGACCTGCACGTCCCGCTCAGCCGCCTGCCGGCTCACAAGCTGGTCAACGACGACGAGCACCAGCACCCTGAGTCGAGCGCCCAGGTACGCACGCGAGTGGAGGCAGCGCGCGCGCTGTCTCGGGCACGCGCCGACCGGCCGCGGGGGCTGGGCCGGACCGGACTCGAGGCTGCCGCCGACGAGCTGGAACCCGCTGCCCTGCAGGTGCTGCATCGCAGCGTCGAACGCCTGGGTCTCAGTCTGAGAGCCTATGCGAAGGTGTTGCGGATCGCCCGCACGATCGCCGACCTCGCAGACGAACAAGCGGTCCGCGAGCCACACGTTCTGGAAGCCATTCACTATCGGCTACTGGACCGCGAGTCCGAGCAGGCTACCGACCCCTGGTGCGCCCCCAAGTCCCTCC
>JAPPOR010000450.1 GCA_028817905.1 Myxococcales bacterium
TCCGGTCATTGCGAGCGACTGTCCCGCGCCAACAGGTCGTCCGCGTTAGCCCGGGCCTGGGCGGAGCCCAGAGAGGGAGCGGAGCGACCGTAGCCTTGCGGCGTAACTGTCGGCATAGACGGTGATGGGCGCTTGAACCCTAACAGGTCTATGACGTCGACGTATCGCCCCCTATTGGCCAGGCGCTGCACGGCGCAGCCAGTTACGATGCAAGGCTAGCGGCCAGCGAAGGGAAACCCTCCGAAGGCGCCTTGGCCTGCGATCACCGAAGTGCTCATCAAGCCATGCGTTCGCGGGCTCCCATGGTCGCGGGCCGCGAAAGCGCCATTTCCGGGCGCGAACTAGCTAGTAGTACGTCAGCGAGGCCAAGAGGTTGACCGCCACGGTTGAATAGCTGAGATCCTCGTGCGCCAGAGGGGCGTAGGTGAGGCGCACCAAACCGCCAATACCCAGCGTGTCGGAAACCCACACGTCATAGCCTCCGCCAGCGCTGACCACCACACCGCTGGGGTCCTCACCGTCGAGGCTAGCCTCCTGCGCTGAGGTCTCGAGGCGGCCCCACGCAGCCCGTGCCTGAACATGCCAGCCACCATCCGGATCCGGATACCAGGCGACAAACGGAGCAAGGGCCAGCAGAAACTGGCTGATGTCCACCTTCAGCTCGATGCCTCCCGCCTGGCCCGAGGGTGCAGGCGCGTAGTCGAAGCTCACTGCGCCGCCCACGACGAGGCCCGGTACGAGCGAACCGCCAAGCAGCACCTCGACAGGGACCATTAGGCCCTCGAGGCCCGTGTCGTCGCTCGCGTCGAAGCTGACGTTGTAGAAGCCGAGGCCGAGACCGGCTCTGGCATATAACCCCCCGTGGGCCATCGCAGTGTTGCTCGCAGAAGCTCCAAGTACGAGTGCGAAGAGCGAGGGGATCAGGTTGTGGTGACGCATGGTATTGCCTTCCAAACTGGTAGGTCACTCCCCACTCTGTCCGAAGTACCGTCGATGCGTTGCTGTCGGGAGCGGGAACGCCTGCCGTTCAGCGACACAGTCCCAAGGGGCGTGCCGCGTCTAGAACAGGTGCTCCCGGGCACAGGCGCGGCAGTGCCCTGCAGCGGCCATTCACTCGCAAACCCCGGCCAGGCGCCGCAGGCCAGTTGGCCGTGCCGGAGGACCGACCAGCCGGATCCGCTACCTCAGCCAGAGGCCCCGCTTCAAGTTTTCGTTTCCGCCGTGCTGGAGCAGGCGCTGGTTTGCACGTCTCCGAAATGGGTCTAGGTGTTCTGCGCGCGGAAACCACATTGCGCGCGTGTACCTGGCGCAGGGGAGGGAATGCGATGGCGGGTAAATACGTAACCTATTACGACGTGACACCTTGGACGTGCGCTGTGGAGGTGATGCTAGCGAAATCGTCTGTCGGACAGAACGGTTCCTATCTATTGCAGGTATTCGATAGCGGGGGCACTGTGAGAGCTACGCGCACCAAGAATCTCACACTCTTCCAAACCGATCGCGTCAACATCAACAACTTGATCGAGGAGCAGGGAGCGACCGGCATAGCCCGGGAAGGGCTCCTGATGATAAGCGACGCGGGAAGCGACGATGACGAGTTCGTTTCGGTGCTGAAGATTGTTGGGAGGGGTCAAGAGCCGAACGTTGGCATGCGCTACATCCCCTTTACCCGGATCGAGTAGGGCATCGCAAAGTTCCGGGGAACGGAGGACGTGGCCCTACACGTTTCCGCCCGCCCTTCGGTCGCCCAGCGGCCTGGATCACGTTGGCGCTGCTCGTCGGCGGCCCGCTACTGCTGGTGGCCGGTGTTCGCCTGCTGACGATCAGGTAGTCGCTGTCGTTAGCCACCGTGCCGCAGCCACTGCCCGGTCAGCTTCGTACTGTATCGCCCGGTGGACGCAAGCGTGTTGAACCTGCACGTTTCCCGCTTCCAGCCACCGCCGGACTCAGTGGAAGTCGCCCCTTGCCCACTTTTCCTGCAGCGCGATGTACTGTGCACGCGGCTCGCAGGTTCGCCAATCGATGCCGTGGCGTCGACAGATCGCGACGTGGCCAACGATGCCAGCCGACTGGTGGACGGCGGGGATGAGTAGTCCCCACGGTCCCAGCCAGACCATTGCGAAGTAGGCGAGGGTCAGGGCCACGGCGGCCTTGCCGTAGATCTTCCAGCGCGGGCGCACAAAGCGCCCCCCAAACTGCGCAAAACCCACGCCCCAGAGCACAGCAATCAGTCCGAGGCCCACGATGCGGGAGGGGGTCAGCGAGAGGTCATGGTCTCTCAGCCCCCACAGGACCGGCCCAAAGGCCAGTGCGTAGATCCCAACGGACCACAGTGGTGCGACCGCCCTGTGCATGCCTCCCACCTTGGGTCCGGTACGTAGGCGCTGCAACCCGTCCTACCCGGGGCCGGGGGGCGTGTTCAGTCCAGGTTCTGCTTCATGGTCTCCCAATCGCCCATGCAGAACTCACAGTTGTCGCCCATGAAGCGGGCGCCCATGCTCTCGTCGTCGGCCAACTGCCAACGCAGCCAGGCGACCACGATCTGCCCCCAGCGGCCACCGTTGCGGTCGTTGAACTCGCTGGTGTGGGTCACCCCGTCGAGGATACTGAAGAAGACCGGAGCCGAAGCCGGGGCTTTTGAGTAGTCGTTCCGCACACGGCCCAGCCCGTTGCGATCGGCAGAACCGCACAGAAATGCTGCAGGCTTGCTCACCTTGGTGATCAGGTCGTTGTCGACGCCACCGGGGTTGCCTGTCACGCCTCCGGCGATGTGAATCGAGGTCGTGATACGCGGGTCTCCCACGTTTCCGAACGAGGCCACCGATCCGAGCGACTGGCCCGCGATCGCGATGCGCGTTTCGTCGATCTTGCCGTGGTAAGGGCTGCTCGGGTCCTTTGCCTGTGCGATGACCCAGTCGATCGCGTCCTTTTGGGATCCGATCTCCTGAATCGCATCGAAGGTGCTCTGCTTGTCATCCAACAGGAAGAATCCATGGGCGGCCACGTTGTCGAGCATGTTCCTATAGGTGTTGGAACTCTGCCCGGCACCATTGATCCAGACGAGGATCGGATGCTTGATGCCGTCGCGCCCCAGGTCCTCGGGTGCGATCAGAATGTGGGTGGGCAGGCCCTCCAGATTGTTGACGACCTGGATCGAGAACGGGCCCGAGTCCCCTGGCTCATCCACCGGTGGAAGGATCGGGCCTGCCATGGCCGGCTCGTCTACGCCGCTGCCAGGGTCCATCCCGTTGCCCGCCGGTTCATCGCCTGCCGGGCTTTCCGTCGACTCGCCCGATTCGCCTGCCGGCTCCATCTGAGCGCCCCCCTGGATGTCCGGGTCGGTACCGGTCGCCGGCGCCGCCTGCTCACCAGGCATCATGCGCCCATCGGTCGACATCGGCCTGGGCACTGCCCCGGGGGTGGCTCCGACCATGGCCTCCGCCCCCGTGTTTTCGGGAGACGGGACCGTCGTCGGGTCGCCCATGGCAGGCTCCGCATCCCCGGTGTGGGCCTGCTGGGCCTGCTCAGCGGTCCCAGGCTCGGCGGGGGTGGCTGGCTCGCCGGCGCCACCAGCAACCCCGGGACCCGTGTCATTTGACGCGCCGTCACATGCGATCAGCGCTGCAAGCATGAGCCATGTCGCGCGCGTCCCTGGGCGCCCGCGCAGGCGCCGGCCCCGGGCACCATTTTCAACGTTTCTCATTTCGCCTCCCACCACAGCCTCGGGCCCCGGGTCACCCGCCGGAGCGATGGCTCGACGCTAGCGGATGAGGTCGACGCAAGCATGGGTCAACCATGACGAAATCATGACGGGCCAAGGCATGCCGGGTCTGCATGGCGCCCCTGAATGGCGCCGCGCGGCCCATTCTGGCCCAAGCTGCTGTCGGCTCTAGCCCGGATCATTCACGACTTCGGCGTCGGATCGCGCAGGGTTTCGGCTTCATAGGGCATTCGACGACCGACGGGAATACCGCCCGTATTTTCTAGGGCGGCGAAAGTCCTGTGGAGTCGAAGGACAAGCGAG
>JAPPOR010000182.1 GCA_028817905.1 Myxococcales bacterium
GGCCTGGGTATCACCGAGGCCGCGGTCATGATGCAAGCCATCGCCGAGTCGGGTGCGGGCATGACGGGCGCCTCCAGCGTGCACGTCCCGGTGTTCAGCGTGCAGCCCCTCGTCCTGTTCGGGACAGAGCAGCAGAAGCAGCGCATGTTGCCCCCCGTCGTCACCGGAAAAGGCCGTGTGTGCTTCGCCGTGACCGAGCCGGACGCCGGCCTCAATACCACCGAGATCACCACGCGCGCCGAGCGACGCAGCGGCGGGTACCTGGTGAACGGCGACAAGATCTGGATCTCCACCGCCCAGGTCGCGAACAAGATGCTGCTACTAGCGCGCACCACGCCTCTGTCAGAGGTCAAGCGCAAGACCGAGGGCCTGTCGCTGTTCTACACCGATCTGGACCGCAGCCAGGTGGAGGTGCGGGTGATCCACAAGATGGGGCGGCACGCGGTCGACTCCAACATGCTCTTCATTCGCGACCTGTGGGTCCCCGAGGAGCACCGCATCGGTCCCGAGGGGCAGGGCTTCAAGCTGTTGCTCCACGGGTTGAACCCGGAGCGGGTGCTGGTGGCGGCCGAGGCGGTCGGTATCGGCCGTGCGGCCCTGTCGCGGGCCGCCCGGTACGCGCGCGAGCGGGTCGTCTTCAACCGGCCGATCGGCATGAACCAGGGCATCCAGCATCCGCTTGCCAAATGCTGGGCCCAGCTCGAAGCGGCCAACCTGATGGTCATGAAAGCCGCCACGCAGTTCGACCAGGGGCTGGAATGCGGGGTCGAGGCCAACGCGGGCAAGTACCTGGCGGGCGAGTTCGCCTTCGAGGCCTGTCACACGGCCATGCTCACCCTAGGGGGAATGGGCTACGCCCAGGAGTTCCATCTGGAGCGCCTGCTGCGCGAGGTCCTGATCCCCAGGACAGCGCCCGTCAGCCCCCACATGATCTTGAACTTTCTAGCTGAAAAGACGCTCGGGCTCCCCAGGTCCTACTAGCGCCAGTTCGCGCCAACCAGGCGATCGGAGACAACCACATGCAAGACGCGGTTTCGGAGCTGGCGATGAATGCGCGGTCCTGGCTGTTCGCGCCGGGTGACAGCGAACGCAAGATGGACAAGGCCGCGACCGGCCCTGCCGACATCGCGATCTTCGACCTCGAAGACGCCGTCGCCGAGTCGGAAAAACCCAAGGCACGCACCATGACGGCGGCCTTGCTCGCGGGCCACACCAGGGCACGCACGCGCCTGTGGGTCCGCATCAATCCCCTCGACGGCCCGCATGCCCTGGCCGATTTGGCGGCCGTGATGCCCGCCCGACCGGGCGGCATCATGCTGCCCAAGGCCCGCGGGCGCGCCGACGTCGAGACACTTGACCACTACCTGTCGGCACTCGAAGTAAACGCCGGCATCGAGCAAGGCGCGACCAAGGTGATCGCGCTGGTCACGGAAACCGCCGAGGGCATGTTCACGACCGGCGACTACCGCGGCGCGCCCAGACTGGTCGCCATGACGTGGGGTGCCGAGGACCTGGCCGACGCGCTGGGTGCAAGCGACAACCGCGAGCCAGACGGGCGCTATGCCTTCACGTACGAACTGGCACGCAGCCTGTGCTTGCTCGGGGCCGGCGCCGCCAACGTCAGCCCGGTCGAGACCATTGCCGGCGACTTCCGTGACCTGGCGGGGCTTCATCGCCGTGCCGAAAACGCGCGGCGTGCCGGCTTTCGCGGCATGCTCGCCATCCACCCGGCCCAGGTCGAGGTGATCAACGAGGCCTTCAACCCGAGCGCCGAAGAGCTGGCAGAGGCCCGCGCGATCGTGCAGCTGTTCGCCGACCAACCGACAGCGGGCACGATCGGGCACAAGGGCGCGATGCTGGACCGGCCCCACCTGGCCCGGGCGCAGGCGCTGCTGAAGCGGGCGGCCCGCCGGTGAGCACCATCTTCACCGATCCCGAGCGGCTGGACCTGCGACGCTTCCTGCGCCGGGGCGACCGCATTGTCTGGAGTCAGGCCTGTGGCGAGCCGACCACGCTCATCGAGCTTCTGGGCGCCCAGGCCCAGGACATCGGGCCCCTGTCGGCATTCGCCGCGACCAGCTTCTCGGACACCTTGGACAACGCCCTTGCGGACCGCATCGAGCTCCGCAGCTTCGGCGCCATCGGAACCCTGCGCCGACTGTCGGCCGCCCACAAGCTGGCGATCACGCCTTGTCACGTAAGCCAGGTGGGTCCGCTCATCGAGCAAGGACTGATCGGCTGCGATGTGGCGTTCGTGCAGGTGAGCCCGGCGGACGCCGAGGGCAACCACAGCTTTGGCCTGATCGCCGACTTCATGCTTGCGGCGGTGAAGAAGGCGCGCGTGGTCATCGCCGAGATCAATAGCCGCGTGCCGTTCACCCACAGCGACGTGCAGCTACCCTCGAGCATGATCGACTGCGCCTTGAGGGTGAACCGCCCACCGGTGGAGGTCAAGGTCCCCGAAGCGGGCGAAGCTGAGCGCAGGATCGCCCGGGTCGTCGCCGACCACATCGACGACGGGTGTGTACTCCAGCTTGGCATCGGCGCCGTTCCGGAGGCGGTCCTCGGCAACCTCCACGACCGGCGAAACCTTGGTTTTCACTCCGGCATGTTGTCCGACGCGGTCATCGCGCTTCAGCGCTCCGGAGCCCTGACCAATGCCGACAAGCCCTTCGACGTCGGCATCTCCGTGACCACCGCTCTGATCGGCAGCGAGCACCTGTACCGCTTTGCACACCAGAACCCGAGCATCGCCGTCCGCAGCTCCGCCTCCGCGCACGCGGCCGACGTACTGTGCCGACTGCCGCGCTTTGTCACGATCAACTCCGCTGTCGAGGTCGACCTGACGGGACAGATCAACGCCGAGCAGAGCGGCTCGCGCTACCTCGGCGGGACCGGAGGCCAGGGCGACTTCGTACGCGCCGGCAGCCGCTCCCCGGGAGGCCGCGCGATCATCGCCCTGCCCTCCACGTCCCAGCGCGGCGCGGTCAGCCGCATCACCGCGCAGCTGTCGGGACCGGTCACCACGCCCCGCAGCGACGCGGACCTGATCGTGACCGAGTTCGGCGCCGCCCAGCTCAAGGGCCAGACCATCGCCGAGCGCACCCGTCGACTGATCGACGTGGCACACCCGGATTTCCGGGAAGAGCTCGACCGGGCTGCCCACACGATCCGAAAGCGAGGGTTCTGATGACCGATGCGGTGCTGTTCGAGGCGCACCCCGATGGAATCGCGGTGATCACGCTCAATCGCCCGCAGGCTCGCAATGCGCTTGGAGCCGAAGTGCGGGCCGGCCTGTTCGCAGCGTGGTCGCGCTTCGAGCACGACCCGGACCTGCGGGTGGCCATCCTGACCGGCGCGGGCGACCGGGCCTTCTGCGCCGGAGGCGACCTGAAGGAGATGACCGAGCGCGGCCTCACGGTGCCACCGCGCGACATGTTCCCGCTGCCCGGGGACACCATCGAGCTGACCAAGCCCACGATCGCAGCCGTCAACGGCGTGGCCTATGCCGGCGGCTGGATGATCGCGCAGGCGTGTGACCTGTGCGTGGCGAGCACAGAGGCCCGGTTCGCGGTCACGGAGGTCAAGGTCGGCCGAAGCTCCCCCTGGGCCGCACCCCTGATCCACATGATCCCGCAGCGCATCATGATGGAGATCCTGCTCACAGGAAATCCGATCACCGCCCAACGCGCCCATGAGATCGGGCTCGTGAACCGGCTCGCAGAACCGGCGGCGCTCATGGACACCGCGTTCGCCCTCGCCCGCGAAATCCTGCAGGGCGCGCCCCTATCCGTGCGCGCCGCCCGCGACACCGTCATGCTCGCCACAGAGATGGGTCGCTCCGCCGCCCTCGCGGCCGCGCGCCATGCCAGCGAACACGCATACCGAAGCCAGGATGCTCAGGAAGGCCCACGAGCCTTTGCGGACAAGCGCAAGCCGCGCTGGACCGGCCGCTAGCCCGCATCCATCACCAAATCACGCGCCCTCGCACAACTGCTCGACTCCGCAGCGCTTTC
>JAPPOR010000994.1 GCA_028817905.1 Myxococcales bacterium
GGCCCGTGCTCAACGCCGTTCCGCAGCGCCGCCGCAATGCTGAGCCAAGACCTAGGAGCTCGCCAGATTGTGAGGTGCAGCAGGAGCGGCGGACAGCCGCGGGCCTACGCGGAGCGAACCGGGGACCAGGGGGCGAAGGCGCTAGCTTCCCTCGGAAGCGTGGCGGCGAGTTCGGGGCAATGCCTCAGGATCACACTTGTCATCGAGTTTTGGGCGATCCAGTCTAGACCGAAGGCGGTGTAGATCTCCGGACGGAAGTCGACCGTCAGAAAGCGATCGCTTTGCAGTCGTCGCGAAGCCATCAGGATGAAGATGCGAAAGGCCGTGTCGCTGAAGCCGAAACCGTTGGGCGGTGTTTCGCCCAGCAGCCCAACGACCGTGTCGACCTTGTCGGGGTCCCCGTAGACCTCCTTCAAAATCCTGTTGGACTCGGGGCTGGATGTCATCTCACTAAAGTCGCGGACGGGCTGCTTGTGCAGGGCCTTTCTGAACGCATTGTAGCGCGGGACGCCGCGCCTGCGCGTGCGGACCAAATCGACCACGGACAGGTCGATGCGCTCCCCTTCCCGCACAAAGCTCTGCAGGCTGCGGGGGAAATTGTGAAGTGTGATCGCGCCGGGGTGCGCAATGCCGAACGAGTAGAGGCCGTCGTTCATGCCGATGTCCCGCATCGCCGTTTCGGCAGCTGACCCCTGTATCTCGTTGAAGCTGAGGTTCTTGGTGAGTTCTCCGGTGGCCGACGAGCAGAAAACGTAGTCGTCCGGGATCAGCGGATGCATGCGGTAGACCGTCACGAACTCTTCGGTCAGGGAGTAGGGAGCCGCATGGTGGTCGGGCAAGGTCTCGGGGATGCCCTTGAGGGCGTGCACGTCGGTCAGCCAGAGCCCCAGCCGCGTCAGCCAGTCCGAAGGACGGGGCCCGAACCAGTTGAGGTTCATGGCGGTGTGCAGGGCATCCGTTGCGAGGATCGCGGGGGTCCACTCCACGGTGTGGATCTTCGCGATCAGAGCAGAAACGATCAGTCGCGCCGTCTGGTAGATGCGCTCGTCGCTCCAGCTCGCGTTGCGCGCACGCAGTTCGTCGCACAGCAAATTGTGCTCCCGGGCGAACAGTGTGTGCATCAGGCTCAAACCAAGCCACCAGCTCTCATTGAAGCCGGTCAGCGCGCCGCCACTCGCGACCGCGGGCAAGTGCCCATCTTCGAGTATCAGCTTGGCGCCCTCCCGGAGCTGCTGGGCCTTGTCGGCGGACGCCCCGTAGACCTGCGAAGCATCCCACCAGTGGGATGACTCGTTTCCAAACAGCTCCGAGGTATTGGCCGACGTCAGCGCCCGGTTGCCGCCGATCCGCATTTCCCGCGTGGCGCGCCCGTCCGGTCGGTTCGCCCATGGGGGCGTTCCCGCAGGTAGGGGGACCACGACGTCGTGCGCGCCATTGTTTTCGCCCAGCTTGTGGCGCGCGTGGGTCACCCAGTCGTGGACCTGAAACTGGATCCAGGCCGCGGCCAGCAGGTTGAGGCTGCGGGCGGGCAGGAACTCCTTGCGATACATCAGCTCCCTGCTGACGATCACCGGGTTGGGTTCCTCGATCAGTTCGGGGGTCAGCTGCGTTATCGGCGGCATGTTGCGGCCAAAGGTTGCGCCGACCGACCCCATCTTACGGTCGCTGAGATCGTTGTCTTGGCCGTCGAACGTGCGGTAGATCTGCGACTCCGTGGGTGCGGGGCGCGGCGCCGGCCTGGCTGCCGGGGGGGCTTCCTCGATGCGCGTGTCGATCAGGTTGTCGCGCCGCAAGACTCCGCGGAAGATATCGAGGTTCAGCAGGCTCAAGGGCGTGGGGAGCTGATGCCACGGGACCACCCGGTTGATGGCATCGAAGGCCGGTTCCAGCACGGCGGTCGCGACGCGATTGCGCAGGGGGGTCTCCTGCTCGAAGCGCTGGCCGCGACGATGGGCGGCGGAAGCATCGTAGACGTTCTTGCGCGCGCGATTGAGGTTGCCGAGCGGACGAAAATCCTCGGTGGTGTTCCAGGGGTTGAACGCCATTTCTTCAATCGTGCGCGCGTTGAGCTGGGCTTCGGAGGTAGCCAGGTTCATCTGGGGCAGGCGCACCGAAGCGACCTTGATCGGCGGTGCGATTTCCTCTCGCCACTCGACGGCCGTGTCTTCGATCGGGGTATGGGTCGGGTCGCGGTAGCGCTGCAAGCACAGCTCAAACGTGATGTCCGCCTGTCGCAGTCGGTCCGCAAACTCCTTGGCCAGAAAATCGGGGTTCGTCGTATCGGGGGGAGCCGGCCGTTCGGTGTCGGCAGAGGGGCGAAGCAGCATGCGTACCGCCTGCTCGCCCCAGCACAGGGCGCCACGACTCCAATAGGTCTCGAGCGCAAGGCTGTCCGGGACCGAGCGGCCTGCCAGGACGTTCGTCAGCATGCGGATCGTTTCGGCCGGCCCAAATACCGCACACAGCTGGGCAATCCCCAGCACGCGGCTTGCGGTCCCGCCCGCCATGGCGTGCGCAAAGAGCACGAACTGGCGGGCGTCCCGGGCGTGCGACACGGGGTAGTTTGTCAGCAGCAGATCGTGTTCGCGCTGTTGATCGTCGTACACGCGCAGGGCCACCCCGCGAAAGTCTTTGCGCTTGTCTGGCTGGGGCGTGGCGCCCGCGTTGGAGAAGCGCACCGTGACCGGGTAGCGCGCACCCGGCTTGGCGTAGCCCGCCTGCAGATCGGGCGGGAGGTCATCGACAAACTGCAACTCGGCGGCGCGCAGCGCGGCGACGGACTTGGCGTGGAAGGCGCGCTCGACCGCCTGGCGCCCGTGGGCCTGCTTGCTCTTGACCTGTGCCTGCATCATCAGCTTGGCCAGGCGTTGGAACTCGCGGCGCTCGGCGTATGCGGAGCCGCCCTGGTACGTCTCCCTCCATCCTATCGGTGCTTCTACCCGCGCCTGTGGCTGCGAAGGTTCCGCCTTTGGCGATCCGTTGCGTGCATGTGGGCGAAGAGCGGAAATGGTCTGGAACATGGCAGCCTCCTGGGCCGAACGGTGGGTCTGTGCACGTCTGGTGGGTCGGGTTCGAGGCGGACTGCCGGCTCCCAAGCACACCGCGCCCCTGCCTCCAGCCCAACGGAGATCGGTACGTACTGGCTTGGGCCCCCCCGGGCGGGGTCCACAGACCGCTGCATCCGTTCATGCCAGCAACGGAGCCGCGCGTCTGCGAGCCACCTCACAGCCAAACCGTTTCGCCTGTCGAACCGCGCGTTCGTTCGTCAGCCAGCATGCATCGCAACGGCACCGCACTGTTACCAAGGCACCTAGCGACCACATGAACCGAGAAACAAAGGCCGTCGATTCAAGCGGCCACACCCTGTCCTTCTGCAGCATCCACCCGGCGAGGTCGCTTGAAGACGCGCTGCGCACCTGAGCGACCCTAAGACCAAGTGTGGCATTCGTCGCTCCTTCTCAATCATACCGCGGTCATTCGGGTGTCGGTGGGGTGAGCCGGCAAAGCCCTTCTACCGCCCAAGGGACGTCCATGCGGTCGCCGTTCCAGCGCGTGACGGCGGTCCGGGCGTCAATCGACAGGCCAAGCTGTTGATGTGCGCGCTGCAGCCCGCAAGCGCCGGTGAGTTCTGGCAGGCGGCAACTGGGCGCTGGCGGGAGCTCGCGGCCATCGGGGGTGCGAAACCGGATGCGTTTGCGGTCGCGCGTCATGGAGTTGTGGTGGCGTTCCACGGAGAAGCCGCCTTCGTGGACGAGGCGGTGGTGGTAGCGGCAGAGAGTTACGAGGTTGTCCAGACTGGTGGGGCCGCCGTCGGACCAGTGGATGATGTGGTGCCCATCCACGTAGCGACGCTCGGTGCATCCAGGGAAGCGGCAACCCCGGTCGCGCAAGCGCAGGGCACGGCGAATGGCAGGCGGGATTTGGCGGGATTTGCGGCCGATGTCGAGGATTTCGCCGTCGGTGCTTGTGCGCACGACGACCTTGCTGCAGTCGCAGCTCAGGCGCCTAGCGGTTTCCGCGGGAACGTGTGGGCCGCCGTCGAGATGGCTGCGCAGGCCAGACCCGTCCTCGGGCAAGGCGTCGGCATCCACGTGAACGACCACTTGGTAGCGTTCGCCGGCGGGCATGGCGGTCGGCTCGTGGGCGAGGGCGGTTTCGGCGATGCGCAGCAGGGCGTCGGCCTGGCGGGTGCCTTGGTCGGGTGGCACCGCTGCGGCTCCGTCTTCGCTTTCCGCATAGGCCTCGTCACATAGGGAGTCACCGGCGGCCTCGAGGGCCTTGAGAAGAAGGGCACCCTGTTCCGGGGGTAGCCGGCCACGGATCACCAGGGCGCCGCTATCGTCGTACCAACAACGTAGCTCGCGCTCCGCATGCTGCTGGTTGGCGCGCTGCGCCTCCTCGTTCCGCCGCACGCGCCGGTAGCCACGGATGAGGTGCTCTAGATGGGAGGCTGTGCCGTGCTGCGCGATCATCATCAGGTAGTCTTCGTTGTCCGGTGTGGCGACGCGTGTCATCGCGCGCACCTTGCTGTAGCTGAGCTCGCCACGCGCAAAGGCTTCACTGATTTGCGGCAGGTTCGGCAAGGCGCGGGCGACGCGCACCCGTTCACGTGCGGCCCCCAAGGCGATGCCGCATTTCCAGTTGAGCCAGTGCGCGGTGCTCTTAAGCCCGTCGCCCAGATTGCCCTCGGTGCGATCGAAGCGCTCGAGGAGCACCAGGAACCGGTGCTCGGCAGCATTGAGGTGAGCCGCCAAGTGCGTCAGCGCGTCTTCGAGCCCGTCGAGGTCCTCCGGGACGTCGGGCCCAGCATCGGAAGGGCATGGATCGATGTCGCCATCCAGCATGCCTCATGTATACTGTTTATTAGTTCAGTTACAAGCAAGCAATCCCACGGAATCACGGGAAATGATGAGCGCCCGGATCCGAGAAGCTACGCCACGCGCTCGTCCGGACCATGCTTCCCAGCGCGGTTCCACGCCAGATGCAGGCCCTTGCCCACTGCGACGGTGGCCTGGACCAGTGCCGCTTCCTGGGCCAACAGGGAAAGCAGTGGAGCGACCTCGTCCGCGTGCGAAAGCACGTTGTCGACCGCGAGCACGGCTCCTGGGCGCAGAACGCGAACCGGATGCGGCCACCACCCCGGGTACTCGACTCGCTCCGCGTCGAGAAAGAGCAAGTCCACACTGTGATCGGCGAGTTGCGCGAGGTGCGCACCGCCGTCCTGCTGCCGGAACTCCACCCGCTCCGCGAGGCCGGGCTGGACCCCGTCCGCGCGAGCAAGGTTTTCGCGTGCCTCATCATGCGTGGCCGCGTCCACGCTTACGATGTGCCCGTCCGTATCGGCGACCGCATCCGCAAGCCAGATGGTTGAATAGCCATTGGCCGTACCGATCTCGACCACGTGGCGGGCGCCGGCGGTCCGCAGGATGAAGCTCAGCAGTTCGGCTGTGGCGGGCTCGAGATTGCGGCGCCTGAGGAGCCGGTCTGGATGCGACGCGTCGTGCGCGACCCCGTCCGCGTACAAGGCATCGATAAACCCCCTGAGCTGCGTGTTCATGGTCAACCTCTTGGGTGGGAGTGAGAGGCTAACGTACTGTCAGCGACCCGCAACGGTTCTCCGTGTTGTTGAGCCAGGTTGGCATCGGCCCCACTGGCGCCCACAAGTGCCAGTGGTCACAGCGGAGAGATGGACGCCGACTGGCTGGTCCGTGCCGATTTGAGCCATCCAGGGTAGACTCGAGGTGCTGCACCGAAGTAGATGAAGCGGACCAGGGGCGAAACAGCAGTCAACCTTGCGCATGCGCCGGGTGAACGATGGCGATTGACGTGGTCGCAACGGCGACTGTCCAGGTCGCTCGTCAAGGCATACCTACGCGACCTTGGAGCGGGCGATGAGCTAGCTGCGCTTGCGGAACAGGCCGCTCGCGACGTTGTGCCTGCGCGGTTCGTAGAGGAGATGGAGGGGATCGCGGGCCAGCTAGGCATGCCGTTTCGGAGCATTGCTGTCGCGAACCTCTACTACGACGCCTTGAAGTTCGCCTGGGGCTGCACGGCCATGGCATTCGACACCAAAGACGGTCCGGTTCATGCCAGGAATCTGAACTGGTGGACGGAGAACCGCCTCCTCAACCATGGCACGATGGTTTCCCGGTTTGAGGGTTGTGGAGCGGGTAGTTTCATCACCGTCGGTTGGCCCGGCTTCATTGGTGCGCTTTCGGGCGTCGCACCGGGTCGGTTCGCGATCACACTCAACGCCGTACTGAGTGAAGCGCCGCCGACGGTCGCACTTCCTGTGGTCTTCTTGATTCGTGACGTGTTCGAGACATGCAGCACTTTCGACGAGGCGGTCCGTCGCTTGGCCGAAACGCCGGTTGCCAGCGACAGCCTGCTGCTCGTGACGGGTGCGTCTCGCGGTGAGATGGTCGTCATCGAACCCACGCCAACCAGCAACGCGCTTCGGCACCCGGAACATGGGGCGGTCTGGGTTGCCAACGACTACAAGCTCATCGACGCCGGTACGGGTGCGCCGGGGTCCGACCTTCAAGCGACTTCGTGTGGTCGGTACGACCGCGTGGGGCGGCTACTCGAGGAGCGGTTTCCCCAGTCGCTCCACGAGTCGCTTGCGTATCTGAGTGATCCTGAGATCAAGATGGCGATCACCGTGCAGCAGATGGCGTTTGCCGCCCACTCAGGCGAGTACGCCATCCGTATACCATGATTTCAGTGCGAGTCACCGGTGCCGGCCTGACTGGGTTCAGAGGCCTGACGTTGGGGGAGCTGGCAGACCAGGTGGTTCGCCGGGGGCGTCGGTAGCGTGGGGCACCTCGCACACCATCTCTGTTGGGCGGTCGGGACACTGTTCGTCGTGTATCCGTTCGCCCGCTATTCGTTGCAGAAGGAGCGGCGCAAGAGCGCTCGGATCCTCACCGGGTGTTTCGGACTCCTTCTCTTTGCCAGTCTAACGGGGTTCCAAGGACTGTCTTCGGTTCGTGGGGAGATCGATGCGGCGAAGGTCGATGACCTCTGCGACTCCTATTCGGTTGGCGATCCTTTCGATGCCGACGAGTTTCGCGAGCGTGCTCGCGAACGAGGGGTACCGAGTGCCGGGTCGCTGAGCAGCGCGGGCGCGCGATGGCCCATGCTCTCTTCTTTCTCAGGATTTTGCGGATGTGCGAGGTCAGGTTTGCGGATGGCAGCGTCACCAAGGTGTCAGCGTTCACCTACGCTCCCTAGTACGGTGTCGGCCGCAAGTTCGTCGCTGTGTGCCGTCGCATGCTCACCCCGTGCGGGGAAGATCCACGAGCCTGACCACCGTGGCACTCGCCTACGCTGCACATGATGTAGTACTCGAGCAAGAACCCATCGCGCCGCAAGGCCAGGTCCGTACGTAGTCGAATGTCTTCCGTCATCCCTTCAGGGGGAGCCCGTGTTGTCTGGCGTAGGCAATGGCAGCAGCACCGAAGTCCTCGCGCACCCGTGTCCACCCAGGCCGCGTCTTGTCGAACTCGCGCAGCGCATTCACGGCTTCATTTGGGTCGCTGTACTTCTTGAGCTCAGGGGCCATGATGTGAGCTTGTTCGGAGCGGCGAACCCAGTCCTCCAAACTCTCGCGACTGGCGGCCCACTTCTCCTCGTCAACCCAGTGCTCCAGGTGCCCCTCGTGGACGCGGAGCTTGGAAATCTCCCACTTGTACCAGTCATCGGGGTCTTCGGAGTCGAGCGAACCTTGTTGTCCGTACCGGAGCGTCATGGACAGGAGATCGAACTCGTGACAGTCGTGGGGCCAATGCCAGTCGTTGATTCGCACCACACCGTGTCGCGCTTCTACGACACAGAACTCAGCCATCTCGTCGTCCGCCGTCATCTTCCCTCCTGCTTCCGAACGCTGGTTACGTTGACGGGCCAGGTAGCCATCTGGCTTGCTGACGTTCAACCTCGGCGATCCTGGTCGGCCCGCAGCGCTGTCGAACCAGCTTCAGCAGCAGCGCCCTTGGTAGCAACGGCCAGCCGCACCGCCAGTCCGCTTCTTCCACCTGCGAGGCGTCGCATGCGAGGAAAGACATCCCGTCGATCTGCTGCAACCTGCTGAGCTCATGGTCATGCAGTAGGTACGCGAGCTCGTGTACCAGGTTGCTAGAGCGTCGAGCCGCTGAGTGCAGAGGGCTAAACACGATGACTGTCCTTGTCGGGGACGGTCGGAACGTGCAGGCGTGAGAACGCGCCCGGACTGTGCGCTGCGCCTGACTGTACCGCCGGCCGAGGGTTGCCGACTCCTGTGTACTCATTGGCCGCCTGCCCGACTCTGCCAGGCCAAGGCACCAGCCGGTCCCCTCTTTCGCTCCATCGCGCTGAACCCCGAAGAGTATGATAGCCGGATCTCCGTCTCCTCGCCTTTGTCGAGCCCGCACGGGTGTTCCGCGCTGTGCTACGATCGATGCGTCAGCGGACGGGAACATAGCGACCGAGGCCAGACACCAGGTGGCAGTGGCATATCAGCGCTGGTGGTCCTCCTCTGTGTCGTAGGGCCAAGTGGTGGCGGCGCCTACTGGTGGTTCAACGTCTACGAACGGATCTGGCCTCAGGTGATCGCTGGCAGCGTGGTGGATACGGGCGTGCCGGTCGCTGGGAGATCGGTCAGGTTCGGAGCTCTGAAGTTTCTCTCCAAGCCGTGCGTCGGTGACCATCTCCTTGAGGTGCACACGGATGCTGAGGGGCGCTTCGTAGCACCGCGCGAGGTGAAGCAGGACTGGCGCCGTGTCATCGGTCTGACCGGGCCCGCGGACCAGTTCTGCATCAGCGACGGGGAGGGCTGGTGGCTCCTTTGGAACCTACCCTACGGCACAGATCCGAGCAGAATCGAGGTTGAGTGTGACCTGGCCGGAGCCCACCTCCTGCCGGGAGACGACGGATTGAATGGGCTCGATATCGGATCAGACCGATGCCGCTTCCGGCCGATCTACGACTGACCAGCTAGCCGGCTTTCTCCACGGCGTCCAGCACCTGTAGCTTTCGAGGAGCTCCCGGTCCGCGAGAAGGCGATCGACTTGCAGGCGAGGTTGGCGGAACCGCCTGCAGGATCGGACCAAATGCCGGGTGTCCAGTACGGGCGGCCAGGCCGCAGACTGGAGCTACGGGTGCGACGAACTCGTGGGGAAGCGGCTGGCGCGGCGTCAGCGAAGCGGATGCCGATCTCACCGTTACCTGGGTGCCACCGTTCCCCTGGCGGCATTTGCTCCTTCCGTGGGTCCTACACGTCGGGCTTTGGTGGCAAGTCCTCTCAGTCGTTGGTGGAAGGCAGCGACCACAGAGCTGACCGTTCGGAGCATGGCGAGGGCTATACTTTCGGATATGCGTGTTCGGGGGGCAGTCGCAGTTCTCCTTGTGTGGGTCTTCACTACACCCACGCTCGCGTGTATCTGGGATTCGGACACGATGCGCGATGAGATCGCCATCCGTGGGACCGGACTCTTCGACCTGATCACCGGGCAGTTCGCCCAGCACGGCGAGGGCTACTACGAGTACCGGCTTCGTAGTAGCAAAGAGAAGCTGGCGGCCAGTCCTGATGATCTCGATGCCCGCAATGACCTGGCGGTCGCTCACCTCAAAGAGGCTCGCGGTCGAATGCATCGTGAGGTGTGGCCACTGTCTCTTCCGACTGTGCGAGGCGCACCATCGCGTCGATCCGCGAGGCGCGCTCGGAGGCCAACGCGTGTTTCGCGATCGCCTTGCGCGTTTCCTCCTCTGTGGCGGTGGACGCCTCGCTGTAGATCGAGCGAACCGTCCTCTTGGCACGTCGGTAGACCTCACCGGTTTCGTCCCCCACCCACCGCTTGCCGTCCCAAACGTACCAGCCGCCGAGTAGGGCGCAGTACCGTAGATCGTCACCGTGTTTCTCGACCAATCGTTCGGCATTGCCCAGGTCGGACAGTTGCTTGTTGCGCTCGGTCCTTCGGGTTCGCGAAGGGCGCCGTCTAGGCTTGCCTCGCACCCTATCGCGCGCGCCCCGCAACACCCCGTCGACCTCCTGCTTGGGCAAGCCCGTGCCCAAGGCCGCCTTGTGCAACACGGCTGTCGCCTCCGCTTCGTCGATCTCGCCTCCCTCTACCAGCTCGAAGATCGCGACAGCCTGCCTAAACGTCGTGGTGTTGCGTGATCCGCGCAGCGAGGAAAGGATCAGGTCGCGAGCGTTCCGCAGTGCCCCACTTCCGTACGCCGATGCTGACTGGGCCGGCGCGACCAAGGTCAGGAGCCGGGACGGCGCATGTGCCAAGTCGATCTCTCCCGGACCTCGTCCCGCAGCCCAGGAGTACCTTCTCCCGTTCGGGTGGACACTGGGAGGCACCACGACGTAGCCACCATCGCCACGAACGTCCAGCCCGCGGCCGAGTGCGCCGCTGCTACAAGCGACGCGCACACCTGGATACGCGAAGTACAGATGCCGACCATCTTTGCGACCGGTCGATGCCTCTACCGTCCGAGGTAGCGTGTCGGAAGCCGCCTCCAGCCCAGAAAGCGCACACTCGCCGCCAGGGTCGACGTCGAGCACGAACACTCCCGAGCCCTCACCCGTCGCGACACCCACGTTGAAGCCTGCATTCGACCGCCACCAACGACCGATCTTGGCGAGGCTTGTCGTTGCGTCCTTGAAGCCGTGGGAGCTCGCCGGTTTCTTGGACTGCGGCTGGAGTGGGTGCACCTTCCAGCCGCGCCTCGCGTATGCGATCGCCGCGGCGTGGAGCGGCCCATGTAGCAGTTGGGGAGCGGCCATCCCCTACTCGCCTTCCTTCGGCGGGTGCACGCGACGCTCATCGAGAAAGCGCTTCAGGTCGGTCTGTTTGACCAAGTGTCGTTTCCCGACCTTGAGGCTCGCGAGCTGGCCAGTGCGCACCCAGTGGCGAACTGAGCTAACCGGCGCCCGGGTGTAGGCCGCGACTTCGCTAAGCAGTAGCAACGGTTCGTCATTCGTCATTACCGCGAACGACTACCAGCCTGCCGCTGAAACAAGCATGGGCACGGACGGGGTACCCTGCCCTGTCCGCCTAGGCCAGGATCTGCCTGCGCGCTGCCTTGTATCTGCGCACCCGCCTGCTGATCGCACCCGTGGCCTTTGTTCGAGAATCCCTTCGAGCGTCGGCGACACACGTCCGCAGGAACTCCTCCGACACGCCCTTCCCGTGTTCCAGCCTCACCCTTCGCTCGATCTCGTGCTCGGTCTCCGACTCGGAAAGGACTTCAGCGATCTCCCAGTAGGTGAAGCCAGCTTCCTTGAGATGCGCCGAGACCTGGGCACGGAGCAGTTCGCCGTCCTTGCCGTAGAGCTTGGCCGTCACCGCGGGTTCGAGGCTCCGGCAAATCGCCCGTTCCATCGCGGCCGCCTCGTCTTGCATCAGCCGGGCTGACAGCAGAAATCGCCGGGGCGCATGCACAAACCCCTCGCGATAGAATGCGGGCAATAGAGTGAGGTCTCGGTTTCCACTGACGTCCTCGGTCAGGCCTCGAAGGGCCTCAACGTATTGGCCCTTCTCTTGGTCGAACAGCCTGTCCAGCAGCCTTTCGATGTCGCGACGGAGCACGGAGAGGGCTTCGACGGTTGACGCCATCTCGTGGTGCTGCTGGCCAGCGGCTTTCCAGCACATCAGGACCGCCGTCCAGACCGCGCAGACTCTGCAACTCTTCTGCTCGGTGCAGCTTTGGAAGTGACCGATTGCCTGCTCCATCACGTCGGTGTGAGCGCCGCTGAGCCCGTCCACCCCGCCGTTGTTCGCGAGCCAGCTCCAGAAGCCCTCCAGGCTAAGCCGAAAGTCACTGCGGAGGACTGCTTCGACGTCGGTTCGCGTTAGGTCCTCCCATCTCTCCGAACGGCTCTTGCGCTTGCGTTTTGTCACGTTGCTCCTCCACCAACTGACAGTAGTCGTCATGACCTGAACACTATCGCTGTATGGACGATACGCACGCCCGACCGATGGGTTGCAGACACGGGCCGAGTCGACTCAAGGTGTCGTTGGCAGCTGTCACCGACGCCGCGATCAGGGAGGTTGCGAATGTCCGCAGAAATCCAGGCTGAGCCGTCTAGATGTGAAGGCGAGGTGTTACTGACACGCGCTCAGGCGGCGCGCAGAATCGGTGTCAGCGTCTCGACGATCCGCCGAATGGAAGGCGCTGAGCTCGAGCCGGTCCTCGTTGATGGGAAGCACCTCTTCCACCTTCCCGAGGTGGATCGCTATCGCCGCGTCACAGACGGCGAGCTTGCGGCCCGCGCCTTTCAGATGTTCAACGACGGCAGGTGTGTCATCGATGTCGTGATCGAACTCCAGGAACCGCCGGAGCGAATCGAGAAGCTCCACGAGCGGTGGTGCCACCACACAGGCTCCACCGTCGTGCTTGGCTTTGATGGAAAGAGCCTCGACCGAGTATGCAAGGACATCGGCCCGCTGACGCCCAAGCTCCTCCGCGAATGCATCATGCTAGCCGCGTACTTCGACGAAAACCGCGCACGGCTAGCCGAGGCAATGAAGTATGGCTGAGCGATGTAGACGCCGCTGTTGCGGTCGGTTGCGTTAACAGATAGCGGCTTCATGCCTCATGTTCAGTAGGCACATGTAAGGGCCAGTTGTCGCCCCGTGGACCACGTGGCACCGGCGGTATGTGGACTGACCGGATCGGCTGAGGTTCGTCAGCATTGCAGCTAGCCACGATGCGCCCCGCAGTGAGTACTGAGCGAACGTGCCTCGTTGACCAGAAGAAGAACGCGGCGTCAGAATTCCCCGCCGCTGCGGTGGTCGCTTCGATCACGATATTCGCTGGAGCGGGATGTAGGCGCGACTAGTGGGGTTGCTTCAGCCCCTCTTCAAGGTGCCTGTGGGCGAGATTTCAGCTGTCGACCCTGAGCGAGGACATCATGAACCACGTACTGACACGTCTGACACTGGGCTTGGGCCTGTATCTCACAGGGTTCGCCTGTAAAGCGGCGCAGCCGCCGCGACCCCCAAAGAACCCGCCACAGCTCACACCGCAGCACGCCCAACCGTCGGTAGTGGCGGGCGTCACGGATGGCACGTTTTCCGTCGACGGAAACGGCGCTGCGAACTATGTGATTCCCATTGAAGTCCCGCCCGGAACCAACGGCGTGGAGCCGAACCTATCGTTGACCTATAGCAGCCAAAGGGGGAACGGCGTTGCCGGCATGGGTTTCGGCCTCTCAGGCGTGTCAGCGATCACCCGATGTCCGCGAACGATGGCCCAGGATGGTGTCAGGGGTGGCGTTGAGTTCAACGGCGGCGATCGTTTCTGCTTGGACGGCGCTCGCTTGATCGCGACGAGTGACGGCCTGAAGAGCGTTGATTCTGACACGCCGATCACGGTCGACTTCGTGAACCATCTTCCATATGCAGTCAGACCATACTGGGTCAACTATCAAGGAGAGGAAGTAGACAGAGGCTACGCCGCCTCCATCGAGCCGGGAGAATCCTGGACCGTGGGCACATACAAGACGCACCCATGGGTCTTCAGGAGTCCTCACGGAAACATCGTGTTCGCGTACACAGTGGGCTCGGGCCCAACCAACCGAAGCGTAGCGATCGAGCAATCGTTCTACGGCGCGGATGGTGCAGTCTACCATACCGAGCGCGAGTCATGGGCGCGGGTCGTTTCGCACGGCCGATGCGGGAGCGGCCCGTGTTCTTTCACCGTCATCAGCAAAAAGGGCATTCAGCAGGTCTACGGCACAACCGACGATTCGCGCATCGAGGCGCAAGGGAAGAGCTCTGTCCTGATCTGGGCCCTGCACAGAACCACCGACCTCAACGGCAACTATGTGCAAACGGAGTACGACGAGAACCAGGACGACGGCAACTACCTCGTCAAGAAGGTCAGCTACACCGGGAACGAACATACGAAGATAGATGCCCAGCGGTCAGTAGCCTTTGCGTACGAGGGGCGGACGGACTCACCAACCAACTTCATCGCTGGATCGCGGCAAGTCAGGGCGAAGCGGCTAAAGAGCGTCCAGACCTTTGTGGGACCTCATCTCGTCAAGTCCTACAACCTCGCCTATTCGTACAGCGCTGCGGGGGGGGACAGTCTGTTGCAAAGCGTTCAGGAATGCGATGCGCGGAACGCCTGTCTGAACGCCACGTCGTTTGGTTGGGACGGTAGCGCGGCAAACCCGCTCTCCAGCACACGGTGGTCCGGCAGCTGGCCGTCGACCGGCGAAAAGTACTACCTAGGCGACTTCAACGGTGACGGGATGACCGACATTTTAGTCGTCCCCCTCGGCGGCGGATACAAGTTCTACATTTCGAAGGGAGCCTCCGACCCCTTCGACAAAGTGACATGGTCCGGCAGCTGGCCGTCGACCGGCGAGCAGTACCACCTAGGCGACTTCAACGGCGACGGGGTCACTGACATCCTCGTCATTCCTGCTAGCTCTGCTGGTGGTGGCTACAAGTTCTATATCTCAAGCGGTGCATCTGATCCGTTCGCCACCCCGACATGGACCGGTAGCTCGCCATCGACCAGCGAGCACTACTACCTCGGCGACTTCAACGGTGATGGAATGACCGATATCTGGGTCGTCGCTCTTCACAAAGATGAGCGCAACACCTACGACTTCCATCTTTCGAACGGCGTCTCCGATCCGTTTGCCTCCGCTAACTGGAGCGGCAGTACCCCCAACGAACAGCAGTACCGCCTGGGGGACTTCAACGGCGACGGGATGACCGACATCCTGGTGAACCCGGGATGGGAAGGCTACGAATTCTACATATCGAACGGAGCCGCAGATCCCTTGTCGTCGTTGACCTGGAGCGGCCGATGGCCGTCATTCGGCGAGCGCTATCAGTTTGGTGACTTCAATGGCAACGGGATGACCGATATCCTAGTCATCCCCCTCAACGGCGGATACAGGTTCTACACTTCCAACGGGGTCTCGGATCCCTTCGGCAAAGTGATGTGGGCCGGCAGCTGGCCGTCGACCGGCGAGCAGTACCACCTAGGCGACTTTAACGGTGACGGGGTCACTGACATCCTCGTCATTCCTGCTAGCTCTGCTGGTGGCGGCTACAAGTTCTACGTCAACAGATCGTCACCGGCGCGTCTTGCGTCAGTGACCAACGGCGTCGGTGGCAAGACTGAAGTCACATACAAGCCCCTCACAGATCCGTCGGTTTACATCAAGGGGACCAGCGCCACGTATCCTCTCGTCGACGTGCAGAACGCCATGCACGTTGTCAGCCGGCATGAGATCGGCGACGGGCGCCCGAATAGCAACGACGGATCACACCGCTACACCTTCAACCATACCTATGAGGGAGCGCTGACGGACCGCAACGGCCGTGGTTGGCTCGGGTTCAGAAAGGTGAATCTGACTGATCTAGGGTCCGGCCTGACGACGACCACGATCCACAACCTCGACTTCCCCAAGACCGGCGGGATCCAGGGAACAGAGACGCGAGACACCAGCACCAACAGTTTGCTTCAAGCGACGAGCAACACCTACACATCCTCCAACTCACGGCCGCTCGTGTACCAAGTGACGCGTGAGAGCGAGACGAGCTCCCAACATACCGGTACAGCGGTCGACTATGCGCTGGCCAAGGACTACACCTACGACGCCTATGGCAACGTCACCATGGTCACAGACCACGGTGACCGCGCGGCAGGCGATCCGGTCGTCTACACCTGCACGCAATATGTCAACGAAGCGTCGACCAGTGCTTGGAGGCTGGGCTATCCAACCGGGGTGAAATCTAGCGGGGACCAGAAGAGCTGCCAGGACTTCGCGGACTGGCACAGAGATACGGACGTGAGATGGTTCCAGCTCGCGTATGACGATGCGCGCAACCTAAGGGTCACTCGACAGTACCTTTACAGTGCTTCGTCGGGCTCGGGATCTTGGATCGTGACGACACGTACGCCGGACTCCTATGGAAACATCGTCGCCACCACCGACCCGCGGGGGAACACCACGCTGACCACGTACGACGCCACCTACAATACGTTTCCCGTGAGCGTGACAAGCCCGCCGCCGGGGGGGCTTGCTTGGGAGAAGTGCGCCACCCAAAACGGAACATGCAACCTAAGCGGAACTCGCCTTGTCAAGTATGGCGCCGGCTCGTCCTGGTACTATCGCCTCTTTCCTGAAGGCGCCGTCAGCTGTACCGACGAGGTGTTTGGCGACCCGGTGGTTGGTGTGAAGTCCTGCTATACCAGCGCGACCGATCCCACCCAAAGCCCGGCGTTGAGGAGAAGCGCCCGCTACGAGGCGAACTTTGGCGAGCAGCTGACCTCCACCGGTCCGAACGACAACACGCTGTCCCGGCAGATCGATGGCTTCGGCCGCGTCACAGCGGTGTATGGGCCGAATCCGGAGGGCGCATCCGTTGCCTTGAAATACTTCACTTACCTCAACGGCCCCAGTACCGGCCGGATCATGGTCGGCAAATCAGAGCGTACGACCTGGAGCAACGAGGCGCTTTGGTACAAGGAAAGGCACCATATCGATGGCCTCGGTCGGACCTTCAAGATCGTAGTACCGAATCCCGAGGCGAAGGATGGCCTAGTCGTGACTGAAACCCAGTTCGACAGCGCCGGTCGGGTTTGGAAGGAGGCGGTTCCGCACCACGTGCAGACGGCAGCCAAGTACGTCCAGAAGACCTATAGCAAGCGCTACCTACCACGCGCGAGCACATATCCGGACGGGGCGGCGGCTACGTTCAACTACGCCTTCGGACAGTTGGGCTCGAACGCCGACCGCAAGGTGACTCGGACCATCCCCTCGCCGGCCGCACCTACGAACGGAAGCGAGACTGTGCAGCATCAGGAGTATCTCAGCAGTCGGGGTGAGACCATGAAGCGGATCACCGCGGATGGCGGCACGACCACCCATACCTATGATTTGCTGGGGCAGGTGACGACCACGACTGACCCCTTGGGGATGGTCACCACCTATACCTACGATTCTCTCGGTCGGATGCTAACGGTGTCGATGCCTAGCCGCGGGACTATGACCCTAAGCTACGACCCCAATGGCAACCTGCTCACCAGGCTCGACGAAAAGGGACAGAGGCTGGTCTTCACGTACGACGCGCTGAACCGTCCGACGAGGAAGACGGTGCTGACGTCGACTCAGTCGACCGAGTCCGTCGTCACCTACAGCTATGACAATCCGCAGCAAGTAAACAACAAGGGACGCCTCAGCTCGACCACCAAGTACAATGGTAGCGGCACCACGAGGGCAAGCGAAGTGGTGTCCTCGATCTTCGCTTACGATGCTTACGGGAACACTACGACGACCACCGTTTCCTTTGGCGCCCTCCTGAGCCCACCCATTGCGTCCTTTGCCTTTCAGGCGACCTATCACCCAACGGGCGAACCGGATACCTATACATACCCCGACGGCAGCGTGTTGACCCGGACCTATACGCTGGAGGGCCATGTCTCAGCGGTCAGCATGCGTGAGATGGGCACTTCCGGCCTCCAGCCTGCGAAGACCTACGCCACCTTTACGGACTACAACGCTCTCGGGCAAGCACAAAGCGTTGCGTACGGGAACGGGGTGCGCTCTGACTACACCTTCAACAAGACCAACGGGCGGCGAAGAACCGCCAAAACCTACAAGGGTCCGAGCGACGCCCCCACAACCACCTTCCTGGACTACAGCTATAGTTGGAACGCTGCCAACAAACTGCTGGGCGTCACGGACAATCTCGTTCCTACGCATTCCCAGACCTTCACCCACGACTCGCGGGGACGACTTCTCACGGCGAGCGGGCCCTATCACGCCATCACCTACGGCTACGACCTAAACGGGAACATCAGATCCAAGAGCTCTGGGAGCGTGGTGGACTATCGCTATTCCATCACGAAGGCGAACCAGCTGACCGGGGTGGGCCCCAGCAATGTGACCTATGACGTGAACGGCAACATGTTGACCCGCCCGGTGAATTCGAATGGCTCGGGCGATACCGCGCGCCAATACGTCTATGACGCCGAAAACAACCTCGTTGCCGCGTACAGCGACGGGAGCCGCGCTTCAGGCTCGATCGCCGAACAGGTCGTATACGACGGCGAAAACGAGCGCATCAAGAAGCTAGTGGTGGTCCTGCCAAACACGTCCCAGTCGACGACTTGGTACGTCAGCCCCCACTACGAGGTGACGCAAGTCAACGGCAAGGTCATCCACACGAAGTATCTCTATGGGCCCGGCGGACAGCTCGCGTCGGTCACTACCCAGGCGTCACCCGGGCAGATTCAAGCTGCGACGCATGCCATGACGTCAGGCATGCTCTTAGATGATGGCCTGCCGCTCCTTTGCCATAGGGCCTGGCACCTCGTTCAGACCTTCATCGCAGCGCGGCCCTGGCAGCGAACGTGGATCGCTCACGCGGCTGCGGTTCTTCCGGTTCTGGTCTACCTGCTCATGATATTCATGGGCAGCAGACGGCGGAGAGGCTGGTCACGGCGGGGGTCCGGTCGCGTCGGACCAGGGGCCGTCTTTCGCAAGTCCGCCGTCGTGGCTTTGGGCGCGGCCTTCCTCTTGACGAATGGTACTCGCAGCGCCCTTGCTGAACTGACGCCTGGCGCAAACGGCGCTGGAGTCCCCGTGGTGGGTACCAGCTACTTCCACCAGGACGAGGCGCTAAGCACAACGTTGGTCACCGACGGTGCTGGCAACGAGGTGACGCGTATCGCCTACCAGCCCCAGGGGTCAGTCAATGAAGGTGCGAGCTCGGGAACGGACCAGTCCCGCAGCAAGTACTCCGGCAAGGAGTTCGACGAGGGCGTCGGCCTCTACTATTTCGGTGGCCGGTATTACGACCCCGACCTCGGCCGCTTCCTGACGCCGGATCCTGACTGGCAGTTCGCCAGCCCCTACGTCTCTGACGAAGACGATCCGGAAGACTACTACGACCCTAACGGCGACTTCGCCTTCCTCATTGCTGTGGTCGTCGGTGCAATCATCGGCGCGTACTCGGGCGCGGCCGCAGTGAACCACGACTTCAACCCGGCGCACTGGGACTGGAAGTCAGGCAAGACCTGGGCGGGCTTGGCGGGCGGCGCTGTGATTGGCGGGCTTGGCGGCGCGGCAGGTGCAAGTGTCGCTGCCGCCGGGCTCGGGACGGCGGGAACGCTGGCAGCCTTCGGCGTGCTGGGCGGAGTGGAGAGCACGGCGTTCACCGCAATGAGCGGCGGCAGTGCCGAGGAGATAGCGAAATCCTTCGCTCTGGGCGTCGTCACAGGGGTTCTCTTCGCCGGCGCAGGGCAAGCTGTGAGCCGGGCTTTGAAGACTTCCGCCGGGCAGGCGATGAAGCGAAGCCTCAACGCCGGCCTCAGGCGGGTCCGGACGTCGGCGACTGGAGGCCTCAGACGTATCGGGCGTGCGCTTGGCAGCGGCGGCTGCAGCAGCTTCGCAAAGGGGACGCCGGTCCTTACCAAGGACGGCGAACGGCCGATCGAGTCTATTGCTGTCGGCGATGAGGTTTGGAGCTACAACGAACAAACCCGCCAGCCGGAAACCAGAACCGTCGACGGTCTGTTTTCGCGGATCGCTGCGGTGGTGATTGTCCTCACGTTCGGCGCGGCGACAGTGGAGGCCACGCCTGAGCATCCGTTCTATATGCCGGCCGGCGAACGATGGGTCCCTGCGGCGGCCCTCGAGATAGGCGACGAGATCCTGATCTGGGAAGGGCATCTGGTCACCGTCACGGGCCGGGAAGAGCGCATGGGCGATGTTCGGGTCTTCAACTTAGAAGTCGAGGGAAATCACAACTACTTTCTCGATGATCCCGCAATTCTTACGCACAACGGTGGCCTGTGCCGTTTGGCAGCAGTGGGCCGCACACCGAGCAAGTTCAGTCGGACCGGCCAGAAGGTCTTCGAGCGGTCCATCGGCGAGGGAACCGCACGGATCTCGAAGGGAGCGCGCCAAGTCCGCGTTCCGATCAACCAGAAAGGCGCGGAGAGGTGGCTTCCATTCGACGGTGATATCCACATGGGACATATTGAAGATGCCGTCACGTGGTGGAACAAGGTTGGGTATAAGTTTGGCCCACGCTCCGCGCAAGCCCGCCAGTTCATGCTCAATCCAGACAATTATCGGTTTGAATATGGTCCCATGAACGCGTCCAATGGCGCGCAGCTCGGTCAGACGTACAGAAGACCGTTCCGTTGGCGGGGATCCTGGCCTCCGTAGAAGCTCCTACATCACGCTGGTCTTGGACATGACACGAGAGATACCCGACGATCTGCACAACAAGATTGTCGAGAAGACAGAGTCCGGCAACGTTCTGTGCGAGGCCGCGCGTTTCGAAGAGGCGCTTGAGGAATATAGGCACGCCCTGAATCTACTTCCGGAGCCCTTCGAAGACTGGGAAGCTTCTTCGTGGATCTTGGGGGCGATCGGCGATTGTCATTTCTTGCTCGGCGCGTTCGAGGCTGCGAGACACTTCTTCCAGAGTTCGCTGCTATGCGCCGGTGGCATGGATGAGCCCTTCTATCATCTTCGTTGGGGGCAATCCGAATTCGAACTCGGCAATATGGAGCCGGCAAAACAGGAACTCGCCAGGGCCTATATGTTAGGTGGCGCAACGATATTCGCGGGCCACGATCCCAAGTACATTTCCTTTCTCAGAGAGTTCATGCGCGCGACTTGAGGGCCCGATCGCCAGTTGTGTCCGTCAAGATGGTGTAGCGGCTGACCACCGCGCCATCTTCGATCATGCGGTCATGGCGACCGGTTCCTCCTCAGTGTCGGGTTCGGGTTGGGCCTGCACTAGCGTGTCGAGTGAGCCGATCGTCAGGCAGCGGCTCAAACGCCGCTATTGCTCAAGTCGAAGGAGCAGATCGAGCAGTACCCGCCGGAGGGTTCCTTTGTCCCGGTTCATCTCCCAGGTCGAGGCGGCTCCGCGGAGGCGCCTAGCCATTCCGTCGTGGTCCTTTGGGTGGCATTCGGGCGGCACTTCGACCGGCTCGGCCGGCGCAGTTCGACGCTCCGCACCGCTGCCGCTAGGCTCTTCAGCCCCCAAACACCAACAAACCCGATGGGTTGCCCCATCGGGTTGGCTGCGAACATTGGGTGCGAAAGAGAGGACTTGAACCTCCACGGGTGTTACCCCACAGGAACCTGAATCCTGCGCGTCTGCCAATTCCGCCACTTTCGCGTGTGAGGGTGGGATGGGTTAGACCAGGGCCTGGGGGCTGTCAAGCAAGGGGCCCGGGGCGCTCGGGCTGCTTCCGTCATTTGTGCTACATTTCTCTGTTGCCGGAATTCCTTGGGTACCGGTGATGAGGAGCATATGCACGCACATCGTGCGCGGAAAAGATTGCGGACGGCTTGCAGCAAATGCGCGATCGGAGCTCGGGGGGCGGTACCATTTGCGCATGAATTCCGAGTCCTTGGCGACGCGGAGGCGCGCCGGTACGGGCATTGCAACCGCTCGGGCCGGAGCCATGCGTCGGAAGCCACCACGGGATCGCAAGCGCAGCCAGGCCGGGCTCACGGTCATGGAGCTGATGCTGGTGCTCGTCACCATCTGCGTGATGGCCTCGCTGATCGCGCAGGCCCTGGCCGAGGTG
>JAPPOR010000367.1 GCA_028817905.1 Myxococcales bacterium
GATGGTGCCCCAATCTTTCCAATCTCGGTCCGACCCTGATCCTCCGGCAACCGAGTGTTTTGAGCTCCGTGTTTGCCATCGACGTGTGTGCCTACGCGGTGATGAGCAACCACCTGCATGTGGTGCTGCACGTGGACCGGGAGCGGACTGAGGGCTTCGATGCGGAGGAAGTCGTCGAGCGGTACTCCAAGCTGTTCCGGATGGCGAAGGCCCAGTACGACAGCGCTTCCAAGCAGGAAAGGGGCCGGCTGGTCACTCTGTGGCGCGAGCGGCTTTGGAACCTGAGTTGGATGATGCGGGGCCTATCCGAGTGGGTCGCCCGTCGCGCCAACCGTGAAGACGACTGCAGAGGCCGCTTTTGGGAAGGCCGCTTCAAGAGCCAGGCGCTGCTCGACACCGAAGGTCTGCTCACCTGCATGGCCTACGTCGATCTGAACCCCGTTCGCGCGGGTGTAGCTGACAGCCTCGAAGGCTCCGACTTCACCTCGATTCAGGCCCGGCTAGAGCACGCCGCCAAGTGTAAGAGACACAAGCGGCCCCAAACCGCTCCGAAGGACCTGTTGCCCTTCAGCGATCAGTTGCCCGTCGACCCCACAGTCGAGGCTCGCGGTGCCAGCGACGTTTCCGCGGAAACGCCCGCACGTGCTATGCAGCCCGATCCGGGTCGCGATGCCGCAGGTCGGCGCGTCTTGCCGATGGACTTCGGGGCATACGGTAAGCTACTCGAGTGGGTGGGTCGCGCCATGCATGCCAAGGCCAACGGTCGCATCCGCGGATGCCCCCCTACCATCCTGAGCGAGCTCGGCCTGAACAGCGAAGCCTTCCTAACGGCCCTCACCCAGCAACGCCTCCCCTACGCCACCGCCCTCGGAACCCCCGAGCACATGGAGGCCCAGGCCGAGGCCCGCGGCCGCGCCTGGCTACGGGGCAAGCAACTGGCGCAGGATTTGACGAAGCCCGCGAAGAAGCATCCGGTGGCCGCCTGAGGGGCTGAGAGAGCCGGGTTTTCGCCGTGAGTGTGGCGTGCCGTGCCGAAAGGGCCTGCCCGGGACCAGGTTGGGCACCGGCCTTTGGGGGGTAGGCAGAGGGCCCAGCAGCGGGCAGCAGCGGGCAGCGGCGGCGCAACGTGACAAGGGTGATTTGGGTCCGGTCGAGCCGTCCGGCCCGCACCTCAAGCTGGCAAGCCGCCTGGGACCGAACTCAAGAACTCGAGCAACCAGCACCCAGCGCTATCCCGAGAGTGGACAACCGGGCTCATGAAAGTCCGTCCGAAAGTTCCGCCACGGTCTCGGGCCGCGCTCGGGCCCTCACTCAACACACCGGCCTACCGCCGCGACCCAGGGCTCCACGCCGCCAGGGACACTGAGGAGCACCTTCGCGAGCGCGCCCTTCGACGGCGCACGACCAACAGGCCAACCGCTAGCAGCGAGTTCCACGCCGGAGCGCCTGTCCGGTTGCCGGCTGCTAGCGTGCAGTCGGCGCCGCCGTCATGCCGATCGGGGGGGCGCGTGAAAGGCCCCTCGAAGGCCTCACTCTCGCTCACGGAGCCGTCTGCGCCGACGGCCAACACGCGGTAGCTCCGGTCGTCGTCATCGGGGGCCCAGGTGAGTACCGACGGGTCGCCGCACTTTGCCGGCACCAGGGTGCGGGCGATGCGGCCATCTCCGGTTCGTTCTTCGTAGATCCAGGCCACAGCTGAGCCCTGCACGATGGCGCGCTGCAACGTCGGGAAGCCCGTGTCAAAACATGAGTTCGCAAAGGCCAGCGTCTTGCACAAGCCCGCGAAGCCACAAGTCCAGTCGCTGCACGTCTCCTCCTCCATTTGGAGGACTCTAACCTCTGGCCGCGCGCTGGGTGTGGCGTCTTCGCTCGCGGTCACAAACGACCACGATTCGGTCGCTGCCGCACTGCCGTCCCAACGGGTCAACTCCACCGTTACCGTGTACTCGGTGTCTGCCGACAGTGCACCGAGATCGTACGCTTCCGGTAGGCCGGGCGTGGGGTCCAGCGAAACCCCATTCAGCATGACGGTCCCCGGACGGCCACTGTCCGTGAACAGGAGCAGGTCAGCGTCTGTTGGCACGTCGGTGGCGCCGGAGCCGGGAAGGGACCACAAAACCCGGGGCTCCGTCGCCGGACAGCTCGCATGCGCCGCAAGGGCCTTACAAAGCACGAGTACCGTTGTGTAGGTCGCCAAACAACCCATTCTCGTCGCGTGACGCAACATGACACACCTCCTGAGCTCTTCCCTCAAGATGCATGGGTTGTGCCACACCCTCCGTGCCAACGGCGCCGCTCAGCCGTGACTGGGATGGGTGCACACTTCCCCGGACGAGAACTGGCTAGAGCTACTCGCTTGAGCTCGCCATGGGGACCAGTTGACGCGCCGATTGGTTTTCTTCGATCACCGAGCGCCGGCAAGGATCACCCAGATCCGCTCAAGAGGACCTCACGACCCGTCGGTAGAACCCTCGAGCCCGAGCTCTTCCATCACCTCGCGCGTGTGGTCCCCCAGTGCGGGGGCGGGGCCGGCAACGCGCCCAGGCGTGCGGGAAAACCAGGTGGGCACACCGGGGAAGCGGACGGGGCCGTGCGGGGACGGGACGGTCTCGAAGAAGCCGATCGCCTCCAGGTGCGGATTGTCGAACAGATCGTCGGGCGCGCGCAGGGGCGCCGCGGGAATGCCGAGCTGTCTGAACAGCGCCAGCCAGGCGTCGGTGGTGCGCTCCAGAAAGGTCTCCGCCAACAGGCCATAGATGCGGTCGATCTGACGGGCGCGCTGCTCCAGGGTGGCCAGCTCCGGGCCGGCCCAGGGAGGCGCCACCGCTTCGATGAAGAGCGCCCAGTGCTTGTCGTTATAGATGAGCGCGGAGATGTACCCGTCCCGCGTCCTGTAGGGTCGTCGGTTGGGCGCGACCGCGCGGGGGTAGCAGGCGGGACCGCGGGCGGGGGAAAACAGCGCACCGTTGGCGTGTTCCACAAGCATGAACGAGGCCATCGTCTCGAACATCCCGACCTCGACTTCCTGGCCCTCCCCGGTTCGCTCGCGGTGAAAAAGCGCCATCACGGTCGCGTACAGGGCGGTCAGGCCCGCGATCTTATCGGCCATGACCGTCCCGACGTAGCTGGCATCACCCGTCAGCATCTCCTGCACGCGCGGCAAGCCACACTCCGCCTGAATCGTATCGTCATAAGCGGGCTGATCCCGTTCCGGGCCCCGGCGACTGTAGCCGTAGGTATTGGTGTAGACGATCGCCGGGTTGATCGCCGCGACGTCTGCGTAGCTGAAGCCCAGCTTCTGGACCGCTTTGAAGCGCATCGAGTGGATGAATACGTCGGCGTCCTTGATCAGCGCCCGCAAGGCCGAGCGGCCCGCGGCGGCGCGCAGGTCGAGTACGACGCTGCGCTTGCCGCGGTTGATGTTGGCGAACACGCCGCTCATCCCGCGGGCCGGACCCACGGAGATATGACGCGTCCCATCCCCGTCCGGGGCCTCGATCTTGACCACGTCCGCACCCATATCGGCCATGATCTGGGTGCAGTACGGCCCCATCACCATGCCCGTAAGGTCGATCACCCGCACACTCGCAAGTGGGCCCTGCCTATTTCCGGAAGCAACCATGCGACGCCCGACCGCAGCCCGCGATCCTCGAGCACCCTACCCCACTTTCCCGGACCCGTCATGCGGAAATCCGCACGTTGAACTGATATCCGTCCAGTGATAGAACCGGCGAACAGGCGCGCCGCCGGGCCGAAACCGTGGTCCTTCGGACGCGCGAGGCGTCGAAACATGGACTTCTCCCTCAGTGCCGATCAGCAGAACATCCGGGATGCCATCCTGAAGCTCTGTTCCAAGTTCCCGGACGACTACTGGCTCGCTCGGGACCGGGATGGCGTGTTCCCGCACGACTTCTTTCGCGAAATCTCGTATGCCGGCTGGGGCGTGTAAACGATGAGGGGCGGGGGGGGGGGGGGGGGGGGGGGTGGGGGGGGGGGGGGGGGGGGGGGGG
>JAPPOR010000395.1 GCA_028817905.1 Myxococcales bacterium
ACCTCGGGTGGGAGCCATGGCACCGGTTTGGAGCCATCCCACTTCAGCCAGAAGTGGCACGGCGACTCGAGCGGCTCGTCGAATACGAAGCGCACGGCCACCGGTCGGCCGTCTCGGGCCTCGGATACCGTGCGCACGAACGGCCCAAAGCGACGGGGCTCGTGCTCCACGGTGGCGTTCTTCGCGCGAAAGATGCACTCAATGCCGAGGTTGCAGTAGCCGGGGGTCGCTCGTAGCTCAAGCGTGCGCGCGTCCACGCGCGTCACGCTCAGGTCCGCGCTACCCGCATAGAGCTGATGGAGTGAGGCCAGGTCGGCCCCGCCGGCCCTGCGACGGATCATCGGCGCGTACAAGGTCAGAATCTCCAACGGACTGTGCACCAGCACGACGTGGCCGCCACCGTGGTCCGGCAGCGCACTTGTCAGCTTGCGCGAGGCGCCCTCGATCCCTGCCATGCTCGTCACCGCCTGCAGGAAGAGCAGCGGGGACAGGCCGAGGTGCAGCGCAGCCAGCACGCGCAGCGACACCCGCCGCAGGCGTGAGCTGCATTCACCGAGGGTCGAGAATGCAGACGCGAGCAGACCAAACCCGCCGAGGCTCGCAACCAGGGTCACGCGGTCCTGCGGAATGGTCGAGAACATGGGAACGATCGACAAGAGCATTCCCAGGGCGAAGAAGCGGCTGGTGCGGTCCGCGCGGACGACCGGAATGAGCAGCACTACGATCGGAATGAGCAATACGGATACGACTACGTATGCCAGTTTGGAAACCGTCAGGGTCGCGCTGATCACGCTGATGCCCAGCTGACCGAAGAGCCACACGGGAAGGTCCATCAGGCCTTCGGCGAGGGTCACAAGGGGTGCGCCGCCCACGTCGCGATACCAGGCTGCCCCGTGCGCGCCATAGCCGCCCATCACGTAGATCCCGGCCCACGCGAGCGCAACCAGCGCATGGGGCCACAGCGACAGCAGGCGCTGACGCAGCGGGCCCTGCGCCAACAGCAGGGCGTGGGCCAAGAGATAGGCAAGCGCTGTCACACCGGCCTCGGCGCTGGCGAGCGCAAGCGCGAGTAGCAGCGGACTGGCCAGCCGCCCTACCCCGGGCCGTCTGAAGTGCAAATAGGTCAGAATGGAGGCGAGCACGAACAGCAGCGAGAGCAAGCTATTGCGGCCCGCGATCCAACCCACAGAGTGACCGTGCGCATCGTTGAGCACGAACAGCAGCGCGGCCAGGCCCGCGCTGCGTGCCGGTAGGAGCTGACGAAAGATGCGCGCGGCCAGCCATGCGATGAGTGCATACAGCAGCCCATTCTCGAGGTGCATCAGCAGCGCGTTGTCGCCCCACAGCGCCATATCGAGCCGAGTGCTCAACTCGCTGAGGGGCCGCAGGAACGCGATCCGCACATTGGGCCCGCTCCACCACGGGAAATTGCCAAACTGCTGGCCCTCCGCGAAGTCCTGGGGCGTGATCCGAAAGGACTGAAATAGCGGCAGCCCGCGCTCCAGACGGCCCACGATCAGGTGGTCGTCCGTCTGAAGCCCGGAACCCAGCGACGGAGCGGACAACAACAGCGCAATCACCGCACAACGAAACGCAATCCGCGGTGACTCCAGCCACGAAGCAGCCCGAGCGAGCACATCCCTCCTTTGTGCGATGGAGGCGATAGCCCGATCCCTGGACCGGGCGCTCGTCCCCACGACATGATGACAGCGCTCGCACAAATCGCCGAGCCTCTTCCTTAGTCACCGCCGCTAACGATTCGTTCCAAAGAATCTGATCCGCCTTGGGCGAGAGGCCTCGCCGGAACGCCCCGAAAGGTGTTGCTTCGCGCAGCAAGCGCCACGAGTACACTTCGGGGTCACTTGTGGCCGCTGGCAGCGCTCACTCTCGCACATAGAGCCGGACCGGAAGACTGACAGCCCTGGCGAACAAAAGGTCGTCGCCGCACTGGGGAGTGAACTCGGCAACGATCGACACCTCACCTAGCGTCGTCAGGTAGAATCTCCAGTCGTATGTCATCTGATATACCGACGCGCGCAGAACGAGAAATTGTTGGCCAGCATCAACGTACGCGTCGATTGGATCAGCCCAGGCGCGGCATGGTTCCCGCACGAAACACAACGACGCTCACCCCGTAGTCGTGGCCGCGAACACAGTGGTGGGCTGCAAGATGGACGATGCCCTCATCCTGGCGGGTGGCTAGGTTGGTGCATCTGGTCGATACGGCCCATACTGTCGAACGACGACGGAAGGAGGCATGCCATGGGGAAGAACCGGCGGATTCAGCAGTTTGCACTGGTGGTCAGCATGGTGGCGGGTGCGTGGATAGCAGACGCGCAACGCGCACGCGCGTGCACATGCCTGCCGCCCACAGTCGAATCAAGCTATCAGAACAGCACCGACGTTGTGCAAGCGAGGGTGCTGTTTGGGCTCTTTGTCGGAAGTCAAGTCTGGTACCTCGCAGAGGTGCAGCGCACCTTCAAGGGATGTCTCAGTCCCAACGAGCGCGTCCTGCTCACGACCCCGAACTCGTCGGCCGCCTGCGGCGTGACGCTCAGCGCCGGAAACAGTTATCTCCTCAACGGTGACGATAGCGGCACGTTCTTTGGAACTGCGCGTCTCGCGATCACCCTGTGCGATTACAATCCGTTGTGGAACACCCTGAGCGACCACGATCGCGACTTCCTTGCGGGACGGACGGTCTGCTGCGGCACCGACTGCACGTGCGCCGATGGCAGCGATCCGGTTGCTTGCCTTGTGGACCCTTGCCAGGTCGCACCCGAGTGCCCGGACGGGGAGTGTGTCGCGAACTACTGCGGTGGGTGCAACGCCGAGTTCTATGACGCGAACGGCTATGCGGTGTGTGACAGCGCCTGCCAGCAGGACGAGGATTGCCCAGAAGACCGGTGGTGCCGGGCATCATCACCTGCCAGCAACCCCGAAGATTCCGTCGGCGCGAGCGCCGGGGTACCCACGGCCGGCATGGAATGCGTGCCATTCGTGGGCGAGGGCGAGACGTGCAACGGCTTCACGCTTCCCTGGTTCTACGAGCGCTGCGAACCGGGGCTTTCGTGCGACCTCATCGATCTCATCCCCGACGCACCCGGCCGCTGCCGCCTCCCCTGTGAGGACAACGACGACTGCCAGAAGCCTGCGTACTGCGCGAGCGACAAGCTATGTGACTCCGATGGTGGCTGCGAGCATGATGTGGACTGCAACCTCCCTGGCAACGACTACATACACATCGAGTGCGTAGGGCACGGCGTCTGCGACAGTGCTTCGCAGCAATGCGGCTGGGAATGTGGCGACCCGCAATGTGTGGACGTGACCGGCTACGACTTCGGTCCCTGCGATGCTGTGCTCGGCTGGGCCGTGGTCGGCGAGCAATGTGCGGAGGTCAGCGGCTGCGACAGCGGGCCCCTCAACCTGTTTGACTCGGAACTCGAGTGCCACGGCGCCTGCATTGACACATGCGGCGACCCCGAGTGCGCCCCAACCTGCGAGAACCTGGCGGGCCACGACTTCGGACCCTGCGAGGCTGTGCTGGGCTGGGCCGTGGTCGGCGACGAATGCCGACAGGTCAGCGGCTGCAGCGCCGCCCCCCTTGTGCTGCATCCCAGTGCGGACAGCTGCAAACGCCGATGCTTTGACACGCGAGCGTGCGAAGACCCTGCGGGTGACGTAGAGCATGAAGCGATCCCCGGCGAAGGCGTCGCCGGCGACCGCTGCGAGTGCGCGAGCGATACCGACTGCCTGGTCACTGGGTGCAGCGCCCACGTATGTGCCCCCCAGCAGGTGATAACGACCTGCGAGTTCCTCCCCGAGTACGCATGCTACCAGGATGAGGACATCACCACCTGCGGCTGCCATGCCGGGCGTTGCGGATGGGATCCAACCCCACAGCTCGCGCAGTGCATCGAAAGCGCTGGCACTGGGGTCGTCCCCATCGAGTTGCAGTAGCCGGGCCGTGTGCCTACGGCGTAGCATCCCAAA
>JAPPOR010000621.1 GCA_028817905.1 Myxococcales bacterium
ATCGACAAGAGCGGCGCCAACGCCGCCGGGATCGCGGCGTACAACGCCGACGCTGACGCCGGGATCGAAATTCGCCAATGCAGACACCTGAACAACATCGTTGAACAGGATCATCGGCTCGTAAAGCAGCGCATCCGAGCAGCGCTCGGCCTCAGGACGTTCCAAACAGCCAAGGCTACGCTAACCGGTGTCGAGCTCGTGCACATGATACGCAAGGGACAGGTGCGTCCGCTGACAAAGGCTACCGACGCCCAGCAGTTTTACGCGCTTGCGGCCGCGTAGCCGATTCCATAGCCAGAGGGAAGGACTCCCTGATCGCGCCGGTGGGTTTGCGACACATCCGCGCCACGAGGTCGAATGCCCACACTGTGGCGCGTCCACGCGCGCGCGGTACGACAGCAACACGATTCCGTTCTCCGCGTTCGGCCCGTGCCTGACCGCCACGGTCGCGCTGCTAACGGGCACATACCACTTGAGCCGGCGCAAGACGCAGCGTCTGCTACTTGAGCTGTTCGGCATCAGGGTCTCGCTCGGCGCCATCAGCGCGATGGAGAAGCGTGCGAGTGAAGCGCTGGCAGCCGCCCATGACGAGGCGCTACGCGAGGTACAGTACGCTGAGGTCAAGCACTCGGATGCCACGACGTGGACCCGCGCAGGCGAGCTGAAGTCGCTGTGGACGATCGCGACCACCGCGGCGACGGTCTATCGCATCTTCGCCGACGGCAGCCGCAAGACCATCGAGCCGATGTTCGGTGCTCTCATCGGATTGCTCGTCAGCGACCGTGTTTGGCTTCTGGGCGATGGCGTTGCGTCAGGTTTGCCGCGCGCACCTACTTCGCAAGTACGTCGGTTTCTCCGAGCGGGACGGCCGGCCGGCGCCATCGGGCGCGAGCTGCTGCAGCTGACCTCGGTCATGTTCGAGTATTGGCACGGCTTCAAGGAAGGCGCACTGACCCGTCAAGAGCTGCAATTCTGGATGCGCCCGGTCCAGCGCGACATGGAGCGCGCGCTGCAGCGCGGCGCCGTGGCAAACATCGATCGGATGTCGGGGTCGTGCGCCGACATCCTCGCGCATCGCGAGGCGCTGTGGACCTTTGTCTCGCGCGACGGCGTAGAGCCGACGAACAATCATGCCGAACTCGAACTTCGCGACTGGAGGGCCCGTACGAAAGATTCCAGTTCGACGTAAGTGCGGTACACTGTCAATTCCTATGCCGTTTCAGCTCTCCCGATCTCGCGAGGTATTGCCGTGACCCCTGGGAATAGGGCCGCGGCAGGCCGAACTTCAAGGTTCAGAGCAGGATATCAGTCAGTAATCGCGGTCTTCATGATGCTGAACGCGTGCAATGGAGACGATGGCCCCGGCTCTCCCGCAGACACATGCGCGACGTTTTGCGAGCGCAATGGGTAGCCGCATGTGATCGTTGGCTGGGCTGAACAAGGCGACGCCAGGGTTGGTGCGCCTCCAGAATTGGCGGCGGTGACACCGAACGGGGAGCGTTTTGAGTTCTTTGCTGAGGATTGCCCAGTGCCAGGGTTGCCGCCACCGTTTCTTTGTAGTTATTCATCAAGCCCGGCAAACCCGAGTCTAGAAAGGGTAGAGATCGAGGTTTCGGTTGGACGTCGAGTTGTCTCAAAGGAAGTCATGCTAAAGGAATTCAACTACTGCGCGCGCGATATTGCCTACGTTGCCGCGACGGTAGACGAAATGGGCAATGTGAGTTTCGCAGATACACAGTATGTCTCCCCATGCAACCTGCTCAGCCAGTGACGTTCGCGAGTCCGGCATGTGTCGGCCTTGGCGGCTGCTCAAGGCGCGCACCTTCGGGTGTTGACGCTCACACCCAGTGATGGACATCTGGTCACGACATTCGATGTCCATCACGGTGTGATCGCGGCGCGTCAAAGACGGCGATGCCCATCGCCGCGTGACAGGGGTGGGGTCCACGCGGTGCGATGGGCATCGGACTGACAGACAGCGCGCAGGTCAATCGGTGTCGACGTCGAGGGCGCTCTGGACGAGTTGTCGGTCGACCTTCTTGAGCTGGTTCTGTCGCAAAGAATGGCCGTCTGATGTAAGCGTCCTTGGATGTTCAAGGGGTGCCATTTCCCGAAGCCCATCATCGTGACCTGCATCCGCTGGTATTTGCGGTACAAGCTCAGCTATCGGGACCTTGAGGAGATGATGGCCGAGCGCGGCGTCTCTGTCGACCACGCAACGATCAACCGCTGGGTCGTCAAGTTCGCGCCAATGCTCACAGCGCGGGCCCGCAGGCACAAGATGCCGGTCGGCAAGCGTTGGAGGATGGACGAAACGTACGTCAGAATTCGCGGCCAGTGGAGGTACCTCTACCGGGCTGTCGACAAGCAAGGCAGAACCGTCGATTTTCTCCTCGCCACGAGGCGCGATACGGAGGCCGCCCAGCGATTCCTCCGTGCTGCCGTTGCGCGCAACGGCTGCCCATCTTTTGTGAACATCGACAAGAGCGGCGCAAACGCCGCTGGCATCGCGGCCTACAACGCCGAAACAGGCGCGGCCATCGAGGTTCGGCAGTGCAGGTACCTCAACAATGTCGTCGAGCAGGATCATCGTTTCGTGAAGCAGCGCGTACGCGCGGCCCTGGGGTTCCAGACGTTCCATACAGCGCGGGCTACCCTCGCCGGCATCGAGCTCGTACACATGCTGCGCAAGGGACAGGTGCGTCCGCTCGCCAATGGGTCGGACGCCGAGCAGTTTCGTGCGTTGGCCGCGTAGAACCGACGACGGGGTCGCACAGCTGCACGGCCCGGTCGACCGCGTGAAAGATTTGCGACAGAGCCAGATCCACTCCATCGAGCGCGCCTCGGGCAAGGTCAGCTTCGACGCCGAGCGCACCACCTGGGGCGGCTACGCCGACCGCTTCTGGGCCATCGCGCTCGCCTGCCAGAAGGAGCGCGGGTCGGCGCCGAAGACCGGGACGGAGATCGGGGTCCGGGTGGTTGACTGAGTCCTCACTTGCGCAAAATCACGCTTTACGTTATTTTTTGCAAGTGAGCGCTCTGACAGCGATCGTGTCCTGAGTCGCTGAAAGTCACGCTTCGCGTCATTTTTTGCGTGCAAGGACTTTGGAATGAACTCGGCCGCGGACTACATCGAGAACCTTCAAGTGAATGGCAGACTGGCGTTCACCACGGAGGAAATCGTCGGGGCCCTGGGCAAGTCGGTGCCGGCGGTTCGGGCCCAGCTGCGCCGCCTAAAGGACAAGGGGCGCATCGCAGATCCCTTCCGGGGCTTCCACGTCGTCGTTCCGGCCAAGTACCGGCGGCTGGGCTGCTTGCCGGCAGACCAGTTCGTCCCGCAGCTGATGGCACACCTCAGCCAGCCCTACTACGTGGCCCTGCTCAGTGCCGCCGCCTACCACGGCGCCGCCCATCAGAAGCCCCAGGTGTTTCAGGTGATGGTGCCAAAGGCGCGCCGCGGCCTCGAGTGTGGAGGGGTCCGGGTGGACTTCGTCGCACGGCGGGACATGAGCGACACCCCAGTGGTGGAGCGCAACACCCCAGCGGGCGTCATCCGCATCGCCTCGCCAGCGGCGACGGCATTGGAGCTGGTCGGTTATCCCGAGCGCTGCGGCTACCTCGACAACGTCGCGACGGTGATCGCCGAGCTCGCGGAGTCGATCGAGGGCGACGCTTTGGAAGCGGAAGCGCGACGTGCCCCCGTCGCCTGGGTCCAGCGTCTTGGCTACCTCCTTGCGCTCGTCGAGCAGGACGAGCTCGCTGAGCGGCTCGAGGGGGTGCTGGCGGCGAGCAGGGTCTTCGTGGTGCCACTCGCTCCCTGGGAAGACAGCGAAGGCGCGCCCAGAGACTCACGCTGGCAGGTTGCCATCAACGCGGACGTGGAGACCGACGTATGATCCCCGAACAGGCCATCGTCGAGTGGCGACGCGAAGCTCCTTGGGATGCCAACTCGCTCGTCGAGCAGGATCTCATCATCAGTCGTGCCCTGG
>JAPPOR010000836.1 GCA_028817905.1 Myxococcales bacterium
GCCCCGACCATCGCCAGCGCAGTGCGGCGCACGCTCACCCGAACGCCTATTTCTTACGCCTATTTCTTAGCAGAACCATGCGAAATGTGACCGGCACCGCATCTCAGAAATGTCCGTGGCAGCAAGGACCGTGGCGTAGAAAGCGGATGTCTTCGGCTAGTCTACGTGGATCTCGCTCGGGTCCACGAGGTTGTTCAGCGGCGAGTCGTCCGCGTTTGAGCGCACGTAGAAGCCATAGGGCGCCTCAACGCCATGGTGGTTGGGAATGCGCACAATACCGGCCTTCATGAGGCGCCCCGCCTCTTCGGGATGAAGGATGTGGCCGGTGTTGAGGGTGAGCAGTCCGACCGAGCTTCCGTGGGCCCCCTCCACCTCGAACGTGTCGTGTTCGATCGACGCGATGCTCGCATCGTTGCTTCCGGCAAAAGCGATCAGGCTGGTGGTGTAGTTTCCTGCCAGAACCCACGCATCGTGGCCAAACACCATAACTGGTGCGTCTGTAGCGTCTCCGATGTTCGCGACTTTGGCGACCATCTCCCGCAGAGCATCGGATACCTGTTCGCGGAACGCCGAACGCACTAGGTCAGGGGCATCATCGGCCTCGGACAGCTTCGGCTGGACGAGCGTTGCGTCGAGTATCCAGCCGATCGGACCCAGTACGATGCCCCCGAGCACGCGCAGAAAGGTGACCCACCAGGGTATATCCACCTCCACATCGACCCCTGACGCAAACACGTTGACGAAGCCATCGTGCCAACGAATCGTACCGCTGGTAGAGCGTACGAACCGTTTAGAATGGAAGAGAAGAAGGGTGCCGTCCCAGCGAATGGTGGCAGGGTCCTTCTCGGCTTCACCCGTGATCTGGACGCCGAGCTCTCGCATTTCCATCGCCAGCCGTGTCACACGGGCTCCCTCGAAGTCCGTGCCCACGCGACTCGCGGCCTGCGCAGCGAGTACAGCGTTCATCGTGGGCTCGGCGATCAGGATCTGAATGCCGGTTGCGCGCGGGACGATTGAGGGGCCGTCCGGCAGCAGCGCTGCCTCGCCTGGCAATGCGATTGTTGCCATCAGGGCTGGCGTGGTTGGCAGCATCGATGACGTGTCGACGCGTGGAAGGTCCGGGCGTCCAGGCGGAAACCCAATGTCGCGATGCTCGAGTTCACTTTCCTTCCCGAGGAAAAAATCTGCCGCCCATGTGCTCCGAGCCGGCGGATCATCAGGGAAAAACGCGGCTTCTACCTGAGCAATCAGTGGATCGAACAGGGGTAGATCGAGGTTAGCGAGCACATCGTTCAGGAAGGCCGTCGCGACGACACCGAAGACGGCCTGGGCGCTCGCCGGAGTAATCGAGATGACGTCGCCCGCCCTCAGGGCGGCCACGGGCGCGGCGCCGGCAGTCCCCGCGCGTACGAACGGCTCGAGCGCAAGCTTGGCGTCAAAGGGAGAAGGGTTCCCCGAAAGCGCGAACATTCCCGTGACTCGCAGGGCAAGGACTGGGCCCTCGCCGGCTCCGCTCGGATTGTCGACCTCGATGGCCGGCGCCTCTAGCGTCAATACCAGGCCGCCCTGCGAGATGTTCTTGGGGATGACCTCCCTGTCGTACAGAAACTGCACAAGACCCTTGAGCAGTTGTACGTCGATCCCAACCGCGATCTTGACGTCCGCAAGTTCCATCGGTTTCCCCTCGCCAGCCGAACGAGTGGCGACGCTAGCGCTCTCAGCCCGGTCAGTCAGCATGGAGAGTAGCACTCGTTGGTAGGCGAGGTATGAACCCGGCCACTACCCGCGTGCTCATGCTTGCTTCCAGCATTGCGTACAGAATTGCTTGATGATTGAAGCCTTCGTAGGCACGGCGCAGGGCAGCGGGTGAGCTCTCGACCATCCATTCGCCCCCGCCACCGAGGAACATGCGCTTGCTGCCCCACGTGGGCGATTCGATGCCCTCGCGGGTGTTGAAGGCGGCTTTGCCGAAGGCGCGGGCGTCGTCGATGAAGCCCTCGTAGGTGTCGCTGTTGTTGGTCGTCTTGGCCAAGCGCTCGACTCGGCCGTCGAGTGACTTGACCTTGCGCCCGAAGGCTCGCGCGTCGAGGTTGCCCAGCTGCTCCCAGAGCACGTTGCCCAGCTTGACCAGTGCTCTGGCCTGACGACTTGCGGATCAACGTGCTGCGGATCAACGTGCCGCCGGATCAACGTGCCGCCGGATCAACGTGCCCGCCGCCGGATCGACGTGCCAAGGACGATTTCCGATCGCGGAGACTCGCCGAACGCTCGCGAGGGCTACCAGGGGCGCCGCTGCAAGTGGTCGTAATCGCGTGACCAAAACTTCCTTAGCGTTGTTTTCTTCACAATATCTGGTGGATCCCCGAATCGGCGCGAAGCGAAGGGCCGTGCTGCCCTGTATGCGCCACTTGAAAGGTTCGAACGTTGGGGGGCGGAATCGTGTAGGGGGTTTCGGGGCAACGGCGGCTAGCCGGAAGGCAGGTTCCGTGCTGAGCTCTTGCCATGCGCGGGATTCGGACGACCGTAGGTACTGTCTATTGTATGGCTGCGTTGATGGGGGGGTGCAATGGCGCCTTGGAGGACGAGGTTGGGGCCGGAAGCGCCCTGGAAGCGCCGTTGGCAAGCGACCCGCCTCCGCCTCCTCCTCCACCGCCATCTCCTCGAACTGTTCAGATACCGGGAAGTGGAGACGGCTGGCCTTGTGACTATGACCCTCCGATTAGGCTGCATTCGCTGGACGAGGCTCCGTCTGGCCTCTCGGCACGGGAAGTCCTCGCGCTGACGGGTCTCGCGGAGCCTATTGCTCTCGAATGGCATCCAGTGTCGTCGCGGGGCGGCCGCTTCCGCGAAATCGAGCCACCTCCGGCAGCGAACCCGGAGCCTCTGACCGTCGATGTCACTTACGAGGGAGGCGCCATCCACTATCGCGGGCCCGAGGAGTGCGCCCGCTTGGACGTGGAGGTCGCAATCACGCTGCAGACTCCAAGTGGCGCGCTCAACGAGCGGGCCGCCGCCCTGCTCTATACGGCCGTCCTACCTTCGTCGGAGGATGCCAGGATCGAGCTTGTTCTGCACCCGCTCCACGTCCAAGTTCGACGGCCAACAGGTATCGGTACGGCGCCGGTTGCGGTTCTGCACGGCGAACTCGAAGTTGAGAGAGCGATAGAATATCCGGCTTCGGGATCAGACCCGGACTTTCCCGAGGAGACTTTGTCCGACGACGGCCGCTTGGCCGCGCTGGTCGTCAGCATCTGGTTCGATCGGCACGGCGCGCACGGCGTTCTTGATGCTTGGCTTCACGGCACCACAACCGGAAAGGTGTCCCTTGCCTCCGAAATTGCCACCTTCGGTCTATAGGGCCTAGCTCGTCTTGCCCTGTGGATCGCGGATATCGACAAGCTGCATGTTGGCTAGCACGATTGCCTCAACCGGCGTCGAGCTGGCAATGATCGCCCGCATCTCGCGAGAGTAGGCCCGCTGTAGGTTGCGAAGCCGCTCAAGGTCCTTACGGGAAATCCCGAAGAGGTTGTAGGCCGAGATTGCCAGATGGTCCGGCCCCGTCTGCAACCTCGTCCTGTGCCAAACGAGGATCGACACTCACGCGGCCTCGCGATGGTAGTAGTTGCGCACGCCACCAAGCCGTTGACGACGCACAACGCGGCCGTTGCCATTTGCGTTGTCGTTCATCGGTGTGATGAGCTTGTTGTCGAGTGACTGGTGCTTGCCGCTCTCCGTTATAGTGCTCGACGTACCCGTCGTGTGCCAACCCAGGACCGCGTGCTGCCCAAATCACCCTTGTCACGTTGCTCTGCGCGTTGCTGCCCAAATCACCCTTGTCACGTAGCTCCGTCACGTTGCTCCGTAGTAGCTCCGGCCGGCGCATCGGATGGTCCACAAACCGTGGCAGCGCTTCCTCGGCCTCGCGAGTAGCTCATTCGATCGCACTTGGATCCAGATGGATGAGCCAGTTGCCGGCATCCGAGT
>JAPPOR010000970.1 GCA_028817905.1 Myxococcales bacterium
CCCTCCAACGCCCGCGCAAGCATCGGTCCCCGAGGCACACGGCGGCCTGTCTGAACTGCGGAGACGCATCGACGAGTTACTCGCAAGCCACCGCAGGGCCGAGGCAGCCCCGCTTTACCTCGAAATCCTCGACCGCGACCCATCCGATCGTGACGCGTTCAATTTCCTGGATAGCTACTACCGCCGTGACAACCAACACCGCGCGCGCTGCGACCTGATGCTCGCCACCGGCCGCTGCGACAGGCTACCGGCCGAAGCGCGCGTGCTGCGCTTGCGCGAGGCGGCGAGTCTGCTCGAAAACCGTCTGCGCGACCTGGACGCCGCGGTCCACACCTGGAGAATGATCGCCAAGCTCGATCCCAAGAGCGATGAGCCGCGACGCAATCTCAAGCGCCTGTTCGAACGGGCCAAGCGCTGGGACGATCTCGTTGTGAGTCTGGAAGCCGAAGTGAGCGCGGCCAGGACAACGGACGCTCGCATCCAGGTTCTCAAACGCCTGGTAGGCCTTCACCGGGATCAGCGGGGCGACGATGGGGCCGCGACCGATGCCATGGCTCGCCTCGTGGCACTCAACCCCAACGATCGGTCCCTCACCAACCAGCTGATCGATAGCCTGATCGCGCTGGGGCGTTTCGCCGAAGCGGTGCCTCTGCTGGAACGCCAGGTGACTGCTGCGCCTAGCAAGTCCCAACGCCTGGCGCGCTTGAGAGCACTCGCCCATGTCCTGGATGACAGGCTGTCCGATGTCGACGCCGCGGTGGCGACATACGCACAGATCGTTGAGCTGGCTCCCACCGACGCCGACGCATTGGACCGAATGATCGCGTTGGACGAGGCGCATGGGAATCACGAGCGCCTGCTAACCAGCCTGCAGCGGCGGCAAAAGGCCGTGCCAGACGCTGAGGCGGCGAAGCTGTGCATACGCATGGGGCAGATAGCGAGTGAAAAGCTCAAGGACACGGACCGAGCGGCCCACTACATGGAGCAGGCGCTCGAACTTGCGCCCGCCGACGATCGGATACTGGAAGCCGTAGGCGCATTCTACGAGCGCTGCGAGCGCTTCGAGGACCTAGTTGAGGCCTTGCGTGAGCGCCTCCTGTTGGAAGCCAGCCGCGACGTGCAGGTCGCGCTCTACCGGCAGATCGCGCGCACTCTCGATGGAAGGCTGGAAGATCCGGAAGGGGCGGCAGAGGCCTGGAATGCACTGCTGTCGCTGCGAGAGGACGCAGAGGCCTTGCGTTTCCTCGAAGTGCGGGCACGCGCGGGCGACGACCACGTGCAACTGGCGACAATCCTAAAGCGGCTTGCCAAGCTCTCGAGCGGCGCCGCTGCGCGCGAACTTGGTCTCCAACACGCGACTGTTCTGTTCGAGCACCTAAAGCAGCCGCGAGAAGCCGCCACCGAGGTTGCGCGGCTGCTCGATCAATCTGGACCGACTTTCACCGAGGGCATGGTGTTGTTGGAACGGATCTGTCAGCAAACCGAGGAGTACGGCCCGCTTGCGCGCGTGCTGGAGCGCCAACTTACGCGCGCTGACGGTGAGCAGTTCATCGCTTTCGCACAACGCCTGGTCGACCTGTACACGACGACCCTCAGCGACCCCCGCCGGGCCGCCCACGTCCTGGTCGCCTGGAGCGCCCGCTGCCCGGAGGCCCCGGAGCCCCACCGCCGGCTGCGCGCGCTACTCGACCCAGCCGACAAGCCCGACGACCTGCTCACCTCCCTCGATGCGCTGGCGAAACTGGAAGACATGGCCGAGGCCCGCGATGAGGCCACGATCGAGGCTGCGCGCTTGTGCGCAGAGGTCAGGCACGACATGGAGGGCGCCTGGGACCGCCTACTGCCACTGGCCAACGCGGGGCACGACGGCGGGCTCGACGCACTCACCGAACTCGCCCCGGCCCACGGTCACATCGAGCCGCTGTGCGAACTGCTCACCGACCTCAAGCAGTTCGAACGCCTTTCGGCCGTGATCGCGCAAGCCGCAGCCCAGGCTCCCGACGACGCCGAACGCGTAGCGTGGCTCAGGCGGCTCGCCATTCACCGAAGCGAAACGCTGCACGACCCGGACGCCGCCGAGGACGCCTATCTCGAGCTTCTCAACGTGCGCGAAGATGCCGAAGCGCTGGGCTTCCGCCTGGGGCGCGCTCGCGAGCGAGATGATCCCGAACTCCTGGCCGACTGCCTCCTGCGGCTCGCGGCGCTGGAGCCGGAGACGACGCCCAAGCGCGACCTGCTCTACGAACTCGGGCAGCTACTGCTAACCCGGCTGGAGCGTCCAGCCGACGCGGTCCAGGCGTTCCGAACCATCGTGCAGGAGGTCGCACATGATTTCCAGCCTGCGCTCGACGGGTTGGTGGACGCCGCTGAGAGTGCCCGCGACTACCCCACCCTGGCCAGCGCCCTTTCGATGCAGCTGCAGCGAGCCGATGGGCAGGCCGAGCAAGCGGCAGTGGCCCAGCGCCTGGCGGATCTATTTGAGGGCCCACTGCCCGACCGCAACCAGGCAATCGCTTCCCTGCGGGAGTGGCGCAAGGCGGACCGGGCTGCGGTCGAGCCCCTGCGACGACTCCGAGTGCATCTGCAGCGCGATGACGCGCAAGCAGCAGAACTGCTCGAGGTATTGGACGTACTGTCGGCGCTGGAAACGGCTCGGCATGCGCAGCTCGAAGCCACTGTCGCCGCCGCGACCCTCGCCAGGGACGCGCTGGCGGACCCCGAGGGCGCATGGGCGCGTGTCTGCGAGTTGGTGGGCGAGCGAGACGCGGACGTGGATGCCGTGCTCCGTTCGCTCGCGACCGACGAGGCCCGCTTCGTCGAGCTGTGCGAAAGGCTCCAAACCGCGGCGCGCCACGATGAGCTCGTCGATCGACTGGAGGAGCGCGCCCATGCAACCGCGGACACGCATGCGCGGGCCGACTTGCACCGAAGGGCAGCCCGTCTGTTGGTCGATCCACTCGACGAACCACAACGCGCAGCCGAGCACTACCGCCAGCTGCTCGAGAGCGCCGAGGATGCCGAAGCACTGCGCTTCATGCGCACCCGTGCGATGGCGGCCGATGATCCGGATGCCCTTTCGGACTGTCTCCTGCGGCTCTCGAAGGTGGAGGAAGACGCGAGCGAGCGGCGCGACCTATTGTTTGAATATGCGCACCTGCTGCGGAGCCGGCTGGCTCGACCACAGGACGCGATCCGGGTGCTTCGCGAGCTACTTGCCGAAGACGATAGCTTCGATGCCGCCCTGGACGAGCTGTTTCGAGCCTGTGAGGCGGTGCGCGATCATGCCGGGATGGCGGATTCGTTGGAGCGCATGCTGGTTCGCGAGCGCTCTGCGGATGCCCGGGTGAGCCTCGCCCGACGTCTGTGCGGTCTGTACCACCAGGAGCTGCAGCGTCCGAAGCAGGCGACCAACTGCCTACGACGCTGGATCGAGGCCGCGCCCGAAGACCCAGAGCCGCTACGACGGCTGCTACCGCTATTGACCGGAGACGCGGTGCAGACCGAGCGGTTGCGCGTCCTGGATGCCCTTACAGCCTACGAGCAGACCGACGAGGCGAAGCATAGGGCGCAGCTCGCTGCCGGCGTCCTGTGCGCTGAGGTGCTGAGCGACGACGATGGGGCGTGGCAGAGGCTGCTACCACTCATGCTGGAAAGGGACCAGGAGGCCGAGCGGGCCCTGCGCGATGTGGCCGAGCGCGGAGGACGGCTGGCCGATCTGTGCGAGGTCTACGAGAGAAACGGTCGATACCACGAGCTCGTCGGTGTGCTGCGCAAACGAGCGGAGACGGCGCGTGGCCCGCAACGGGTGGAACTTCTGCGTCACTGTGCCAGGACCCTCCGCAACCATCTGGAGGACGAACTCGGGGCGATCGAAGCCTTCCGCGAGATGCTGGCAGATGCCGACGACGTCGAAGCCCTGCGCGCCGTATGTGATTTCGAGCGCGAACAGGACGACCCTGCCGCCCTTGCAGAGTTGCTCACGCGCCTGCAGGCACAGCTAGACAGTACGGAGGCAGCGCGTGCAGTAGCGTTCGAAAGGGCCTTGATTCTCGAAGACCGGCTGGAGCAAACGGACGATGCGATCAACCTGCTGAGGGAGATCGTGCGCGATCTTGACCCCGAATACGAGGATGCGATCGAGGAACTGATCGCAGTGTGCGAACAGGAGCAGCACTTCGAAGGCCTGGTCGAGGGGTTGGAGAGGCGACTGGCAATGCGTCCCAACGGCGCAGCCCGCGCGGAGACGGCGCGCAGGCTGGCAGAGATCTACGAGGATCGACTGGAAGACGAAGCAGCGCTACATAGAGTCCTAACCGTCTGGTCCGAAGCAGGCCCGCGGGAACCCGCGCCTTTGCGCAAGCTGCGCGCCCTGTACGAAGCTCGCGACGAGGCCGAGCCGCTGCGCTCGACGTTGGACCGCCTCAGCCAGGTGGAGACGACCGACGCTGAGCGCCGCGAGGCCACGCGGGCAGCTGCCGCCATATGCGGGCACATGGAGGACCTGCAGGGCGCGCTCACACGCCTTTCGCCCCTCGTACTGCAGCACGACCGCGCCGCCGAAGCACTGGCTGACGAACTGCTCACCGGCCCCGAGGTGCGCGTGGCGCTGGCAGCCGTTTACACTCGCAGGGCGCAGGCGGAGAGCGACCATGCCCGCGCCAGCGCCGATTGGGACGCAGCCTCAGAGCGCTTCGAACAGGGTGGCGAGTTCAGCGATGCGCTTGAAGCGACGCTACGCCGGCTGGCCCTCGATACACAGGACGACGGCTTGCTCGATCGGGTAGACGCGCTCGCGACCAAAGCCCAGGCCTGGCCCCGGCTCGGACAGGTGTACAAGCACCTGATACGCGATTCCTCCCCCGAGCGGCGCATGCGCCTGTCACTGCGTCAAGCCGGTTTGCGGGAGCGCGAAGAAGGGAATCCGGAAGCGGCCCTTGCGTGGGCACTCAAAGCGTGCCGGGTGATGCCTGGCCACGAAGGGGCGCTTCGGGAAGCGGAACGGCTGGCCAGTCTCGTTGGCAGCCACGCCGACCTCCTGTGGTTGCAGGAAGAGCGTGCGCGCCGGGCCGACGACGCCGAGGGCCGGTTCGCATACCTCCTTTCCGCCGTCCGCACCGCGGATATCGGGATGGAAGACCGCGAGCAGGCCAACCTGCTGCTAGGTCGGGCGCTGGCCTTGACAGAGAACCTACCCGACCACGCCGATCAACTGACGGCCCTGGCGCGAGAACTGGATGAGCGGCAAGGAGCCGCCGCGAGCAGCAAGGACCTACGCAGAGAACTAGTTCGCGCCCACCTGGCCCTCGCCAAGGAGCGCCAGGGGGAGTTCGGGCGCGACCTGGTTCTTCGAGCGGCGGCGATCACACACTCCGAACTGGGCGACTCTCCCGGCTCATACGACATTCTGCGACAGAGTTCGCAAGATTTTCCGGGTGAACCACTGATTATCCGGGCGCTCGTCAACGCGGCCGTGGAAGTGAATCGCCTTGATGGTCTAGATGCTCACCTCGGCAGGCTCGCCAAAGCCCAGAAGGACCGAGAGCTTCATGTGGCGCTGCTCAGGACGCGGGGAGAGGTTCTGGCAAAGCACCTGGAACGCTTCGACACCGCGGCGCGGGTTTACGGCGACTTGCTCGACCTGGCACCCGATGACCGGGACGCCAATGAACAGCTGATCACCTGCTTGAGGCGGTCCGGGCGCTTTCAGGAACTGTTGCGGGCCTATGAGCGCAAGCTCGCCACGACCGAGGATCCTCGAACGCGTGTCGAACTCTTGCGCGCACAGGCAAACGTCTGGGAAAACGACCTACGCAATCGCGCCCGGGCGGCCCAGATCTGGACCAAGATCCGCGAGCTACAACCAGGCGACGGCGAGGCAGACGCTGCCCTGTCGCGGCTACGGCCCTGATGGAGAAGGCGTTGCGCCCAAATATGGCGCCGACGCGCGATCCAGGGCAACATGGCGGTGGAAGGAGGATCGAACGTGGTCAGCCTCCATCGAGACGCGGTAGCACGCATCGCAAGGTTCACCTCTCCCTGCAACCCGGATCCGAGTCATGCTCGCCCGTGATGACAGCAATGACATAACCGGTCGATTCCGCTGCGAAGCACTTGATGCTGTCGCAACGACGGGCCAGCGTGAGGAAGGCGTGCTGACAATGCTTACAGGCCCTTCCCCAGGATTCGTATACACCCTCGACGCACCTTCGCTCACGTTCGGCCGCTCAGCCGACGCCGATGTCGTGATTGCGGATCGGGGCCTGTCGCGGATACACGCCCGGATCACCCGCGAGCCAAGGGGCTTTGTCTTCGAAGACATGCTCAGCACCAACGGCAGCTACATTCAGGGCCAACGGGTGGCAAAGCCACAGCGTCTCGAGGATGGCCAACGGATCTCGATGGGCATCAACACTCTGCTGCGATTCTCCCTCCACGACGCAGTCGAACAGAATGCTGCACGCATGACGCGCGACCTCACAATGCGCGATCCACTGACCCGGCTGTACAATCGCCGCCACCTCAACGATCGCCTGATGAGCGAGGTCGCATACGCGCGGCGGCACGATGTGGCCCTCACGGTTCTGCTGGTGGACATCGACCGCTTCAAACGAGTGAACGACGAGCACGGCCACGTGGTGGGAGACCGGGTGCTGCGTGAGCTTGCAGATACGCTGCATACGATCGTGCGGACGGAAGACGTGCTGGCGCGATATGGGGGAGAAGAGTTTGTAATCATCGCGCGCGCAATCGACGAATATGGTGCCAACTCCCTGGGCGAGCGCGTGCGCGCGGCCGTGGCCGGGATGCGCGTCCAAGGCGCGTCCGGGCTGTTCGGGATTACGGCCAGCGTGGGCACTGCCCACGCCAAAAAGGGCCAAGTCGCAGAAGCCATGCCGCTTCTCGAAACTGCTGACCAGGCCCTGTATCGGGCCAAGAACGAGGGCCGCAACCGCGTGGTCATGCAATTTCCAAGACCCACCGCACGCAGGTCGGGCGTCGTACCGCGGAAGGGCGAGTAGCGAGCCGAATCCCATGGGCCCCGCCCAGCCGGGCTAGCATAGTGTCCATCCCGAAACTGGTCTTTTCGACGTGGCGGCCTGCAACCGGAGCGACGCGAAGCGGCGCGACCCGCGGATTGGGGGACCCAGCGCGGCTCTGCCGCGATGGGGAAAGGGCGCGTGCCCCTTTCCTAGTCCTGTTCGCTTCTGCGTGCTTCCAGGGCCTCCCAACGGGCCAGCAGGTCAGAGGCCGCGCGCTCCGCCTGCTCGAGCTCGGACTTGACCGTCGCTACCTCGTGGGCACGCTCGCGATACAACGCCGGGTCCTGCAGGGCTATCTGCAGCTCCGAGACGCGCGCGTCGGCCCGGTCCACGCGCTCTGGAAGCTCGTCGAGCTCTAGCCGTTCAGCATATGTCAGGCCGACGCGTGGCTTCGATCGCACTCGCCTATCCACCCGGCTCTTCGCGTGCTCGTGCGTGCTCTCCGGTTGTGGCGCGGAAGCCTCGGAGCCGGGAGCACCAACCTGAGCCAGATAGTCGCGATAGCCACCGGCGTACCGAACCCAGCGACCACTGCCCTCCGCCACCAACAGGTCGGTGGCCACCCGATCGAGGAAGTAGCGGTCGTGCGTGACGACGAGTGCGCTTCCCCCGAGGGACGTCAGCATGTCCTCGAGGGCGCCCAAGGTGCCCACATCCAGATCATTGGTAGGCTCGTCCAGCACCAACAGGTTGGTTTCGCGACACAGCAGCTTCGCGAGCGCCACCCGCGTTCGCTCACCCCCGGAAAGGGAGGCCACGGGCTGATTCTGGCGCGCGTGTTCGAAGAAGAATAGCTGTAGGTAACCGCGAGCGTCGAGTTCGCGGCCATCGTACTGCACGCGCAGCCGCCCACCTGCGACATTCTCGAGCACCGATTCGTCCGGACGCAAGCTATCGCGAGTCTGACTCAGGTAGGACGGCACGACATTCTTCCCCAAAGCGATCTGCCCACCCGCCGCGGGGTGCTCACCCAGGATGGTCTTGAGCAGGGTCGTCTTGCCCGCCCCATTGGGGCCGAGGATCCCAATGCGCTCCCCCTTGGCGAGGATCAAGTCCAGCCCGCTCACAAGGCTGCGATCGCCTACGCTCACGTCTAGGCCACGTAGCTCCAGCACCGTCTTGCTGCTGTGCACTCCTTGTACGGCGAGGGACAGGGAACCCGTCTGTTCGGGCCTGGGCGCATCGCGGGCCGCCTCGGCGCGCTCCACGCGCGCCTTTTGTTTGGTCGTGCGAGCCTTAGGGCTCTGGCGCAACCATGCCAACTCCCGACGCAAGAAATTCTGGCGGTTGCGCTCGGCCCGGGCCGCGTGAGCCTGCCGCGCTGCCTTGCCCTCGAGGTACTCCGCATAGCCTCCCTCATAACTGTGGAGGGCTCCATGATCGATCTCCCATGTGCGGCTCGCCACCCGGTCGAGCACGTAGCGGTCATGGGTGATCAGCAGCAACGCGCCACTGAACTGCGAAGACAGGTACTGCTCCAGCCACTCGATGGTCCCAATGTCCAGGTGGTTGGTGGGCTCGTCTAGAATGGCCAGGTCAGGCGCACTCATGAGGAGCTGAGCCAAGGCCACGCGCCGCTGCTCGCCACCACTCAACTGACCAACGGGTTGCTCCGCCCGTACAATGCCGACGTGCATCAACAATGCCTCGGCCCGGTGCCCGATGTCCCAACCGCCGAGGCGTTCGAGGTCGGCGGCGGCCTCGGCCTGACGGGCGAGCTCAGCCTCCATATCGTCATCGTCGTCCGGAAGGCCACTGGACGCTGCATCCGAGCGGGCAAGGGCCTCACTCGCCCGATCGTAGCGATGCTTGGCATCCAGCCAACCCGACTGCCCCGACAGCGCGACCTCGAGTGCGGTCTGGTTGGGCGGCAGACTTGGCGTCTGGGACAGGTAGGCTATCCGCGCACCCCGCCGGCGGTGCACCTCACCGCCATCCGGCATCTCGATGCCCGCCAGAATGCGGGCCAGGGTGCTCTTTCCAGCCCCGTTGTCCCCGACCAACCCGATCCGCTCGCCGGGCCGAATTGCGAAGTCGATGGAGGCGAGTACGACGCGCTCTCCGTAGCTGCGCTGCAAGCGCTGGGCATCCACAAGCGACATTCGAGAGACCTTACCAGGCCTCCGGGGCAGCAGCATTCTCTCGTAATTTCACGAGGCTGTGGATTGTCACGTGCACTGCGGACGCTTCTGTGCCACAAAATAGGCCGTTCGGCCAAAATGAGACGAGACAACGTGAGCGACCGCAACGAGCGAGGCGCAGCGACCCGCGCGCTGCTCCAGATGATAAGCCCGCCACGGCGCCGCCGTGACCGAAAAAAGGGGGTGCGAACCCTTCCCCCGACTAGCTGCGCCCAAGCAGCGATTGCTGTATTCCTTGCGACTTGCCCGCACCCAAGGGCGGCCAGCAGGGAGCGGCGCCGACTACCCTGGGAGCTTTGATGACGAGTCTGACACCCAAAGGCCATGCAAGTGACACGCGCGCCGCGCGACTGCGCAAATTGCTCCTGTCACCTCGCACAACGATCCTGATGGAGGCCCACAACGGCCTATCGGCGAAGCTGGCAGAAGAGGCGGGCTTCGAGGCGCTCTGGGGTAGCGGGCTGTCGATCTCGGCGGCACTCGGGGTGCGTGACAACAACGAGGCCAGCTGGACGCAGGTGCTTGAGGTGCTTGAGTTCATGAGCGACGCCACGGAGCTGCCGATCCTGCTAGACGGCGACACCGGCTACGGCAACTTCAACAACGTGCGGCGCCTGGTACGCAAGCTCGAACAACGTTCGGTGGCGGGTGTGTGCCTCGAAGACAAGCTGTTCCCCAAGACCAACAGTTTCATCTCCGGCGAGAAACAGGCGCTGGCCGAGGTCGACGAGTTCTGCGGCAAGCTGCGAGCCGCCAAGGACACGCAGCTGGACCCAGACTTCGTCGTAGTGGCACGCACTGAGGCCTTCATCGCCGGATGGGGGCTCGAAGAAGCCCTTGTGCGCGCAACCGCCTATGCCCAAAGCGGCGCGGATGTGATCCTAGTGCACAGCAAGCGCAAGGACAGCAAGGAGATCATGGCGTTCATGGAGTCCTGGAACCAGCGCGTCCCGGTTGTCATAGTGCCCACCAAGTACCCGTCGGAGCCGCTAGCGAGCCTGGAGAAGGCCGGAGTTAGCAACTTCATCTTCGCCAACCACAGCTTGCGCACAGTCATCACGGCGCTTCAGCGGAACTTGAGAACCCTGCGAGAAACGCGCGACCTGATGTCGATCGAACGCGACATTGTCCCGGTAAGCGAGGTGTTCCGCGTGCAAAACGTACAGGAACTCCAGAGCTCGGAAGAACGCTATCTGCCCCAATCACAACACGATGCCAGCAGCGCCGTGATCCTCGCTGCTTCCAAGGGCGACTTCGGCGACCTCGTGAAGGATCGGCCCAAGGCCATGCTCAACTTCAATGGCAAGCCGATTCTTAGCTGGCACACGGACGCGTTTCGGCGTTCCGGCATTCGACGAATCGCCGCGGTCCGGGGCTACTGCAAGGAGGCGGTTGACCTGGGTGACATTCACTATTTCGACAACCATGACTATGCCGATACGGGAGAGGTGGCCTCCCTCTACGCTGCGCGGGAGTTCTTGCGCGGCGACGTGGTGATCGCCTATGGAGACATTATCTTCGATGACTTCATCCTCCGCGCGCTACTGGCGGCTGACCACCCCATCGCCGTGGCAGTGGACAGCGCATGGCAGCTGCGCGGGCGTGCCGACGACAAACGTGACCTGGTGGTGACTACAGGTACCGAGGACCCGCTTGGCCAACGTCCTTGCCAACTGGAAGCAGTCGGCTCAAGCGTGGACGCGGCCCGTGCAACTGGCGAATGGATAGGACTGCTCCGACTGCGAGCCGATCAAACGGCATCGCTCGTGAGCTTGCTCGAGCGAATCGCCACGGATATGCCCGAGCGACTGCGAAAGTGGGACCTCCCGGCGCTCTTGCAACATATGGTCGATCAGGGAACACAGATCAGCGTAGTGCACAGCTACGGCCACTGGTATGACCTCGACGATCAGAAGGGTCTGCTCGCGGCTTCCAGCCAGGTCGCGCGCTAGGGTCGCATCGAGATGCAGATCGAATCGTTCGGCGAAATCCTCAAGCAGCACGGCGTCTACCTCGGCGCCGGCGTACCGTGTTCGTACTTCACGCCACTCGTGAACTACATGACCATCGACCCGGAGCTCGACTACCTGTCGGCCACCAGCGAAGGGGAAGCGGTCGCGATCGCCGCAGGCATGACCACAGCGGGCAAGCCCGCGTTCGCACTCATGCAAAACTCGGGCCTTGGCAACGCCATCAACCCGGTCACTTCGATGCTCTACATCTATCGCATGCCGGTGATCCTGCTGGTGTCCCATCGGGGACAGCCCGGGCGGCCCGACGAACCGCAGCACGCTTTGATGGGGCAGATTACCGAGGAACTGTCAACGCTGTGCGGCATGCGAACGCACGTGCTTTCCCCTGAGCGCTTCACCGATGAGGTCGCGCAGGCACACGCGGATGGGGTCCCGGCGGCCTGGATCTGCCGCAAGGGCACACTTGAGGGAGGCCCCCAGGCGCCGCCTCTGGCGTTCGAGGTAAACAGCAGCGCGGCCACGCCCTCGAACCAGGGCCGCTTCAAGCCGACCCTGTCGCGCGAACAGGCCATCGGAAACATCCTGCCTCTCCTCAACCGCGGGCTTGATGCCGGGAAGGCACCGGCCGTGATCGCGACCACAGGTAAGCTCTCGCGCGAGCTCTATGAGCTGGACGATCGGGACTTCTCCCGATCGAACCGTTTCTACATGGTGGGGTCAATGGGCTGCGCACTGGGCTTCGGATTGGGCGTCGCGCGCGCCCGACCTGGGCGGCCCGTCGTCGTCCTGGACGGCGATGGATCCCTGCTCATGAAGCTCGGGTCACTGGCGACCGTCGGCTTCACGAGACCCCAGAACCTGCATCACGTGGTGTTGGACAATGGGGCCCACGATTCCACCGGCGGCCAGCCGACCCCCTCTCCGGCGGTCGACTTCGCTGCGCTGGCAATGGCAGCGGGCTATCGCCTCGCGGAAACAGTCGACGACGGCCCGACCTTCCAGAACGTTCTGGAGCGCCACCTGCGAACAGAGGGCCCCACCCTCCTTCGCATGTTGATCACGACGGGCTCGCGCAAGGACCTCGGCCGGCCAAGACTCAGTCCACGGGATGCTTACCTGCGGTTTCGCGCCTTTGTCACAGACTCGCCCTGGAGCGGACCAGAGGAATCGGAAAGCGAATGACTCCACACCTCTACCAGGCGGTCATCCTTGCCGCCGGACGTGGCTCGCGGCTGTCCGAGCGGACCTCCGAGATCCCCAAAGCCTTGCTGCCCCTGGGACCCCATTCGCTTTCGGACGCGCGCGAGACCAACTTTCTCAAGCGCCAAGTCGACGTACTCAGGGACCTGGGCGTGGACGACATCGTGGTAGTGGTGGGGACCCTCGGGCACATGATCGAGGAAGAGGTCAAAGGCTGGACAGAACCTGTTGCACTCGTGGTGAATCCGACGCCCGACATGGCGACCTCTGGTAGCCTACACAGCTTTCAATATGCGGTCCGTTCGCCCCATGGGGTGCTCGCAGGCGACAAGCAGACCCTCTTGATGGATGCGGACATCGTGTACGACCGCCGGGCCCTGTCCCTACTGCTAGAGGCCCCACCTGAAACGTCGATGTTGGTTGCTGGGCGCCATGCGGGCGACCAAGAAGAGGTACGCGTCTATGGCACCCTCAGGGAACCTCGTTTCCTGGGTAAGGGCCTCACCGACACACTGGTCGCGGGAGAACCCTGCCTTGGGGAGGCCGCCGGAATCGTCAAGTTCGCCCCGGCTGACCACGCCCTGGTCCGCGAAACCGTTGCGTGGCTGCTCGGGGATCCGGACGCCCCCAAAGACAGCCCGCGCTACCGCGGCTACGGTCCCGCACGCCGGGCTACCGAGCACGAAGAGCTCACGCAGCGCTTCATGCGCTACCGCAAAATGCGCTGCGTTTGTTTTGGTGAGGATATCCCATTCATGGAATGCGACAACGCCGAGGAGTACAAACGGGTGCGCGAAGTATTCTACCCCCAGCTGATCGGCCGAGAGGCGCAATGACATCCCCGATGATCCTGCTGAACCCGGGTCCGGCGAACACGACCGAAACGGTCAAACGGGCCATGACGCGCCCCGACATCTGCCCAAGAGAGCGGGAGTTCGGAGACGTCCTGATGAGGGTGCGCGACGGGCTCACCCGGGTGGTGCACGAAGGTGACCGCTATACCGCGGTGCTGTTCTGTGGCTCGGGCACCGCCGGGGTCGAGGCAGCGGTGGCCAGCACCGTGCCACACGATGGTCGTCTGCTGGTCATCGAGAACGGCCCCTACGGCGAACGCATCGTACAGATCGCAGCGGCCTACAACATGCCACACGATGTAGAGCGCTTCGGGGTCGGAGGCTACCCGGACGTGGACCGAATCGAGCAACGGCTCGCGACGGGGCGCTTCACCCATGCCGCGGTAGTCCATCACGAGACCTCCACGGGTATGCTCAACCCGGTCGAGCGGATCGCAGCGGCGTGCCGGGCCCAGGGCGTCAAGGTGATCGTCGACGCGATGAGCAGTTACGCGGGGCTAGCGATCGACGTGGAGCAACTGGGGGCCCAGTACCTGGTGTCGAGCTCCAACAAGTGCATCCAGGGGATGGCAGGCCTGTCCTTTGTGATTTGCGAACGGGCGAGCCTAGAAGCGCTGAAGCCGCTCCCGGGGCGCGGGCTCTACCTCAACCTGAGTGAGCAACACCGCTTCCTGGAGCGAACCGGTCAAATGCAGTTCACCCCGCCGGTACAAGTCGTCTACGCACTGTCCCAGGCTTTGGACGAGTACTTCGCCGAGGGGGCGGCGGAGCGGGCGGCGCGCTATCGGGCCAATTGGGACGCGCTCGATTCCGGGATGCTGCGGCTGGGGTTCCGTCGACTGTTGCCGGAAGCTATACTCTCGCGAATTCTCACAGCATATCTGGAACCTGATCACGAGCACTACGATTTCGACCGGATGCACGACGACCTCTACCGGCGCGGCTTCACAATCTATCCGGGCAAGGGCGCCCGAAAGGCGACGTTCCGCCTCGCGAACATGGGAGCGGTCACACCTGCGGATATGCATGCATTTGTCGCAGCCCTGGAGGACACGCTGACAGCCATGGGCGTCAATCCCCTGTACACGACTCCCGCTCCAGGAAGCGAGGCGAGGTAAGGGATGGCATCCGATCTCAGCGTCGCACGGCGCGTTGGCGAACAGAGCGACGAGCACGACTCCTTCGAAGTCGAGCCCAACGGCAAGTTCGAGAAGATGATCATCCGGCTCTTGTGCGAGCCAATCGCACAGAGGCTCCCCGCTCGGGTGCGCCCGAATACCATCTCGCTCATCACGCACGGGATCGCCTGGCTCACGGCGGCCTGCGCCATTTCCTCACCGCTGCTGCCCCGACCCGCACGCACGGCCGCGCTTGTCGCCGCCGGCTTGGGCACGCTCGGCTCCATGATCGGCGATTGCCTCGACGGGATGCACGCGCGCCGCACCAATCAGTGCAGCAAGCTGGGCGAGATGATGGACCACTGGCTCGACGCGATCATCGTGCCCCTGGTCACCCTCGGAATCACGATCGCGCTAGAGATGCCTCCCTGGGCGGTCGTCGTCGTCAGTACTACGGCCACTATGATCTACCAGGCCCAGCTGGTGCTCTATCATCACACCGGTAAGTTTCTTCACCCGGACACCACGAACGGAGTCGAAGCCCAGTTCGGAGTGTCCATCGGATATGTCGCGCTTGCCGGGTTGCTCTACTTCGTCGACCGGCACCAAGCATGGCTTGACCTCGCAATCGCGGTACTCGCGGTGGGCGGAACCCTGGTGCAGATGCGCTGCAACTGGTTCTATTACCTACGCCTGGGTAGGCACTTGAAGTACCACCTGATGTTCGTCGGAATGACCTTCGCGTTCGGAGGCTTGTACTTGCTCGGCGGGCTCAGCCTCTACGAATTCGCGCTCTGTCTTGTCTTTACATCCTTCCGCATCTCCGGCAGCTACGTGCTGTTCACGCTCCTCCGGCGCCCATTCGGCGGCATGGACATGGGCATTGTCGTGTGGCTTCTGGCCATCGCTTTCGCCCATTTCCTACTGGGCCCCACCCCGACCACCGACGGCTTCAAAGCCCAGGCCCTCTTGCCCTACGGGGCGTGTCTGTACATGATCATCCGGAACGCACTGGACTTCGCTCGGCAATACGAGCGGTTGCGCCCAAGTTCCCCGTAGCCCAGTGCCTTGCTCGCATGAACGATAGCGATCACTTTCGACTGTGCAGCAGCTGCAAAACCCCCATCGACTTCGGGGAGACGTACTACGTCTGCAGCGTGTCAACCTGTAACCGTAAGCGCACCGGCCTGACTTTCTGCAAGGTCGCATGCTGGGAAGCCCACTTGCCAGAGATGCGCCATCGCGAGGCCTGGGCCGAAGAGGAACGGGCACCCTCGCGACAGCAGTGGGCAGCCCAGCAGGCCGAGGAACAGGAAAAGGCCCAAGCGCGTCAGAAACGGGCCCAGGCTGGCCCCGCCGAAGCGCTCTCCAACCGCACCAGCGACGACATTCCGCGCGACATCTTGATCGTGGTTTCCAAGCTCAAGAACTACATCCGCGCCCGCTCGGGCATGAACACCTCTGACGGCGTGACCGAAGTGCTGTCCGATATCGTGCGCGACGCCTGTGACGAGGCGATCGTCGAGGCACGTCGCGCGGAGCGCCGCACCGTGATGGCGCGTGACTTCAACGTGGAGTGAGCTTCGAAGGCGGCCCCAACCATGCAGCGTCTTGACGTTCACGTTGTCGCCCTGGAAGTCGACCACGACACTGTCGTGGCCGGGCTCCAGAATCGCTTCGGCTTGCCGAAGCAGGCAGCCGAACGCTTCCTTCAAAGACTTCCTAGGGTGGCCCGCTACCAGGCCGACGTCGACGAGGCGAATGCCTATCGGCGCGTACTGACTGAGCTTGGCGTACGGGTGGTGCTCAGGCCCAGTGGCAGCAGCATCCCCCAGATGGACGTGCCCTCCTTGCCGGTCCCCGCCCATGGACCCTCCGGGATCACGCGTTCGATGCGGGCGTTCGCATCCAGCGCCCGTCTGGCCAACCATGTGCCGCGGGCTCCGGCCCTACCGGAGGATCTCACAGGCCCCCAAGTCCTGGAGTTCGTCGACCAGGAAAGCGATCCCCCGGAAGTAAGCGACTCGTGGCTCGCGGGCGAGGCGAAATCCGGCAATAGTGGGGAGATGGTGGAGTTCGGGCAGCTCTCCCCATCGCTCAGAGCCCTGTCTGCCCCCCAGATTAGCAGCGGGGCCGCCGGGGGTGAGCAGGTCGTGTGGTCAGCGCGCAACGCGGAGCGCTACGAGGATCCCGGGGATTCGGAAGCAGCGCCCCGCCCACCGGAAGGCAAGCGCCCCATCCGCTGGCCGTTCGTGGCCTTGGCGCTCATCGCACTGGCCGCCGCGGCCTGGCTCACGATGAACGCCTCAGGCGTGTAACGGACAAAAGAGTGCGGTCGGGACAGCCGCGTGCCGGGGGACCCGCGGGCTGGGCATCGGACGGTGCGCGATCACACAATCCGGCCTGTGCACGCAAAGATGCTTTGACTTGAACCCGAACGTGGCCTACACCGACGGTGTCATGAGTTCCTGTATCCACCATAGCCCGCTGGGGGGCTCGGCCAGGCAGCCAGTCGCGTGCGCACCGGCGCACGTGTCGGTGAGCGCGAGCGGCCATGCAGGCATGCACCGCGAAGTAGCGGCATGCCTCTGGACCTGCAACGCCGACCTTACGCTGTTTGCCGCGCGCACCACCAGCATCAAGGGGGCCCCCGGATAGGCGGAATTTCGTGAATCGATTCGAGTCTTTGCGAAGCCGCCTTGGGAACCCAGGGCGGCTTCGCTGCTTTTTGGGCCCCAGCCTCTGAGCCCTACCCACTCCACCACCCGATCCAGCCACTCCCGTCCCAACCCGCACCTCTGGAAATCACCATGGCCAACCGACCTGACCCGAACGAGACGGCGGAACAGACCGAGCCAGACCAACCCACGGCGGACGCCGAGCTTGCAGACAAACCCTTCCGGGGGGAACTGCTCGGTTTCCGCCCATCCGCCCGCGCCGGCCTATCCGCGGCCCGGCTGTCTGCCGGAGAGCGGATCCGCCGATACCTGAACGCCGTAGGTAGACGAGAGCCCGAAGCGTGCGAGGAGCCCGAAGGAGACGAGTCATGTTGACCTGCACAGCCTGCAGCCGCCTCGACGGGGGCCCCTTCTTGCAGCGCATCTATGCTGATGGCCTCGTCCTGGCCCTGCTCGGGCGCGACGAACGCGGACGCAGGGCCCTGTGGGTCCTGCCGCGCGAGCACGGGGGCGGTTCCCCCCAAGGCACCCAGGCGCTTGCGGAGCATCTGCTCGCGGTGGCGCGACGGGCAAGTGCCGCGCTCGCAGAAGAGGGTTTCGAGTTCGCTATCGAGGCAGCCCAGCTCGATCGAATGTCCGCGGACCTTGCGCACCCCCACCTGGAGGTCCCCGAGGGGTCCCACGAGTGCCAGACCGGCGTGCATCGTGTGGCTTCGCGGGTACTTACCCGCACCCACCTCGAGTGGGCCAAACCATTGCAATCGGGACCCAATGGTGCCAAAGACGGGACGGGGAGCGGAGTTTCCGATGGCACAAGACGGCAACCAGGGCAGCGATCGGGACAGCCCCGAGGGTAAGCGCAAGCACACCCGCGCCAAGGGTTCCAAGCGGCCTCACGAGGCGCTGAAGAAGACCTTGATGATGCCTTCCATTCGCCCCGAACAACCCACGAGCAGCACACCGAAGGCGGAGTCAGCGAAGGAGCCCGCAACAGCACCGTTTGGCACCAAGACCAGTGTCCAACCGTTCACGGTGCCGCCGAACAAGGACGGGGAGAAGACTGTCACAGAGCCCGCGATGCCTCCACCGGACGCCGCGCCGGTGAAGACCTCCATTCGTGGCACGGATCCGGCTGGCTCCCGAACCGAAAACGCGCCCTCCCAACGTCCCAGGGGTCGGCACGGTCCACTCGATACGGGAACGATTGTTGGGATGCCCAAGGTGTCACCCGACGAGTTGAAACAGGCAGCCGCCGGCTCGGATCGCGCCGCGCGCAAGGACACCCGACCCGTCGCCCGAGGCGACGTGACCGCCCTGCCCCCCACTCAAGCGATCGGACCGGCTCCGGCCACTTCCGCGTCGGAGCGCGTGCGTCATGAGCGCGTCACCGATCCGGAGCCACGGGGGGCGGTCATCGACACCGACGGAGAAACGGTCGCGTCCTCCTCCGAGCACGTGCCGACAGGGGCTGACCGGCGGGACGTCTCGATCGGCACTTCGCGGGCACCGGCACCGACGACGGATGAATCCGGATCGGCAGATCGTCGAGGGCCAGAGGGGCAGCACCCGTCCCATCGTCCTGGAAGAAGGGGCCAAGACCTCGTCGAGGAGCATCGCACCGGTGTGCCCGACCTGTCAGCCAGAGACGAGGACCGCACGGACTCCGGAGGCGCAGACACCGTGCGCGTCGGCCGGCTCAAGCTGGGGCAGCGAGTACGCGACACGGCGCTGGTCGTCGGCCTGATGGCATGTGTGGCCTTTGTGGCCTTGTATGAAGGCGATCCACCTGTGGACGCCGAAGAGGACGCGCAGGAAGCGCCCGGGGCGGTCCAGCCGCTTCCGCCGCCGACCAAGACGCAAGGCCCGCCAGCTCGCGCTGCCGAGGTTCCGGTGGGCCCCACTACCAAGCTCGTCACGGTGCCCGCCGGTGCCGAGATCCTTCACAGCGGCGCGATCGTCGCGAGTACACCGGCCACCCTCCCCCGCCCGCAGTTCGCCAGTGAGTATCTGATTCGGAAGCGCGGGTACGTGCCGCAGCTGGTCAGGATCGCCCCCAGCAGCCCCCCTGTGATTGAGCTGGAGCTCAAGCCGTCCATGGGCCCCGGCGAAGGGGCTCAAGGAGCAACCGCGGTTCCAACAGGAGCAGGCCCTTCCCCGACGACGGGCGCCTCTCCCTAGGCTGAAACCTCCCTGCGGGAAGCTCCAGGCCGGGTTCCTCTATCCTCGGAGCCACGGAGAGGGTCAAGCCGGCGGGGGGCCCCCTTTCCTGGGTGAGAACTAGGCTGCAATGCAGGCTCAGCCGACGGTAGGAGCCGCCTTTGCCGCACTTCATTTCAAAAGGACCGCCCTCCCGGGGCACCCACTTCGAGAGGTCGGCAGCACGACAGGTGTGCCGGACCGACGAGGACGAGGTGCGCCATGTTTCCAGCAATCGTGCGGTTGATGATCGCGTTGATGACGGTGCCGATATTCGCCTGCGAACACAGCCGGGACTCGCGAGCAGCTGCCATTGGCGCGACCGCGGGCACGGGCCCCAATGAGCCAGCAGGCCCGCACAAGAGTGCGCTACCCGATGCCCCTTGCCTGGTGCAACCGGAAGACTTTTCGCTAGGGCAGGAGACCCGAAGCAAGGATGGCCGCTTCTCAGTCAGGATCGTGGACGCGCAACCTGCCCCCCCTGCCATGTTCAACAACGCCTGGCAGGTTGAGGTCGTCGGACCCGACGGCGCGACCATGCCGAACGCGACCGTCATTGATGCGGAACCCTACATGCCAGCACACGACCACAACGGCGGCTACGCAGCGAAAGTAACGCCAACGGAACCGGGCCGGTTCGACGTGACCCCCCTCTACATGCATATGGGCGGCGGCTGGACGGTCACCTTCACAGTCGACATCGAGGGCAAGACCGGCGAGGCCGTGGTGGACGTGTGCATTCCAGAGTAGTCGCGACGGCCCTGCTCGCGGCGTTGCTGACAGGCTGTGCCCATGACGGAGACGCGGCTGACGGCGACATGGTTGTCGGCGGGTCTCCGTTGGAGATACTCCACGACCCCGAAACCTGTCGGTCGTGCCACCCCAAGCATGTACGAGAATGGTCTGCCAGCATGCACGCGTACGCCGCTGAGGACCCCGTCTTTGCGGCCATGAACCGAAGGGGGCAGGAGGAGACCGGCGGGGAACTGGGCGACTTCTGTATTTCCTGCCACGCACCGATGGCCGTCGCGCTCGGCCTCACGCAGGACGGTCTCAACCTGGACGAGGTACCCCCCAAGTACGAAGGCGTCACCTGCTACTTCTGCCACAACGTGGAATCGGTCGCCACCGAGCACGACAACCCACTGAAGGTCCCGGCCAACAACCCGCTGCGCCTGGCGCATGACAAGACCATGCGTGGTGGCGTCACCGACGCCAGGCGCCCCGGCGCACACGCAGTCGCCTACTCGCCCATGCACGATGGCGATCTCCCGGCCTCCGCTCAGCTGTGCGGGCCGTGCCACGACATCGTGACGGCTGCTGGTGTCCATCTTGAAAGGACGTTTCAGGAGTGGAAGGACAGCGTCTTTAGCCGCACAGATGGCGGCAGCTTCAACTCCTGCGTCGGCTGTCACATGCCGAGTCGCGACGATCTGATCGCGGAAACCCATGAGGTCGCCGTGACCGCGCGGCGGCGGGGCTTCCACGGTCATCTCATGCCAGGCGTAGACGCCGCGCTAACGCCGTTCCCCGATCACGAGGCCCATCTATCCGCGATCGAGTGCGAACTTGCGGAAGCGGTGCAAGTCACTCAAATGACCGTACAACCCAACGGCCAGGTCACCCTCGAGATCGAAACCAGCCGTACCGGCCACGGTTGGCCCAGTGGCTCCGCCCAGGACCGGCGCGCCTGGGTGGAGGTGCGGGCATACGATGCCGCCGGTAGGCTGCGGGTCAGCATCGGCGCGATCGACAACGACAAACCGCTCCCGAGAAGTGACCCGCAGCTGTTCGTCATGCGGGACTTCATCTACGGAGCGGACGGCGAGGAGGTGCACATGTTCTGGGATGCAAGCCCCTCCGCGGCCTACCCGGCCGGGTACCGCAGCACGACCCTTCCGATCACCCTTCCATCTGCACAACGAGGAGACGTGCCCCCACCCCATCACGTTGAGGCGCAGTTCATGACCTTCATGGACCCCGCCCGCGTAGAGGTAGCCATAAAGATCCGCCCCATCGGGTTCGACCTCGTCGATGACCTGATCGCCAGCGGCCACCTTCCCCAGGACACGGATCTCAAGTCCAGGATCCAGACCCACACGCTGAACCTCACCAAGATGGTCTGGGACCGGACCACGGACAGCTCCCGCACGGTCGAAGTCCCTGCCGCCGAACCGCTCGACTGTCCGAACCGCTGGCTGTGTCAGCTATACCCGGGTCGGCCCGGGTGTGGAGGGTAGAACTGACGGGGTTGCGCATTCCGAGCGCGGACCCTCGATTGGAGCCGGACTTCCGACTCATGCTACGTGACCACC
>JAPPOR010000603.1 GCA_028817905.1 Myxococcales bacterium
GACGCGCGATCGCATCCACCGCGAGATCGAGCGCCGAAACCCGAGCAAGTGCCGGGGGAGGATAGCGGGGCAGGGCGGGGCTTGGGCGCGCTCGGTCGCGCAACCGAGGAAGCCGCGGTTGTACTCGAGCTGCTGCTTCCCCTGTGCGTTGGTCCGCGGGCGCACCGGTTGGTGATCGCTCATCTGGGCCAGAGCCTGGACGGGCGCGTTGCGACGGTGACCGGTGCATCCAAGTACATCACGGGTTCGGAGGATTTGCGGCATACGCATCGCCTGCGCGCTCTCTTTGATGCGGTGCTGGTTGGCGCGCAAACAGTTGCTTGCGATGACCCCCGTTTGACGACCCGTTTGGTTCCGGGGCCAAGCCCTGCCCGAGTGGTGCTGGACCCGCGCGCTCGGCTGGGTTCAGGCCATCGCGTGTTTTCCGATGGCGCTGCAACAACGGTGTGGGTGGTAGCAGAGGGCACGCGCGCCACGCCGCCGGCCGCGCACGTGCAGGTGATCCACGTGCGCTCGTCCAATGGGTTGCTAGACCTCGACCAACTGCTCGACCGGCTTCGTGAGCTTGGCCTATTCCGGGTATTCGTCGAAGGTGGCGGCGAGACGGTTTCGCGCTTTATTGCGGCGGGTCTGCTCGACCGGCTCCATCTCAGTGTCGCGCCGCGTATCATCGGATCGGGAAGCCCCGCCCTGTCACTGCCACCCGTCGACCGCCTGAGCGAACTCATGCGCCTGCACTGTCGCAACTTCAGGCTGGGGCAAGACGTACTCTTTGACTGCGACCTGCGGCCCGAGTGAAACACCTCCGGATAGCGCCTGCGCTTGACGGCCCGATCAGCGGTGGCACGCTCTGGAATCGCCATATGCTGTCGGAGCTGGCGCAGCGACGCACCGATTGTGAGCAATGCGAGCTTGAGACCGCCTTGTCCCGCGCCGCCGACCGCGATGAGGTTTGGTGGCTCGATAGTATGTACCTCGATGCCCTGCCGCGGCTACGGGCCAGGAGAAAGGAGCGCCCACTGTGGCTTCTGCTGCATTACCTTCCGTCGTTCGTGGATGGTTCGGTTCCAGGCGTTGATGGTGGCAGCGTGCGCATCGGTCACCGGGAACGGGCCGCGCTCAAGCTTGCCGATGGAGTCCTTGCGACCAGTGCGTTGATGCGGGACATGGCCTTGCAGTTCGGTGCCAGACAGGCTCACAGTGTCGAGCCGGGGGTATCCGCTGGGCCCAGCGCGGCGGGGCACCTGGGCAATCCTCTCCGGATCCTGGTGCTCGCCAACGTCACGGTCGGCAAGGGGGTGCGTGAGCTGCTAGGCGCGCTGCGGCCGCGTATCTGGTCAGCCGACTCCTTTCTCCTGACCATCGTCGGGGACATGAGGCGCGAACCGGGCTATGCGCGCGGTTGCCGAAAGCTTGCGGAAGGTACTGAGGCGCTTCGGCATCGGGTCCGCTTTGTGGGCAGCTTGGCTCCCCAGGAAGCCCGGGTTGTGCTCAGTGCTTCGGACCTATTGGTGTCGGCGTCGATCTTCGAAGCGTACGGTATGGCTTGTGCGGAGGCGCGCGCGGTTGGTGTCCCGGTCCTGGCCAGGCGAGGAGGAAACACAGCAGTTCACGTGGAGGCCTGTGCGGGCGGCGAGTCGGTCGACTCCTCGGACGCACTGGCCGACGCGCTGTTGTCGCTGGTGCGCGCTCCGCACGAGCTCAGGCAGCGCAAGCGGTTGGCCCTGCAGCAGCGACGGGAGCGCCCCTGGCGCGCGGCTGTGGATGAGTGGCTTGCCGTGTTCAATCCCTGAGCGAGCCTTCGTAGGAGGCCCACGCGATGTGTGACTCGTGGAGTGTGACCTTCAGCGAGGTGAGCTCGGTGGTTCCTGGGCCCAGGGCACCATGCCCTATGCTGTTCCGTAGGTGGTCGAACACGTGCTTGGCGAGAAACTCCGTCGTCGTGTTTTGTTGCTGGAATTCTGGGAGTTCGTCGAGGTTCTTGTAGTTGAGGGGGTCGAGCACGGCTCGCAGGGCTCGATGGGCGCGCGCGATGTCGACCACTACGCCTTCCCCGGTCAGCTGCGCGGTGCGGAACTCCACGTCGACGGTGTACGTGTGGCCGTGCAGCTGTTGGGCAGGCCCGAACAGCGTTCCCTGGAAGCTGTGGGCGACCATGAAGTGTTCTCTTACGCCAACGCTGTACATGGGCGCTTGGTTTCCTTTCTTCGCCCGGCGCTCACTCGGCCCCGGCGTACTTCACACGCTGGCATAGCGTCGAGTCATCCGGGCGCACCAGTGTTTTCATCACACGGGGCAACCCTTCGAACGGAACCTCCGCGCCGAACAAAGCATCCAGCCGATCCTCCGCAAGCAACTGAAGCGCCAACGCCAGGCGGCGACGTGGGGTCCAGCGGGTCCGCCGTTCCGCGGGTAGGCGACCCACCTGCGAAGAGATAAGGCGCAACCGTCGCGAGTGGAACGCCCCCCCCAGGGGAACTTCCACGTGACGCTTTCCGTACCAGCTTAGCTCGACCACGGTCGCCTCGTCTCCGGCGAGTTGTAGCGCGGTCTGCAAGCCCCCAGCCTGCCCGCTCGCGTGAAAGACCCGGTCCGCCTCGCCCGCAGCGTCGCATGGAGCAGCGAATGGCAGTCCCAACCGGTTGGCTGCGGTGGCCTTCCTGGCGTCGACATCGACCACGCACACCTCGCACTCCGGATGGCGCGCCGCGAGGTAGGCAACCAGTAGCCCCACCACGCCCGCTCCGATCACGACAACGCGATCGCCCGCGCATAGCCCCGCGTCCCAGACGGCGTTGATGGCCGTCTCCATGTTGGCAGCCAACACCGCTCGCGCAATGGGGGTGCCTGCGGGCACGGGGACCACGTCGTCCGCATGTACCACATAGCGATCCTGGTGTGGATAGAGACAGAACACGACCCGGTTCTTCCACTCCGACGGCCCCTCGATCACCCGCCCTACGTTGCTATAGCCGTACTTCACCGGCCAAGGGAACTCACCCGTCTGATGTGGGGCGCGCATGCGCGCATGCTCCTCGGTTGGCACCTCTCCTCGAAGCACCAGTGTCTCGCTGCCGCGGCTTATCGCGCTGTACAACGCCTGGACAAGGAGCTGATCGGGACCTACGGGCGCCAGTGCCTCGCTGCGCAACTCCCCACGCTCCCGGCCCACAGTCCAGAACGCCCGCGCCAGCCCCGGTTCCGGCATCCCAATTCCCTACCACAGGTCGTCCTTCCCGCGAACTCCCGATACCAAACCGGGCTGCTGCCGAAAGCAGTGCCATGTTCGGACGGAGGTCCTGGCTAGCCCGGATCATTCATGACTACGGCGTCGTATCGCGCAGGAATTCGGCTTCACAGGGCTTTCGACGACCGACGGGAATACTGCCTGTATTTTCTAGGGCGGCGAAAGTCCTGTGGAGTCGAAGGACAAGCGAGGCGGCGTCGTAGTCATGAATGATCCGGGCAGCGATGGGCGGCTGGATTTGCCTCACGCAGACTCGTCGAGAGGTCGTTATCGGTAAGGTTGCTGCGGAATATTACCTGCCGACGTGCGATGAAGGAACACGCGCAAACGGGCGTCGTGAGGTGGCGAGGAGAAACTGGATGCTAGAGGATTTCGTCGAAAGCCTGTCACTCGTGGGCCTGCGAGGGGGCCTGATTATCCTTCTGATCTTGGGGTTGCTCGCATGTGCGATCGCGGTGGCTGTCGTCGTTCGCCGCAGGTACATGTCCCTGGCTCGGGACCTGCGACGCAACCAGGGCTCGACGCCCACCTTTGAGAGTTCCGTGCTCACTCAGGTGGTGCGCGACGCGCTGGACGCGCTAGCGGTCCATAGCGGAGACGTGAATAGTCAGGCCATCATCGAATGTAATTTCCAGACCCATCTGAAGGGATTGCTGATGGGTGAGCGGTTCGTCAAAGCGTCGGTCGGTCTACTGATTATCCTCGGTCTGATCGGTACGTTTCTGGGGTTGACGTTGTCGATCGGCCAGCTCGTCGGACTGGTTTCCGCGGACATGGGCGACGCCGCTCTGGCGACTCAGTCGCTGACGGCCGGCTTGACCGAGGCGCTCTCTGGCATGTCGATCGCTTTTTCGACCTCGCTCTTTGGGATCATGGCGGCAGTGGTGATGACGTTTGTGAACGTCTTCATCAGCGCCGCTGACGCGCGTATGACGCTGGCCGCAGAGCTGGAGAGCTTCCTCGACCACACCATTCTCGCGAACGCCAAGGGGCAGAGCGGCGCAGGCCTTGGGATGAACCAGGTGGTGACGAGCTTCGGGCGCGCTGTGAGTCAGCTCGACGAAGCAGTCACGCGCTTTGAGACCTCGCTGCACACGTTCGCGGGAAACACGCGTGACTTCGGTGAATTCAACCATCACCTCAAAGACAACATTCAACGGATGAGTCTTGCCTTCAGCGATCTCAAGGCGGCGCTCATCGCAGATCGTCCTGGCCCCACGCGTCGTGGTCCCTGAAGAGCCGAGGAGAGCCCCATGCGGAGACGACGCCGACTGTTTTTGGCCGACGAGGCCACGGAGAACTTCTGGCCCGCGTTCACCGACCTCACCTCGACGATTGCGCTGATTCTCTTCGTTCTCGTGCTGCTGGCATATATCCAGAACCTCCTGAACGCGCGCAACCTGGAGAGAGCCCGTGCTGAGTTGGCAGCCACCATGGAGCGCTTGGGAGCATCTCAGCAGAAGGTCGACAAGGCCGAGCGTCGACTGCGGCGGCTTGCCGCCGAAATCGAGGCTGGTCAGGACCGACTGCGGCTATCGGAGCTGAAGGTGCAGCAACAGGAGCAGGTCATCTCGGACAGCAGCCGCGAGCTGTCCGAGGTTCGTGCCCAACTACGTGGGATCGCCCTTCTGCGCCTATCTACCCTGCAGAAGGTCAAGACCTCGATCGAGGCAGAGATGGGTCGACAGGGGCAGCACGCTACCAAGGCTTCGATCGGACCCAACGGGAACATCGTACTGGACGAGAGCCTGCTATTCGAGATCGACTCTGCCACGATCAAGCGTGGCGCCAAGCCGTTCCTCGACAGCCTGGCAGGCGCTTTGCTCGCGGTCTTGGGCGATCCCCAGGTGCGGGAGAGCATCGACGTGGTACTGGTCCAGGGGCATACCGATGCGCGAGGCACGACAACGTACAACCGCGAGCTCTCTGCCCGTCGTTCCAATGCCGTCTTGAACTACCTCTTCGCTGCCCGGCCGGAGCTTGAGAGGGAACACGGCCGCTACTTCGCATCCAGCGCCTATTCGGAATTTCGACCGATCAATCCGGGTAAGGGTGAGGCGGCCATGCGGGAAAACCGTCGCATAGAGATCTCCGTTGTCTTGCGAGACTCGAGCATTCGCGAGGTCATCGACGGGTACATGCGCAACATCGACCCAGCGCTGCGGGAGGGGAAGGGCGACACGGGTGCAGAACAGGAACAGCAGGAACAGCAGCAGTAGGCGAGTGCGGTTCAACCGTCGGGCTAGCTAGCTCCCACGTACCTTCTTCCTGCTGACCTTCTTCTTGCTGACCTTCTTCTTGCTGACCTTCTTCTTGCTGACCTTCTTCTTGCTGACCTTCTTCTTGCTGACCTTCTTCTTGCTGACCTTCTTCTTGCTGACCTTCTTCTTGCTGACTTGCGGTTTGAGGCTCGCATCCTGGGCCTCGGCCTTCGGTTTGCTGGCTTGTCTGGCGGATCTCTGCAGCGCGGCCAGGCGTGCTTCGATCCTTCCGTTGGCGCTCCTGTCCGGATACCTCCCGTTGGATGCACGCTTGCCCGCCGCCATGCCGGTCACAACCGCCAGGGCCTCATCCAGCGTATTGATTCCCCATACGTGAAAGCGCCCCTTGCGAACGGCGTCGATGACGCGTTGGTCGAGCATCAGGTTGCCCGCATTGATCGCCGGGATGATCACTCCCTGATCGCCGTCTAGCCCGCGTGCGTTGCACAGATCGAAGAAGCCTTCGATCTTCTCGTTCACGCCTCCTACAGCTTGCACGTTGCCTAGCTGGTCGATCGAACCTGTAACCGCGCAGCCCTGACGGACTGGCAGTTCGCCAATCGCGCTAAGAAGCGCGAGCAGCTCCGCTAGCGAAGCACTATCTCCTTCGATCACACCGTAGGACTGTTCGAACACTAGCGTTGCCCGAAGCGACGAGGGCCGATCCGGTAGGTATCGGCTTCCGAGCAACCCCTCCAAAATGAGCACGCCTTTGTTGTGGATCGGGCCTCCCATGGCAACCTCGCGGTCGATCGCGACGATCTCGCCGCGGCCAAGCCGCACGCGTGCGGTTACCCGGGTCGGATGTCCAAAGGGCGCCTGGGGCACCGGTACCACAGCGAGGGCGTTGATCTGCCCAACCTGCTTGCCGACCGTTTCGACTCCGATGGTCTTGTTGGTGAGCAGCTCCTGCACATTCTCGCGAATGCGCCCACCACGTCGGCGCCGGAACGCGATCGCCTCTTCCACATCCACCTTTGTGACGGTGTCCCGCTCGGCGAGACTCGCCAGGTGATCGGCCTCTGCCAGCAGGTCGAAAACCTCACGAACGTGCATTGACAGCTTCTTGGCGTCGCCGCTCATGCGCGCCGCATGGTCGATCACACGGGCAACCGCGCCCGCCTGAAGCGGCCGGAGCCCTTCGTTGTGGGCGACGCGCGCGAGCAAACCAGCATATGCTCGGCTCGTTTCGGGCGAGCGCTTCATAGTTCCCTCGAACTCCGCGGCTACTTTGAAGAGCTCTTCGAACTCGGGATCGAGCATGCTGAGCCGGTGGTACAACCACGGCTCACCGATCAGAATGACCTTGCCTGTGAACGGAACCGGCTCGGGCGTTAGCGTGACGGTGTGGGTTAGATCGAGCGCCTCTGCTACCGATTCGATCCGGATCTCTCCAGAGCGCAGGACGCGCTTGAGCTGTTCGTAGCTCACCGGTTGCGTCAACAGTCTGCGCGCGTCGATGACCAGATACCCCCCCCGTGCGCGGTGGAAGGCTCCTGGCTTGATGAGGTTGAAGTCAGTGACCAACACACCAAGCTGGCTAAGGTGTTCGACCTTGCCGACCAGGTTCCCGCTGCTGGGGTGATCGACGACCTCGATGGGGGCGCCCTCCGTGTTGCGATGGTCCACCATAACGTTGATGCGGTACCGACGTAGAATCGGGCTCTCGCGGAACAGCGAGTTGTCGATGGTTGCCGGCGGAGCGCTTTCCTGTTGAGCATGGGCCTGCAGCAGCTGAGGTGCGTGTCTGACGATGTCTCGCTCGACATCGTCTAGGTAGGCTTCGATGGCTTCAAGCCCCTTGAACGCCCGCCGGCATTCGCTGAGGATTTCCGCCGTGGTCGCCGCGACGAGGTCACGCTCCAGGGCACGCGTACGCTCGCGCTGCTCGCGTTGCAGCTGAGGGACCCGTTTGAGCGCATCGTGAATGCGTTGCTGCACCTTTTCAGCGTTCTCGGCCAGGCGCTCCTTTTCCTCCTTCGTGAGCGTTTTCTGTTGGTCGGGGTCGAGCACCTCCCCATCTCGCATCGGCGCAAGCATGAAGCCGGTCGGATTGCGCAGGACCGCCACATCCAGCTTGCGCGCCTGTTCGACGATCTCATCGAGCAAGGCCTCGTGGCGGCGATTGATCTCCTGCTCGATCGAGTCTGCGCTTTCGCGGAAACGTCGACTCTCGCGGGCCGCCGGGATCGCGACCATCAGTTCCTCGCTTACGCGGTCCATGTGATCACGCAGGCGAGAAGCTTGCCCAGGTGGCAACAGCAAGGCGCGAGGTTTGCGCGGGTCGTCGAAGTTGTGCACGTAGCAGCAATCTTCCGGTACCGGCTCTTTTGCGGCATGTGTGGCGACGAGCGCACGCGATAGGCGTGCCCTGCCGCTGCCGGTGGGCCCGAGTACGAACACATTGAACCCAGCACGCGAGACCGTCAGTCCGAAGTTCAGGGCTTCCACTGCACGCTCTTGACCGATCACGGGACGCCTGCCGTCCAGTTCGGTGCTTAGCTGAAAGCCCAGTGAGCGCGGATCGCATCGCGTCGCGAGCTGCTTAGGGGAAAGCTCATGGTCGGAACCTGTGGGGGCCATCTCGCGCCGGACAGTAGCGCACCGCGCCTCAGATGGGGCGTCGGGTTGCCAGAGTGCTGACAAAGTCAGCGCCCACCTCGCCGTCCCCGTGCCCGCCCGGACGAATTCGGGCCTTCGTGGTCATCTTGACGTGTATGAAGACGTCTTCTGCCGCAGCCTGGGAGGCGCGGGGAGGCTCGCCAAGATCGGCCTAGTCGCAACCCGTTGCCAAGTCCTGGTCAGTCCCGTTCAACGCTAGCCCCGCGCCCGTAGGACGAGGGCCGCCGGTCTCCCTGGAAGACAGTTGCTGCCAGCTTGACTCCGAAGCGGCGGCCCGTGCGCGCCGAACCGGTCCGGCCGCAATCACCTACGCTCGTCAGCGCCTGTCCACGCGCCCCCCCAACTTGCGCGCCTGCGACAGGATAGCGCTATCCTTTCACAAAAAAACTAGCTGGTAAATGGTCCCGTAACCGCGCCTAATCATAGGTGAAAGGAGGGGCAACATGCCCGATGAGATCGATCCAAAGCGGTTCAGACCAGAGGTGTACGCGATCGACTTTGGTACCACCAACTCGCTACTAGCGGCGGCCAGATCGGACGCAGTGCACCCGCCTATCCCGCTCGACCACACCGCGGCGGACGCGACGGTCCTACGGTCCCTGCTGTACTTTCCGGATTCCACCCAGTGCTTTCACGGTGCGGCAGCGGTTCGCGAGTATGTGGAACGGGGGATGCAGGGGCGTTTGATACGGTCGCTCAAGAAGCACCTGCCGAGCAGAGCCTTCATCGGTACCCACGTCGAGGAGCGCCCGATGAACCTGGAGGATCTGATCGGTGCGTTCCTGGTGGAAATGCGGGCCCGGGCCGACCGCTATTTCGACGCCGAGGTCACCAAGGTCGTACTCGGACGGCCAGCCCGCTTCAGCAGTGATGGCGCGGATGATGCCCACGCGCAGTATCGGCTTGAGCGCGCAGCGAAGATCGCAGGGTTCCGCGAGGTCGCATTCTGTCCCGAGCCGGTTGCCGCTGCGCGAGAGTTTCGCAAGACACTGTTGGAACCCCGTATGGTGTTGGTGGCGGACTTTGGTGGGGGAACCAGCGACTTTACCGTGCTGCGCATGCGCCATGATGCGTACGACGAGCGCGACGTTCTCGCCATTGGCGGTGTATCGGTCGCTGGCGACGCCCTGGATTCCGCCATCATGCGCGACCACGTTGCCCGCCATTTCGGTAGCGAGGTTAGCTACCGTGTGCCGATGGGGAACAATCATCTACGCATGCCACCGGCCCTGATGGAGAAGATCTGTCATCCGGCCGATGCGTCCCTACTTCGCAGTCGCGACGCGATGCGGTTCTTGCGTGACGTGCGAGGATGGGCCTTGTCCGGGGCGGACCAGCGTGCCCTCGACCAACTCTTCATCCTCGTCGAGGATTGCCTTGGCTTTCAGCTGTTCGAAGCGATTGAGTTGGCCAAAAGGACCCTATCGGAGGTGTCTGAGGCGCGCGTGGAGTTCGAGTACCCCGGCGTCGAGGTCTGCCAGCCCGTAAGCCGCCCGGCCTTTGACCACAGTGCCGGCCCCGCCACCCGTGCGGTCGCACAGGAACTCGACGCGACCCTGGCCCGCGCCGGGATTACGGCCGCCGAGGTCGACATCGTCTGCTGTACGGGAGGCACAGCCCGTGTGCCCACCTTGGCGGCCGCTCTGGAGGATCGGTTCGGCCCTGAGAAGCTGACACGCTTTCAGGCCTTCCACTCCGTAATCCGCGGCCTAGCCGAACACGCTCGCGGGATGTGCTGATTCGCCGGCGCGCACAACCGGCGCGCACAACCCGTCTTCGAGGTCGTGGTGACGCTTGTGCACGACCGTCTCCCAGCTGAGCCCGCAGCCCGAGCCGAGCAAATCACTGTTGCGCATCGATCATTCGAGATTGCAGTCCGAGCTGCAACCGTCCCCGTCGACCAAGTTGCCATCATCGCACGTTTCGGTATGGGTCGTCTCCCCATCACCGCAGAAGCGTTCCTGGCCGTCGACGAGCTCGCAATCGGAATTGCACACCATGCACTCTCCGGCGTTGTATGGGCACGCTTCGGTCTCGCCGTTGCCGTCATCGCACTGTTCGTCGCCTGTCGTCTCCCCGTCGCCGCAGAAGCGCTCCTCGCCGGCCACGAGTTGACAGTTGGCGTTGCATACCGTGCAGGCCCCGCTACCGTAGGGGCAGGTTTCGGTCACGGAATTGCCGTCGTCGCAGGCTTCTTCGTTTGTGACGCGCCCGTCGCCGCAATAGACGCTTTGGTCCACACTCTGACAGTTCGCAGTGCAAATGACGCATTCCGAGTCGCCGTATGCGCATGTTTCGGTTTCGGCGTTGCCGTCGTCGCACTGCTCGTCGTGCGTCGTCATGCCGTCGCCGCAATAGCTTGCTGAGCCCGGCACAGTGCGGCAGTTCGCGTCACACACTTCACAGTTGGTAGCGCCGTACGGGCACGCTTCCGTGGCACTGTTGCCATCGTCGCACTGCTCGCCATCCGTGGTTTCACCGTCGCCGCAAAAGCGCGGGCCAACGGCCTGGCAGTCGCTATCGCACGCCGAGCATTCCATATCGTTGTACTCGCATGCCTCTGTTTCGGTGTTGCCGTCATCGCAGGCCTCGCCCGCCGCGTTTTGCACCTGCCCGTCGCCACAGGTCCGCGCCGTAGCACAATCGTTGCTGCAGTAGTCCTCGTTCTCGGTGTTGCCGTCGTCACAGGCTTCCCCGCCCCGCGTCAAACCGTCTCCGCAGACGGGCTGACACGATCCCGGCGTAGCTGGACATGTCCAGCCCTCTTCGACCTGGCAGGCGGCGTTGCAACCGTCGGCGTTGTCGGCATTTCCATCGTCGCAGACCTCGCCATCATCTATCTCGGCATCTCCGCAGCCGTCGAGCGGCTCCACCTCGCACTCCGCGTCACAGCCGTCGTCGGAAACCGTGTTCCCGTCGTCACAGGTCTCTTCTTCTGCATCGATGACCCCGTCGCCACAGTAGTGCGCAGCACCGGCGATCTCCTTGCAGCCCTCGTCGCAAACCGAGCAGCTCTCCTCGCCGTATTCGCAGGCTTCGGTCTCGGTGTTCCCGTCGTCGCATTCTTCGTCATCTGTGACGACCCCGTCGCCACAGCCACTCGGACAGTCCTCAGAGCAGCTTGAGGCCGTTTCGTCTCCGTTACAGACGTCATCGCCGCAGCTGGGGTCCCGGCAGCTAAAGAAGGTGCACACCCCGCTTTCGCAGTCGTCGTCCGTTTGACACCCATCGTCTCGAGGATCTCCGCCGAAGAAGTCGGGCAAACCGCCATCCGAGGGGCCGTTGCCACCGCCACCAAAGCAGAACCCGAACAAGCACAGCCCGTCGCAGTCGTCGCACTCCAGGCCGGCCGGGGTCATCGCCCCGGTGCTGGCCTCTTCGTCCTCCGCCTCGGGCTCGTCGTCGTCGTCGTTGCCGTCCTCGGCCTCGTCTTCGCGCGCGTCGGAGGCTTCGCTCGAGTTCGAGTCGCGTTCGCGGTTGTCGCGGTCGGCGGCTTCGCCTTCGTCGCTGCGCGAATCGGAGTCGTCATGCTCCTCGCCGTTTTCCGCGAGACCTCCGTCCTCCGCCGCAGAAACGTCCGAGTTGACGTCATTCGAGTTTCCTGTGCAGCCCGTCCCCAGAACCAGCCACGCGATCATCCACGCCTTTAGAACATACTTCGTCATGTGCCCTACCTGCCCACCTGTCGAGTGGCCTTAGTACACCAGTTCACAACACCGATCACGGTTCATCCGCCTCTACTTTCGGGACAGGCCTGGGCTGTCCTCGAATGTGCCGGGACTGTCCCCATGATCGACGACAAACCACCAACGAATACGCGCTTTCCTGTACCAGCACTTAGGTATGCAAGTGGGGCAAACGGCTGGAAACGGTGGGATTTTTTTCGATCGCGCAAGCGACCGGTTCTCGCGGGGATCGGGAGAAGGCTGGGAAATCGGGTCGGGCCTGACTGGGTCGACCACATCGAGTCGACGCGCCTGCGAGTGGTCGAGTTCGGCGTTGCCGCTCGGCGCGTGTGGGGTGCACGATCGACCGGGTCACACGGGCGGGGGCGAGTGGCCGATCTTGTCCCCGCTCCTTTCTTGTCCCCGCTCCTTGCCCCGCAGGCCAACCTCGCTGCGCAGGCCAACCTCGCTGCGCAGGCCAACCGGACCGCGCAGGCCAACCGGACCGCGCAGGCCAACCGGGCCCGCACCGTGCAGCAGCTAGCGCTAGAGCTGGCGTCCCCGCCTCGCTTGGTCTTCGGGTTCACAAGCGCTTTCGCCCCGTCCCCACATCGCGGTGAGCATTCGGTCGCTCCCCGAAAGCCCTGTGGAACTCACACCCATGCGCGATCCACTCGCGAGTTCAAGACCGATCCGGAGTCCTCCTTGCAGTCCCTACCCGGAGCGGCGCGGATTCGGCGTCGGTCGCAAAGCCGCGCAACGCCGGCGAGTTGAGTTTCGCTTCCAAACTGAGCGCGACGCCACGATCGGCGGGTCGAGATGGGGGAAGGCACCATTGCAGCAGGGACTCGAACCGCCCCCAACGCGGCGCCGGCTCGTGGGATGGTTTCAGCTTCCGCATCGCATCATCATGGTAGTGGTCGTGCATCGACCGATCCGCACGACCACTACCCCGCGTGAGCTCACTAGCAATCGGTGATAGAACGTATTTAGGCTCACTTGCAGTCATACCAACATTGAGTACCGTCTTGCTTCTTCATACAAAAAAAAGGGGGGGCGATGCCGGAACGAAGTGTGGTGACGCACAGCCGTTGCGTGGATCAGCCAGCAGAGGAGCCGTGGCGGAACGGTCAGCTCGGTGTTGGTGCCGCCCCGCTTGAAGTCTTGTACCCGCAGACGTGGCGTTGGCCCGGGGGCCCGGCGATCGGATCCGCGCTCAATCGCCACGTTGCATCTTGGCTGGTGCAAAAGGATCTGCTCTCCGCAGATGCAGCACACAAGCTGGTGGACACGTTGAACCTGGACGCCTTCGTTGCCATGGCGTTTCCCGGCTGCGAATCGGACTTCATGCGCGGCTGGATCGCCCGATACACGGCCTGGCTCTATCTTGCAGACGATCACGTCGAGCAAGCTGTCGCCCGTGATGGCGGTCTGCAGGAGGTCGCGTCCTATCTCACCGCCCTGGAACGACGCACTGAAAGGCTCGCTACCCACCCCTTGGCAATGGTTCTCGCGGATCTGTCGTGCGAACTGCTGAGCAGCGTGCCGGACACCAGTTTTGCGCGCAGGTGGCGTCAGGCCCATCACCGCTACTGGTTGCTCGGAGTACTGGAAGAAGGGCGTCCCGCAACCCAGGCGCTGCAGCCTTGCCTGGTTCGCAAGCCCGCGGTCACCGCGGTCGAAATCTACTTTGAGCTGGCTGAGGTGGCGACCGGCGCAAGGCTGTCCCTAGAAGCCCACGACGCCACGGAGATGAACGAGCTACGGGTGCTCGGGGCCCTGATCGACGGGTTGTTCAATGACGCACTGTCGTTCGAGCGGGAGCGAGAGCGTCGTATGCATTCCAACATCGTCATCTGCCTTTGCGATGAGTGCGCTATGCGCGAGGAGCATGCGCTCCGGCGAACGATCGCCCTGCATAACGATCTAGTAATGGATTTCGACGTCCTTGCCCAGGCGCTGTTGGGTGGCCACCCAGCGCAAGCCAGCGAGCTGGGCCCATACCTGCAGGCGATGCGGCACCTGCTCGTTGGCCTAGCCGAGTGGCAAGTGTACTCACGTCGCTATCGCAGCTGCCTCCCGGTCAAGATCGTGGTGAACGGGCCTGACGTCTATCACCCGATCTGCCGCGCCGGATCCTTCGACGAGGCGACCCTTGCGGAGGAGATCACGCGTCGCCTCAAGTCCGAGCGAGCAGCCACCGGCGCTTCGTGAACTTCAACGGTATTCGAGAGCACTTAACACCGTTTCTGTGAGCTTCCGCTGTTTGCTCGGATGCAAAACGAGCGCTGGTGGCCGGCTGCTTGTATTGCCGGTGACGATGGCGTCTTGTGCGCCGTGCTCACAATGGTCTTCCCGCGTGGTTGCGTTTGTTGCCACGACCACGCCGTGCTAACGTGCAATTTCCTTAGGGGGGGATCGTCCATGGCCAGTGCTCAATTTCTCCGTCCGGCTCAAACGCAGCAAGACAGCGAAACGAGGGTAGCGAACGACACTGAGCCTGGGGCGACCCTGGCGGCCCGTACACTTGAGGAGCTCCGCATGGCGCAGCGGGTTGCTCGCTTGGGGAGTTGGACGTGGGACATTGGTCGCGACGCGATCGAGTGGTCCTCGGGCCTCTACGAACTGCTCGGACTTCGGGAGGACGAGCCGGCAAGCGAGGAATTGTTCGATCGCCATGTTCACCCACAGGACCTCGAGATCCTCGCGAGTCTTCGGCGAGAGATTCAGGATGGTCGGTCGATCTACGGGCGAGAGTTCCGCATCCTACAACCCTCTGGGAGGATCATAACGCTCGCGGCGGACGTGCGATCACAATGCAACGAGCGTGGCGAGCTCGTCGGGTTTCGCGGCGTGGTCCAGGATGTGACCCGTCGCAAGGCGTTGGAGGAACAGCTGCGCCATGCCCAGAAGATGGAGGCGGTGGGTACCTTGGCTGGAGGGGTTGCGCACGACTTCAACAACTACCTCATGGTCATTTCTGCCCATGCGGAACATCTCAGGTCCGGCAGGCGCACGGAAGATTCCGGCCGGGCCGCATTGGAAGCCATTTCGAAGGCGTGCGCCCGCTGCGCCTCCCTCACGCAGCAGCTGCTTATGTTCAGTCGTAAGCGGAACAGCCTGCCTGTCGTGGTCGACTTGGCTGACCTGCTCGTCAGGCTAGAGCCAATGCTCCGGCCTATCCTCGGGGAGCTTTGCTCTCTGCGCTTGCAGCTGGAAACCACCGCCGCGCATGTGTTCGTCGATCGCGCCCTGGTAGAGCAGTGCGTCGTGAACATGGTCGTCAATGCGCGCGACGCCATGCCCGATGGGGGGAGTGTATCCCTGGTGTTGGACGCGGGTGAGCTGGAGCCACCGCTTCCGAGCGTGCAACCTGACAACCTCGGATCGTTCGTTCGCTTACGGTGTGTTGATACCGGCGTCGGCATTCCCGCCGAGCACCAGGGGCGGGTGTTCGAGCCGTTCTTCACGACCAAGGAGCCCGGTCAGGGCACCGGCCTTGGTTTGGCGACCACGTATGGGATCATCGACGAGGCGGGCGGCTGCATCACCGTCGATAGCGAGGTTGGGCGTGGGACGTGCTTTTCGGTGTTCCTGCCCCAGGTCGAGACGAAAGAGTACCGGGCTCCTGTTTCCGACGTCGCCCCCGTGAGGCGGGCGACGACCGGGACGATCCTTTTGGTTGAGGACGTGACGGAGGTCCGAGAGGTGATCCAGCTGCAACTCACGGAGGAGGGCTTCGACGTCATCGCAGCTGAGCACGGACGAGCGGCCCTCGACGCCCTGGAGGCGGCGGATGGCGAGGTCGACGTGGTGCTCAGTGACGTCGTGATGCCCGTCATGGGAGGGATCGAACTCGGTGGGCACCTGCGCCGCAGATATCCAGGGATCCGCTTCGCCCTGATGACGGGCTTTTGTGGCGAGTCGTTGGGGGGAGAGGCAGACGCGGTTCCCATGCTGCGCAAGCCGTTTACGACGAACGAGTTGCTTTCGGTTGTGGGGACCTTGTGTACGCAGGCGGAGCAGGCGAAATCCGGCTAGCCCGGATCATTCACGACCGCGGCGTCGGATCGCGCTCCACGGGACTGGCGAGTACGGGCGGTACTCCCTTCGGTCGCCGAATGCGGTGTGAAGCCACGATCCCCGCGCGGTCCGACGCGGGGTTCATAACAGACCCGGGACCTGCTTCAGGAGAAGCGCTCCCCTGTTTCCGCGCGCGTTGCCTGACCGATGCTTGCGTAGAACAACATGCAGTGGCAAAGCACGTCTTCGAGTGCGCTTTCGAAATCGCTCAGGGCCCACTGCGTAACGATGAACACTGTGGAGCCCACCAGGCCGTCCGCGATCCGTTGAACGTCGAGTCCTTGCGCCGAAAGTTCCGGGAACCGGCTGGCCAGGATCGGGGTGACCAAGTCCGCGAAGCTCCGGATGGCGCGGACAGACTTGCGGCCCATGTCGGCATCGATCGCGACCGCATCGATGAGCAAAACGCGGACCATTCGCGGGTCATCCCGGAGATTCTCCAGGTACTGCCGCATCGCTGCGCGGGCCATCTCGTATGGCTCCAGGTGCGCGTGATCCGCCATGGCCCGCTCCATACGGGCGCGTAGTCGGTCGACACACTGGTCGAACACGGCGGCGAACAGGGCTTCTCGGTTCTTGAAGGATTCGTAGAAATATCGCTCAGTTAGGTTCGCTGCTGCGCAGATGTCCCGAACCCCGGTGGCGTGAAAACCGTGGGTGCCGAAGGTCTCCAGACCCGCCGCCAGGAGCTGGCTGCGGCGCTGTGCTCGCCGCTCCTCTGGCGGCATTCCACGGAACTTGCGTCCTTCGGTCGAGGTCACTTAATCGATCGTAACCCAGAGCTGGGCTATTGACAACAATCGTTGTCAACAATAGTGACAACGGCTGTTGTCAGTAGCCCGGGAGGGAAGCGAGATGTCAGCGGTCATCGTCGGCAGTGGATTCGCCGGCATCGGTATTGCGATTCAGCTCAAGAAGCACGGTGTCCACGACTTCGTGATTCTTGAGCAGGCGGGGGATGTCGGGGGAGTCTGGCGTGACAACACCTACCCTGGGTGTGCCTGCGATGTGCCCTCGCATCTCTACTCGTTCTCGTTTGAGTTCAACCCCGATTGGACGCGGGAGTACGGGCCTCAGCGAGAGATCTACGCCTATCTCAGACGCTGTGCTGACAAGTACGATCTGCGCCAGCACATTCGTTTCAATGACCGTGTGGAGCGCTGCATCTACGATGAGCGGCATGCGTCCTGGACGGTTCACACGCAATCGGGGCGTGCCTATTCGGCGCAGTTCCTGTTGAACGGAATGGGCGGCCTGTCGCGCCCGGCGCTTCCCAGTATTCCGGGGCTAGAGACCTTCCAGGGGGCGGCCTTCCATTCAGCGCGTTGGAATCACGACTATGACCTGAAGGGCAAGCGGGTAGCCGTGATCGGAACGGGTGCCAGCGCGATCCAATTCGTACCGGGCATCATCGACCAGGTCGCGCACGTCGATATCTACCAGCGTTCTGCGCCTTGGGTCGTACCCAAGGAGGATGGAGACATTCCGGCCTACCGCCGTGCGGCGTTCGGCGCCATGCCATGGCTTCAGAAGGCGGCCCGCGAGCGCTACTATTGGACGGCGGAAAGTCGTATCTTCGCGTTCGTAAAGCGGCCGGAACTACTCGAGCGGTTCGGAGAGCGCCGTGCCCGCGAGTACCTGGAGGCTGAGGTCCAGGACCCCGAGCTGCGCGCTAAGATCACGCCGGATTATCGTATGGGCTGCAAGCGTATTTTGCTCTCGAACGATTGGTACGCTGCCATCACGCGCGACCATGTGGACGTTCTTACAAGCGGAATCTCTCATGTGACGGAGGGTGGGGTGGTTGACCGCGATGGGGTCGAGCGCCCCGTAGACGCCATCATCTTCGGCACCGGCTTCGAGGCCCAGAACCCTGTGCCCGCAGGCGCCATCGTTGGGCGCGATGGCAAGGACCTTGCCACGTGTTGGGGCAAGACTCCGCGCGCGTACAAGGGGACCACGGTGGCAGGGTTCCCCAACCTATTCCTGCTTGGAGGTCCCAACACCGGTATCGGCCACACCTCGATGATCTACATGCTGGAGTCGCAGTTTACGTACGTGCTAGACGCCATCACGAGCATGAAGGAGCGGCGCGTGCGCGCCATCGAGGTTCGGCAGGAGCATCAGGACGCGTACAACGAGCGCGTGCAGGCCAAGTCGGCTACGACGGTTTGGGGTCAGGGCTGTCGCGGCTGGTACTACAACGCGGATGGCGTCAACACGGCGCTCTGGCCGGACTTTACGTTTCACTTCAGGCGGCAGCTCAAGGAATTTGATGCGGTCGCTTATCATCAGGAAGCATTGCGCCCCGGCGAGGACGTCCGGACCCTGTGGGTCCGTACTCCCGACGGGGAAACGGAGGTGGCACATGGCCTATCCGCGTGAACCGGGCGCCCTGGCGAGTGAGATACGGGCCCTGCGCCCGGCCGGGGCAGACGCCCCGGGTTCGATGTGGCCGGAGGATGCTGTTCCAGTACCTGACTATCCCCTGTCGCAGGGGGCGCAAAGGGAGCAGAAGATCGCGCGGTTTCTCTTGGGTCGAGCGCGCGAAATGCTTCGCCTCAGACGCATGCGCCCGATCGAGCGCCACGGCCGCAAGCTCGACCCGCAGATGCAGCTACTATTGGCGCTGCGGGCGCAGCAGGGGCAAACGAATCTGTTGCTCGGGGACTCGCCCGCCCAGGCGCGCGTCCAGGTTCGCATGGGTACCTTGCGCTTTGCCCAAGCGGAACCCGCCATGGCGAGCGTACACGAGTTCCGCATCCCCGGCCCTGGAGGCAGCCTGCGCGTGCGTCATTACGTACCCCATGCCGCGTCTGAGGCGAACAGCCCACTGCCGTTGATGGTATTTCTGCATGGCGGCGGCTTTACCGTGTGCGACTTGGACACGCACGATCAGCCCTGCCGTACGATCGCGGACCGTGCCCGCGTCCAGGTCTTGTCCGTGGACTATCGGTTGTCTCCGGAGCACCCCTATCCGGCGCCTGTCGAGGACGCGCGCGCGGCGTTTGCGTGGGCCGCGGAGCATGCCGGGATGCTGGGTGCTGATCCCAAGCGCGTGGGTGTGGCCGGTGACAGCGCCGGCGGCAACCTGGCGACGGTGACGGCCTTGATGGCCCTGCGCGAGGGGGGACCGGTGCCACACGTCCAGTTCCTCATCTACCCCGTCGTGGATGCCGACTGGACCCGCCCCAGCCGTGTCGAGCTCAGCCGCGATTTCGGCCTGACGCTCAAGGATATGGAGTGGTCGACTCAGAACTACACCGCGTTTGACGAGGCGCTCCAAGCCGACCCCGCCGTTGTTCCGATAAGGGCGAAAAGCCTTGCCGGCATGCCTCGGGCGGTGATCCTCACCGCCGGCTTCGACCCCCTGCGCGACGAGGGCAATGACTACGCCCAGGTGTTACGGGCGGCCGGGACCGATGTGCTGCATTTCGAGGCGGAGGGCATGGTGCACGGATTCATCAACATGGCTTCGGTCAGTACGTCCGCACGCGACGCGCTGCAGCAGGGTTGCGACCAGCTCGCCGCGCTACTGTGAACGATTCTGGTGTGTATGGGCATGACCTTCATCCGGACGCGTCATGGAAGATAATGCCCAACGTGTTCCGCCTGCCGCTATCCACGGTGCTGACGCCGTGCCGGTGCTGGGTGCGGTAGGGGCCGCGAACTCCATCTACTGGCCGGTCCTTGACGGGGAAGATTACCGCATCGCCTTGGCGTAGCGGTAGCACGTGGGCCCTCGTTTGGACCCGCGCCCTTTGTTCGGTCAGGACAAACGCACCTCCGCTGAAGTCGCGCCCAGGCTCGGACAGCAGGACCGCCGCCTGCAGTGGAAACACCAAGTCGCCGTAGATGTCCTGATGCAGCCGGTTGTAGTCGCCCGCGCCGTAGGTGAGCAGTAATGGGGTCGGGCGCGTTTGACCCGCGGCATGGCACTGCGCCAGGTAGTCTGCGTGCTCCTCTGGATAGCGTATGTCGCGGCTGAGCTTCGCTTGCCAGCGGTTGGCGACCTGGGAGAGCGGGCGGTACAGGGCTGCGCGGAGCTCCGCTACCAGGGCGGGCAGCGGGTAGGCGAAGTAGCGGTACTCGCCCCGTCCGAAGGCGTGGCGTTCCATGACCACCTGGCTTCGAAAGATCTCGGGGTGTTCGTATAGCCCTGAGAGCCCTTGGCACTCGGTCTCTGTGAGTAAGCCAGGCAGCAAAGCATACCCATTGCAGTCCAGGTCCGCAGCTATGTGTGCCAGCCCGTCGGAGCCGAGCCGTGCGCTGCAGGGCTTGGGAGGCGGCGTCGACGTGCCCTCGCTTCGTGCGCTATCGGGCCCGAGGTCATTCACGACTTGGGTCCCGCCGTCCCTTGCGTTCGCGTGCAAGTAGCTCGCGCTTGCGGTCCAGACCCCAGCGATAGCCGGACAGGCTCCCGTCCTGACGGACTATGCGGTGACATGGCACCGCTACTGCCAGAGGGTTCTTGGCGCATGCCCCGGCCACCGCCCGTGCAGCCCCGGGCTGACCGACTGCCCGTGCGAGTGCGGTGTAGCTCCAAGTCTCGCCGGCGGGGACCTTCTGCAGTGCATGCCAGACTCGCTCTTGGAACGCCGTACCGCGGATGTCCAAGGGCAGCTGCGCGCCGCTAGCCGGCTCTTCTATCAGTGCCACGACGTCCGCGATCTTCGTCGCGAGTTCCGTCGTGGCAGGCTTGTGCTCGGCATGCGGAAAGCGCGCCGCCAGATCCGCGAGCAGCGCGCTTTTCTTGTCCCCGAGCAGAATGGCGCATACTCCTCGCGGTGAGGCTGCGACCAGCACCTGTCCGAGGGATGACTCGCCGAATGCGTAGGTGAGCGTCAGAGCCTCGCCTCCCGCGCGAAAGGCACTTGGAGCCATGCCCAGGCGCCCGCGAGCGGCATCGTAGAAACGGCTGCTCGATCCGTAGCCGGCGCGATGTAGGGCCGCCGTGACGGTGTCCTCGGTGGCGAGTGCCGCCCGGGCCCGTGCCGCCTTGTGCGCGGCACAGTAGGCTCGCGGTGTCACACCCGTTACCCGCTTGAACAGACGCTGGGTGTAGCTCGGGCTCAGACCCGCGTGCGCTGACAGGTCGGACAGACTAGGGGTCCGTTCGCGCTCCTCGATCAGTCGACACAGGTCCGCCACGAGTTCGACCCGCGCGGCCTCGGGATCCGTGGCGTCGGGCCGACAACGCTTGCACGCGCGAAACCGTGCCCGCTGGGCATCCGCGGGTGTGTCATGGAACGCGACGTTCTCCGGGCGCGGTTGCCGCGCCCCGCAGGAGGGTCGGCAGTACACGCCGGTCGTGCTGACCGAATACCAGAACGTTCCGTCTGCGGAGCGGTCGCGACGTTGCAGCGCGCGCCAGCGTGGGTCGCCCTCGATGGTCATCTTCCGGCTCCTGGGGTGTCCCTGCAACATAACTGAATCCATCGGCGAAACCTCTCTTTCGTCGACGATATCCATAGCGATGGCGGCCGGCTCTGGCACTCCGCTTTTTACCCTCGAATTCGGTTTGCCCGCCAAGCCCGGCTCATTCATGACTACGACGCCGCCTCGCTTGTCTTTCGACACCACAGGGCTTTCGCCGCCCTAGAAGATACGTGGAGTATTCCCGTCG
>JAPPOR010000925.1 GCA_028817905.1 Myxococcales bacterium
CGCCTGACGACGGATCGTGGGGGCGATCTGCCCCGGGGGGGGGGACGCCGCAGCCACGAGCGAGCCCTGCGCGGGACCCAGGTCCACCTCGATCTCCCCGGGTTGCTCCCCGAAATCGCCGTTCAGGATGGCGTCCAGCGCATCGTCGTCCAGGCCGGGCGGCGCGCTCGCGGCGGGCGTATCCTGCAGCGTGTCTGGACGCGGCCGTCCCCGCGGAGCACGGGGAGCCTCCTGCACCGGCTCGGACTGCGCCGGCTCGGACGCCCTTTGTTCCGCCGCGCGGTCATCAAGGGCGAGCAGTCGGTCGATCTCGCTAGCGGGCACGGTGACCGACTCCGAGTCGTCGCTGCCGGGGTCGAGCCCCACGACCGTCTCGTGCAGTCCTGGGGCGACAGCCGCACCGTTGACGGGCCCGCCGTCAGCCCCTGGATCCACAACCGCAGGCTTCGCTTGTGCGCCCGCCGCCGGCGGCGCTGCCCCGTCCGCCGCTACCTGCGGTCCTGCAGCGACCGGCACTACGCCCGGGTCCGTCACCTGGGCGGACGTGCCCGCCGCGACATGAGTCAACGGTTTGCCAGGCGAGGCAACCGACGGCAGCGGTGCCGCGGGAGGCACGTTGGCATCCGGGCCTGGCCGAGGGCTCGGGACGGTCCCAAGCGGGGACGGCGGCGCGGGAACCGGGGTGGGTCGCAACCTGGGCCGCGGCGGCACCGAGGACGAGAACGTGCGATGGGGAACCACGCCGCGCGTCAGGTCCTCCAGCCAGGAGTCCACACGCGCCAAGGTCAGCCCGCAGACACCGGCGGCCCGTACCAATTTGCGAGTGTCACAGGGGGCGCCGGCGAGGGCTTCGAGCTGCTCGTCGACCTCCCGGAGGTCAGCCTTCATACCATTCATCATCGCAAACCTGCGGTCCCCATGTCCATCCGGGTGACACGGCAAGCCACCCGAAACAGCCGGAGGCCTACACGTGCGTGGATAGGAGGAACCGTGGATCCGGGTCAGGCAGCGCCCAGCAACCCTCGCGACGCGCCTCGACCTGAAGCTCCTTCAACCAGGCAGGTATGGAACCCGACTCAGCCAGCGACCAGGTCATACACCCGCTGCACCGCTTCGGCTAGCCTGGTCGCGTCGGAAGCGCCGGCCTGTGCAAAATCCGGACGGCCTCCGCCGCTGCCACCCAGTACCGAAGCCATCTCTTTGACCAACTGGCCGGCCTTGAAGCGCTTGGTCAGGTCCTTGGACACGGTGCAAATCAAGATGGCCTTGCCGTCCTTACCGGTGGTACCGAGCGCCACCACCGCCGGTGACAGCTTGTCCCGAAGTTGGTCGGCCAACTCGCGCAAAGCCTTGGGATCACCCACGTCCACGGTCGCGCCCAGCACCTGGGTGTCTCCCACCTTGCGTGCCTGGGCGCTGAGGTCCCCCGAGCCTCCCGTCACCAGCTGTCGCTTCAGCCGTTCGACCTCGCGCTGGAGTTCCTTCTGCCGCGCAACCATCCGCTCCACTTTGTCGACCACCTGGACGGGGGCGCCCTTGACCAGGGTGGCCGTGGCAGCGAGCACTTGCTCGATTTTCTGTGCATGCGCAAGGGCTCGGAGCCCGGTGGCCGCCTCGATCCGGCGCACGCCGGCCGCAACCCCACCCTCCGAGAGGATCTTGAAGCCGCCGATGTCCCCGGTACGCGCCACATGGGTCCCCCCGCACAGCTCGATCGAATCGGCGATCGTGAGCATGCGGACGACATCACCGTACTTCTCCTCGAAGATGCCGATCGCGCCGCGCTGCTTCGCCTCGTCCATGGGAAGGACATCGGTCGTGACCGCCTCGTTGCGGAGGACTCGCTCGACGACGATGCGTTCGATCGCTTCGATCTGCTCCTGCGAAAGCGGCTTGGCCGCCGTGTAGTCGAACCGCAGTCGATCGGGCCCCACCAAGGAGCCCTTCTGCATCGCCTGGGGACCGACCACCTGACGCAGGGCCAGGTGCAGCAGGTGGGTCGCACTATGGTTGCGGCGGGTGGCGGCCCGAGCCGCCCGATCGACGTGTAGCTCGACCGCATCGCCCTGCCCCAGCGAGCCCTGCTCAACACGGCCCAGGTGCACCACCAATCCGTCGAGGGGTTTGTGGGTATCGGTCACGCGGAAACTTCCGCCGGGCCCGCGGATCTCCCCCGTGTCACCCACCTGGCCGCCACTCTCCCCGTAGAACGGGGTCGCACGCGTGATGACAGCGCCCTCGGCCCCGGCCTCGAGACAACCCACGAGGTCGGCCCCTGCGGCCAGGGCCACAATCTCACTCGTGGCTTGCTCGTGATCGTAGCCGAGAAACGCCACCTGACCGACGCGCTCCGCCGCCTTCCGGTAGACGGCATCCACCGCCTGGTCCGCCAGCTTGGAGCCCGCGCTGCGCAGGCGGGCGGCCTCCAGCGCGGCGTCGAAGCCACTGTGATCGACCGTGAAGCCCTGCTCTCGCCCGATCGTGTCCTGCAAGTCGATCGGAAAACCGTACGTATCGTACAGCTCGAACGCCACGGTGCCCGGGAGCAGCCGCGCTTCACCCTTTGGGAAGATATAGCCGCTGAGACGGTCGAGACCGCGCTTGAGGGTGGCGCGGAAGCGCTCCTCCTCCTGCTGGCAAATGTCGCCGATCAGCGCGCGCCCCGCCGCAAGCTCCGGGTACTCGTCGGCCATCTGGTCGGCGACGAGCAGGGCGCATTCGTGCAGAAACAGCCGCTCAATCCCCAACCGATGGGCGTGGCGGATCGCGCGCCGCATCACGCGCCGCAGCACGTATTCTCGCTCATCGCGGTCTGGCAACACGCCTTCGGCTATCAGAAATGCGCTGGTGCGCGCATGATCGGCAATCACCCGCATCGACACGTCGTCGGGGGACAGGGTTCCCCCATAGCGCTTGCCCGCGATCTGGGCCGTCAAGTCCACGACCGGCCGCAACAGGTCCGTGTCGTAGTTGCTGACGACCCCTTGCAGCACGCAGGCGATGCGCTCGAGACCCATGCCGGTGTCAATGCTGGGCGCCGGCAGGGGATGCAGCTCGCCCTCCGCGTCGCGGTCGAATTGCATGAACACGAGGTTCCACAGCTCGACCCAGCCACGCCCATCTTCTCCGGGCTCCTCGCCGAAGCTTCCGACGTCGGGGGCGCCGGCACCGAAGTAGTAGTGGACCTCGGAACAGGGACCACAGGGGCCGGTGTCACCCATCTGCCAGAAGTTCTCGCTGGCGCCGCAGCGTACGATCCGATCCTTCGGGACGCCGGCCACGTCCTGCCACAGCTGCTCGGCCTCGGTATCCGGAGGCAGGTCGCCCTCACCCCCGAAAACGCTAACCAACAGGCGGCTGGAGTCGAGCCCCATGGTTTCGGTCAAGAAGCGCCAGCCAAAATCGATAGCGTCCCGTTTGAAATAGTCACCAAAGGAGAAGTTGCCCAGCATCTCGAAGAACGTGTGGTGGCGGGCGGTCACGCCCACGTTCTCCAGGTCGTTGTGCTTTCCGCTGATGCGGATGCACTTCTGCGCCGAGGTAGCGCGCGTGTAGGGGCGCTTCTCCTGACCCGTGAAGACGTTCTTGAAGGGCACCATGCCCGCATTGACAAACATCAGGGTCGGGTCGTTTTGGGGCACGAGCGAGGCCGAGGGCACCACCTCGTGGCCCTCGCCACGAAAGAACTCGCGAAAAGCATCGCGGATCTGCCTAGCTGAATGAGCCATTTCCGCCCGGTGTGTAGCGCGAAGCTCGGCGGAATGCCAGTCGCCGGCGACCACCTGGGAGCGACCGGCCAACGCCCAGGCTGGTGCCGCTGACCTTCTCGTCACGGTCGACGGGGTCGTCCGGAGCATGCTATCGATCCGGGCCGATGCTCGTCCTTCTACGTGTCCGCAACTTCGCGATCATCGACCGGCTGGAGCTCGAACTCGACCGGGGGATGAACGTGGTCACGGGCGAGACCGGCGCAGGGAAGTCCATCATGGTCAGCGCCCTTCAGCTCGTGCTCGGTGCCCGCGCGCGACCTGAAGTCATCCGTACAGGGGCGGACAGTGCGGAGATCGAGGCGCTCTTCGATGTGGGCGACAGTCCCGAACTGCGCGGACGCTTGCTCGCGATGGGCGTGCTCGACGGCGCGCCCTCCGGCGATGACCCCGCCGACGGTGGACCAGGTCACGGCCCAGCCGAAGACGTGGACCGCGAGCTCGTCCTGCGCCGCGTCATCCAACGCAACGGCCGATCGCGCGCGTACGTCAATGGACGGCTGGCGTCGGCGGCCCAGCTTACCCATCTGGCCGCGGGCCTGGCCGACATCTCCAGCCAGCACGAACACCACACCCTGGTGGACGCCAGCAGCCACATGCAGTACCTGGACGCCTTCGGGGGCCTAGCGGAATTGCGGACGGAGGTTCAGGGCGCCCACGAGCGCCTGCTGGCGGCCCAACGCGCCCTCGAAGAGGCGTCGGACAACACCCGAGAACGCGTCGAGCGCGAGGATCTTCTACGGTTCCAGGTACAGGAGATCGAGGCCCTGGCGCTTACGCCCGGCGAGGAGTCCAGCCTGGCCGAGGAACGCGATCGCCAGCGCCACGCCGAACGCCTGGCGCAACTGTCTGCCGGCGCAGAAGACGCGCTCTACGCTCAGGACGACGATATCTGCTCCCGGCTGTCGCGCGTCTGCGCAGCCGTCGAAGAGGCTGGCGGGCTCGACCCCCAGCTCATCCCGATCGCCGAACAACTGTCCGCGGCGCAGGCGCAGCTACAGGATGGTGCTCGCGAACTCGGCCAGTACGCGCGTTCGGTCTCCATGGATCCCGAGCGCCTACACCAACTGGAAGAACGTCTGCACGCCCTGTCGCGACTGAAGCGCAAATACGGTGGTGACGTCGAAGCCATCCTGGCCCACGCCGAGACTGCCAAACGCGAGCTGTCCGAGCTGGAGCACAGTGAAGAGCGCATGCAGGCACTGCAGGACGAACGCGAGGCCGCCGCGCGCGCGGCCCACAAGGTGGCCCGCAAGCTGTCTACCCAGCGGCGGAAGATCGCGCGCAGCCTCAGTGAGCGCATCACGGAAGAACTCGCGTCCCTGTCGATGGGCGATGCGGAAGTGCGGGTCGAGGTCGAGCGCGCCGCCGGTCGCAAGGGCGAGCTCGAGGTCGACGGTGCGCGCCTTTCGCCCCACGGCATCGACCAGGTGGAGTTCTTGATCGCGACCAACCGCGGGGAAACGCCGCAACCCCTGCACAAGATCGCCAGCGGCGGCGAGCTGTCGCGCGCCATGCTCGCCATCAAGCGCGTGCTGGCAGGGGTGGGCCCTGGAGGTTTGTACGTGTTCGACGAGGTCGATGCCGGGGTCGGCGGGGCGGTCGCTGAAGTCATCGGTCGCAAGGTGCAGGAGGTCTCGGAACACCACCAGGTCCTGTGCATCACACACCTGCCGCAGATCGCAGTGTTTGGCGACCGGCACTTCCATGTCCACAAGGCGGTCGAGGGCGGCCGCACCAAGAGTCACATCGATCGCCTCTCCGAGCGCCAGCGCCGGGAAGAAATCGCCCGGATGCTCGGAGGCATCAAGATCACCGACAAGACCCGCGCGGCAGCGGGCGAGATGCTACAGGCAGCCGTCAGGGCCTGAGCGAGCTGCCCCATGTCGTCAGACTCCATGGACGCGACAACCCACGACCTTCCCGAACGCGCGGAGGTCCTGATCGACGTGCCCCTGGGCGGCTTCATCAAGCGCGACGACGCCGGACGCTTCGATTACATTTCGCCATTCCCGTGCCCCTTCAACTACGGAAGCGTCCCGGGAACCGTGGCCCCCGACGGAGACCGCATCGATGCCGTGGTCTTTGGCGACAAACTGGCCGCAGGAACCCGCGTGACCCTTCCGGTCCGCGGAATCGTCGACTTCGTCGACGCGGGCCGCGAGGATCCCAAGTGGATCTGCTCGCCGGAGCCCCTGACCGAAGGTCAGCGACGGATCGTTACGCTGTTCTTCGTGAGCTACGGACCGATGAAGAGCGCCCTCAACCTGGTGCGCGGCGCGTTCGGCAAGACCGCCTGTCGCGGCGTGCGGCTGGTTCGGTAGCTGGGAGCGGGCGGCTGGTCAAGCGCATCGGGCACGGGTATGGAACGGGTATGGGCACGGAGGCTGGACCCGTCGGATGCGAGCGGGACGCTGTCTCGCAAGAGCCGGATGCGCTATCCATCCGCCATGCGAATCCATCACCTGAACTGCGGCACCCTGTGTCCGCTGGCGGTTCCAAACATGGTGTGCCACTGTCTGCTTGTCGAGTGCCCTGACCGCCTCGTACTGGTCGAAGCGGGCCTGGGGACACGCGACGTCGCGGACCCCAACGCGCGCCTTGGGCGACTGTTGAAGACGCTCATCCGGCCCACCCTCAGGATAGAGGAAACCGCCGTCGCCCAGGTGCGCCGGTTGGGGTTTTCGCCCGAGGACGTGCGGGACATCGTGCTCACGCACCTGGATGTGGACCACGTTGGAGGAATCGATGACTTCCCTCAAGCCTCGGTACATGTCCTGCGGGACGAATACGAGGCCGCGTTCGAGCCCAAGACCGCGTTCGAAGCCAAGCGCTATGCGCGATCGCGATGGGCTCGCACCGCCCACTTCGTGCAGCACGAACCGGCGGGAGAACCCTGGTTCGGCTTTGAGTGCGTGCGCGAAATCCCGGGAATGCAGGGCGAGTTGCTCATGGTCCCACTGCCCGGACATACCCGCGGGCACGCGGCGATCGCGATCCGGGTGGGCAATCGCTTTCTACTGCACTGTGGCGACGCCTATCTCTTTCACGGAGAGATGGCGAACCCCTACCGATGCCCAGTAGCCCTAAGACTCTTCCAACGGGACTGCTTTGACAACGCGATGCGCAAACACAACCAGGCGCGCCTGCGCGCCCTGTGCGCCGATACGGAAAGCGGAGTCGACGTCTTTTGCGCCCATGACGTCCGAGAGTTCGAACGGTTTGGGCAGGTTGACGCATGAACTCCCTGGGCCAGCCTGCATAACCCTGATATCTCACCAACTCGCGCGCCCTCGCACGACCGCTCGAGCCCGCGGCGCTTTGGCCTCGCTTCGAGAATACAGCGAGCATTCCCTCCTTCACCGAGACCCCTGTGAGTCGATCGCTTGCACGATCATCACGTGCCTCGGTGATGGATGTGGGTTAGCTCCCTACCGAAGCGAGCTCCTCGCAATCAAGCAGGGCACGGCTGATCACCTGCAGACTCCCTTCGCTGATCGCATAGAACGGGTCCACCTGCGTAGCCAGCATCACGATGCCGAGCAGGGCGCCCAGGCCCGCCCCGGGTTCTCGGAGGACAAGCGGCAGGCAGTCACCGGACGGGCATACGAACGTGTCGTGGAGGGTTTCCCCAGTCGCAGTCATGGTTGAGCCGTCTACCGTCTCCATTGCGACGAAGTCGGTCACGAATGGCATCATGCCGGCCGGCATGTTCCCGGTGGCCGCGATGAGCCGGGGCCCATCCGCCGTTTGCCAGAACAGCCACCCCTCCGAAGCGCCGGTCATCTCTACTAAGAGCTCTAGTGAGCGGGTAGCGAGCCGCTTGGCGTCACCCAACCCGACCAGCTCAGCGTGCATGAGTCGCAGCACGGACGGGTCTTCCCGCCGAGGGTCAGGCTCCGCCTCGGCGAACACCCGACCGGCGGCATGCATCAACGCCTCGTACTTGCCGACCAGGGATGGCGTCTGGCCCCGCAGATACTCGGCCCCGCACAGCCGCTCGAACTCACCGAAGCGTGCACGGTCAGCCTTCTTGATCGCTATGCGCGCCGCGACCTCGTAGGCGCGGCCCAACTCGACCCCACCGATGCCCTGCGTCCTCCAACTGGCGATGATCCCCTCGATGCGCGCCATGGCAGCCGCGCACTCGCCGGCAGCCGCCTCCGCAGCCGCCATCGCCACGCCCACGCTTCCGAGCAAGCGCTGCTCCTGCCACGTTCGCGTCCAGGCCCTCCCGCGCTCCAGGGCCTCGTGGAAACGGCCGAGCGCCACGAGCGTGAACAAATATTGCTCGGCCGCGCGGGGCCAGATGTGATGAGTCCCGGGCTCGGTCAGCTCCATGGCCTTGCGGAACGCAAGCAGGGCCCGATGGGGATCCCCGCTGATGCGCGCATACTCGCCCTGAGCGTAGTGCATGGCGGGCGCCCACCCGGCAAAGCGTTCTGCCACCTCTGCGATGCCTTCCTGAGCAGCCTGGACAGCCATGAGGTCGTCGCTGATGGCCGCCGGGGGAAAGTAGCGAAATAGGTCTACCCCCTCGAAGAACTGGACCGGCGCGTTCTGGATCCGGAGCAGCTCCGCTTCCCGTCGACACTCCTTGGCGCGCAGGGCGTCGCCCACCGTCAGGTAGTAGTTGGTCTTGACGCGCAGCGCGTTGACGCGGTGCAACGGGTCCTCCCCCATCCGCTCGGCCCACGCGAGCGCGGAGGCCATCCCCATGCCCGCCTCGATGTGGGCGGTCGCGTAGACGAAAGCCAGCCGAACGTATTGGTGCAGGACCGGGTCATGGCCGGCCCGATCGGGTTCGTCCATCCGCGCGATCATGCGCAAGTACGCCTCCCGGGCAGCAAGGTTCTCACCACCGACCATAGCGCGCACAGCCGCCACGTTCTGGGCGGCGATGTCGAGCGCCGGCGAAAGCACAGCAAGAGGTGAAAGGCTTGGAAGACCGTCCAGTAGTCCGGACTCAAAGGTCGCGGCGGCGGTCGCGGCCGTGTGGTGATAGAGCCTGGCCAAGAAACGGATGGCGTCGGTCGGCGAGAACACGCGTGCATGTTCGCCCGCTTGCTCGTGACGCCGCGCAGCACGCCCCAAAGCTTCCCGAAGGCGCTGAGCACGATCGCTGACGTGAGCTAACTCGGCATGGTCCGACAGTCCACTATCGAGCACCAGACGTTCAAGCACGACGGGCTGCAACTCCTTGAGGATCTCGAAGTCGCCGTAGATCGCGGTGAAGGCCAAGGCCAGCTCGAGCCGATGGCGGTCGAGCGCGGGGCGGCCCTGGAGCTCGGGAAGCAGAAGTGCCGCCTTGAGCACCTTTGCGTGCTCCCTGGACCGACTGATCTGAAGCCAGGGGGCGTCGCGATACTCCTTTGCATCGCGATCCAACAGACGGCCTGCCAGGGACACGCTCAGGTCTAGCGCCCGTGGGCGCTCGCCCGCCTCGATCAAGAGACCGGCACAAAGAAGTGGCTCTGTGCCGGTGGCCTGTAACACGTCCACCACCTGCAACCGCAGCTCGCGGGCCTCGGCGCCGTCCGGAACAGCCAAGAGGGGTTCCACCCACGCCCGGGCCCCGAAGCCATAGGCCCCGTCCCGACGGCCTAGGATCCCGGCGGCGACCAGCTCATCGAGGGCACCGTAGACGCGGCCGTAGTCGTCCGTCTGGAGAATCGCCGCGTGGGCATCGCGGCCAAGCGAAACTTCTGGGCACAGCGCCAGCGCGCACGCCAGGCGGCGCCCATCACAACTGAGCGCAGCGATCCGTGCATCGTAGGCGCTGGCCACCCGCTGCGGCAGAATGGACGCGCCGAGGCGAGCGGGCAACACCCAGGCGCCGATGCTGTAACGAATGGCGCCGATGTCCACCAGGTGTTGCGCGAGTTCCACCAGAGCGCGCGGATTGCCATCGCACAGGGCATGCAAGCGGTCGGCGAGGAGCGCCACATGGGGGACATCACCGAAGACCGACCGCAGCAGGGCGGTGCACGCCTCGCCCGACAGGGGCGCCAGGACGACTGGCTGGCTCACCCTTCGAATCAGGTCGACCGCAGGCGCTGCACGCGAGCTGCTGTCGAGCAGGTGGGCTGCCACCACTACCAAGCGCGTGCGCTCGGCCTCGTTGGCGAGCAGCGCGATCAGCGACGCGGAGGGCTCGTCCAGCTTGTGTAGATCGTCGATCGCAATCAACAGTCCCCGACGCTTCGCATGCGCCAACAGCCAGCGACACAATGCGGACTGCAGGCCCGGCCGGTCCGCGTTCGCGACACGCTCCCCCTCCAACAGGGCAAGTTCCGGTGGCTCCTGCTCCGACCCGGGGCGCGCGCGCCTGATTCCGTCGACCAGCACCCGGATCGCGGAAAAGTCGGCGACCGAATCGGCGTTGGCCCGCAGGACGGTCATGCCGGCAATGCGAGCCTCGAGCACGCACGCGTCGAGAAAGCGCGAACGGCCCACCCCGGCCGGGCCCTCCACGAGGATCGCCGCCCCTCGGCGACGCAGTGGCCGCAAGATGCTCTCACGCACCATCGCCAGGTCATCGTCTCGCCCGACCAGTTTGGGAGTCGCAAGGTAGGCCGAGCGGACCTCCAGATCCTCTTCGAGCGTTCGACCGGTGATCACCGAAAGGCGCGCCATGAGCTCCGCCACGCTGCTCGGGCGCGCCAGTGGGTCGAACTTCAGCATCGAGGCGATCAACTCTCCGAGGGCCTCCGGCACCTCTGGGTTCCGTTGGCAAACGGGCCGCAGCGGCACGGCGAAGCGGGTACGAAGCTCCCGAAACGTGCGCGCGGGATAGGCATGCGCGCCCGTCAGCATCTGATAGCCCAGCGCGCCAAGGGCGTAGATATCGGCGCGCTGGTCCAGGGGCTGTTGATGAAGGGCCTCGGGTGGCACGTAGGGTGGCGTGCCCACCAGGTGACGAACCCTGCCCATGTCGACCATGGCCCCGAAGTCGATCACCTTGGGTCGTCCGTCGGCCGTGCGACGCAGGTTCGCCGCCGAGATGTCGCGATGAATGAGGCGCCGGGAGTGAATCACGGCCAGGGCGGAGGCCACCGAGCCCAGCAGGTCGGCTGCTTCCAGCCAGGGCATAGGCGCGCCTGGGATGAGGCCGGCTCCCGGAAGCATCTCCATGGTATAGAAGGGCGTGTCTCCCTCAATGCCGTAGTCGTGGGCCTCGACGATCGCCGGATGGGTCAACTGCCTGAGCGTGTAGTACTCGCGCTCGAAGTGGGCACGGTGAACCGCGGCGTTCTTCCCGGACACCGACAGTCGTTTGAGGGCCACCTGCCCGCCGCTGGCGCGGTCGACGGCCGCATAGACACGCGCCATCCCGCCCCTACCGATTTCCTTCTCGACGGCGTATCGGCCAGCCAGCAGATGGCCGGGTTCGGGCTGCTGGGTGTCATCCTGGTCCCTCACTTGCGGCCTGTTCGGCGAGGCCCCGAGGCCTCAACGCCTACTATGGTACCGTCAGCCGGTCGCTCCGCCCACGGCAGCACGGTCACCTGAGCGGTCCTTCAGACCGGAATCAACCCGCGAACTGCAGGCACCAGCGGAGGCCCTGTGGGCGCGCGGCTTCCAATGTCGTCGTGCGTGCCATAGTCGCGCGCACGTCTAACACCCACATGCACCCGCGTGACGTGGTGCCCATCGTTGCTTGCGTTACGCTAGATTTCACGCTTTCGCTAGCTATCAGCGCTTTCATGTCAGCGCGTGCCGCTACCGCGGGCGGCGGCGCAGACCAATCTTGGCGATGCGCTCAGGAGCCATAGAATCTCTTTGTAGGCACGCGACCGTGTGTGGTTCGGTGAAGGTGGATTGGAGGCTCGAGTCAGCAGGGGCAGGCCCGTGCACAGCGCTGCACGCGACGCTGCCTCCGATCGAACGGCCATGGAACACGATCCGCGCGGGGTCGACGTCAGCGCGCGCTTCTACGCGTTCGAGCACTCGCAAAAGATGGCCATCGGCGCTCGCGTCGGCGTGGTCGCGTCGCGTCGGCGGGCGGAGAATCAGCCTGTTGACAGGCTCTTTGGGAGACATATAAAATCCTTGGCTTCTTGCCGTTCTAGCCCCAGGTTTGGGGGGGAAACCGGACGCGGAACCACTAAGAACCGCTGCCCGCAGAACCAGGGACCACGGAATACCCATGCGACTGATCTACGTGACTGGGTCCGCCCGTTCCGGACTCACACTGCTGTCAGACGTGTTCTCGAATCACCGTTCCCTGGGCTGGATGTCCCAGTACTACAACCGGTTTGAGCTCGGGCCATTGGCCGAACTGCGGCGTCTCTATGACTTGCCGCTCATCGGTGACTACCTGCGGGTGCGCAAGTCGCGCGTCCGGTTGGGCGGACGCATCGTGCTGCCCTACCCGAGCGAGCCGCTGGCGGTGTTTGGTCGGCGCCACAAGGTGACTTGGAGGACCTGGAACGATCCGATCTCCGACGCTGACGCGGCGCGGGTGCGGGATTGTTTCGAGGCGTTCTGCCGGGCATCGAAGGTAGAAACGGTCCTGGCATCGATGGTGCCGCCGATGTCGATGGCCAATATGCTTCGCGTGTTCCCCGACATGACCATCTTTCATTTCATCCGTGACGGCCGGGCAGCCGCCCACTCCATGGCGACCAAGCCACCGCATCCCGACCCCAAATCGGAATGCCTCGACGAACGGGTGCCCGCGGAGTGGCTGGACAGGTGGAGGCAGGGCTCCCAGAGCTTCTTCGGCTACGCCATTGTGCACTGGAAGCTCCAGCTGGCACAGATTTGGGATAGTGCCGAGGTGTGTGGCGCGCGGCTGCATGAGGTGCACTACGAGGACCTCGTGGACAACCCAGTCGAGTTCATTCGCGAGTTCTGCAAGATCGCCGACATCGAAAGCGACCCACTGGTAAGCGAGTACGCGCTCAACCACATGTCACCCAACAACAACTACAAATGGAAGCAGGCCTACAGCGAGCAGGAGGTCGCCGAGGCCGACTCACTCATTTGGGAAGAACGCTATCGTCAATGCCTGGAGCGTTCATGACACCTGAACCTGGTTCGGAGCGGACGGCCGTTCCCAAACCCGGCGCCGATCCTGTGAAATGACTGCGCTCCAGTTCTCGACCAAGGGCCGTACACTGGAGAGGCTCCGGCCTGTCATCCAGTCGGCGACGGTTCTCGACAGTGTCGTGTTTGTGGCCAAGGACTACCGTGCTGACGCCTCCTTGATCCTGGAGACGGTTCGTGGCCGCTTCGAGGGTCAGGCGCTGATCGTGCGGTCCTCTGCTGGCCGCGAGGACACCGCGACGTGTTCCAATGCCGGCGCGTTCACAACCGTCGGCAACGTGAACGGCGCCGATCCCAGGGCCGTCGCGGAAGCGATCGACGCGGTGATCGCATCCTACGGACCTTTGGACGAACGGGATGAGGTGCTCGTCCAGCCCATGCTTCGCGACATCGACATCTGTGGTGTCGTGTTGTCCGCTGATCTCGATACCCTCGCCCCGTACTACATCATCAACTACGACGAAACGGGAACAACCGATGGCATCACGGGCGGCTCCACCGAAGAGTCCCGCACGTACGTTCATTTCAAAGACGCAGAGTTCCCGCACCCGGATGCGCGGGTCGCAAAGCTCATCGCCGTCTGCGCCGAATGCGAGAAGCGGTTCGGATGCACCGCACTCGACATCGAGTTTGCAGTGACCAAGGCCGGCGAAGTCTGCGTGCTACAGGTCCGCCCCATCGCCACCAAGCCAATGGGCGGGGCGGTTCCAGCCAACCTGAACGCAACCCTTTCCAAGGTTCACCGGAAAGTGGAAAAGCAGATGGCGCCTCACCCCTATCTCCTGGGTCGTCGCACACTGTTTGGTGTCATGCCGGACTGGAACCCGGCGGAGATCATCGGCACCAGACCACGTGCCTTGGCCCTATCGCTATACAAAGAACTGGTGACTGACGGGATCTGGGCCTACCAACGCCACAACTACGGCTACAGAGACCTGCGGTCGCATCCGCTACTGGTCTCGTTTTTAGGTGTCCCCTACGTCGACGTCCGCGTGTCGTTCAATTCGTTTGTCCCCGAGACCCTCGACGAGCGAATCGCTGAGCGGCTCGTGAACTTCTACCTCGACAAGCTCGCAACGACCCCTACACAGCACGACAAGGTCGAGTTCGGGATCGTGTTTTCCTGCTACCACCCTGGCCTACCAGACGCCCTCCGGGAGCTCGAAGCCCACGGCTTCAACGCAAATGAAATCAAGCGCATCGAGTTCGCGCTGATGAACGTCACGAACGGCATCATCAGTGCCAATGGGGGGCACTTTCGCCGCGACCTCGATCGTATCCGCCAACTGGACTCGCGCCGAAGGACGATCGTCGCCTCTGACTTTGGCTTGATCGAAAAGATCTACTGGCTGATCGAAGACTGCAAACGGTATGGGACGCTGCCCTTCGCCGGCATCGCCCGCTCCGCATTCGTGGCGGTGCAACTATTGCACTCCTTCGTCGAGATGGGGCACATGACCCAGCAGCAGTATGATGCCTTCCTTCGCTCACTCAACACGGTTTCGCAGCGGCTGGCGCGGGATGCGGATCAGTTGGCCCTGGGAAACATGTCCCGCGAGGAGTTTCTGGACACGTACGGCCACCTGCGGCCGGGTACCTACGACATTCTCTCGCCCTCGTACGACGAGGATTTCGAGCGCTATTTCTCTAGCACAAGGTCGGTCAAGCAGCGCACAGACGAAACGTTTGCTTTCAGTGAAACCCAAGTCGCGCGCATGGGAGACGCGCTGGTCGAAAACGGCATCGAGTCCGACTTCGATGGCCTGATCGCATTCATCAAGGAATCGATCGAGGCTCGCGAACAATCGAAGTTCATTTTCACACGGTCCCTGAGCCAGATTCTCAAGCTAGTAGGCGAGCTGGGAGCGAAGCACCAGGTGACGCGCGAGGAGCTGTCTCACCTGAACATCCATCGCATCATGGAGCTGTACGCGACGCTCGACCACCGCGACGTGGAGCATGCGCTGCGCGCGGACATCGAGCACAATCGCCAGTTCTACGCGTATACGCAGGCGCTACGCCTGCCGAACATGATCGTCCACCCCAATGACGTCTACAGCTTCCTGCTCGATCCCCATGAGCCGAATTTCGTTACGCACAAACGCATCGAGGCGGAGACAGTGCGGGAGGAACAGTTCGGCGAGCTGGGGGTGCAGCACAGGATCGCGCTCATCCAATCCGCCGACCCGGGATATGACTATCTGTTCGCAAAGAACATAGCGGGCCTGGTAACCCAATACGGCGGGGCCAACTCCCACATGGCGATTCGCTGTGCGGAACTCGGAATACCTGCGGTGATCGGGGCCGGAGAACAGAACTTCAACGAGTGGCAGAAGGCTGAGGTGATCGGAATCGACTGCGCAAACAAGGTTGTGTGGGTCGCTCGATAGCGACCCACAAGACGTGGCTTTCAGATGGCACAACGAATCGGCATCACAATGAGGGTGGTCGACGCAAGCGGCTACGTTGAACCGCGCGACGCCCTTGCCCAGGACTGGGGGCGCTTCTTGGCGCAGGCATTGCCCAACCATATGTGGATGCCGCTGCCAAACGTCCGCGGTACCGTCTTGGACATCGTACGGGGCTGGCAACTGGATGGCTTCATTCTGTCTGGAGGAAACGACTTGGGTGACGCACCTGAACGGGACGAGACGGAGCGTGCACTGCTCGCCCACGCCGCGTCCACCGGGCGCCCAGTACTCGGCGTTTGTCGCGGGCTCCAGGTCATCCAGGACTTCTACGATGGGCCGCTCTCCGACTGCGAACGTGAAGAGCACGTGGCGACGCGACACGAGATTGAGGTCAACAAGAATGGGCCTGCGCTGGGTGCGAAGGCCGGCACTCACACGGTGAACTCCTTCCACGCGAAAGGAATCGAACGGCTTGCTTCGCCCCTCGCGCCGTTCGCGACCGCGCGGACCACCTGGATTGAAGGAGCCTTTCATCCGGATACGCCACTGGTGGGGATCATGTGGCACCCGGAACGGGAGCCCCAGCCCACAGCCCTGGACAGGGCTCTGATGACTCACCTGTTTGGAGCCGACCATTGACCCCGAATCATGCTCTGCTGCTAGCGGCCGGTCGGGGGTCCCGCATGGGGCAACTGACCAGCGAACAACCGAAGTGCTTCGCCAAGCTGGCGGGCCATCGACTCTTCGACTGGCAACGTGCCGCGCTACACGCGGCAGGGCTCGACACGCTCGGTATCGTGACGGGCTACCATGGGGAAATGTTCCAGAACAGCGGATGCGAGATCTACGAGAACGAGCGTTGGGAGTCGACCAACATGGTTGCCTCGCTCGCATGTGCTGCCAGGGTGCTGCGCGAGCATCCGTGCGTGGTGAGCTACTCCGACATCGTCTATCACCCGGACTCGGTGCGGCGGCTGGTTCAAAGCGAAGCTGACGTGTCGATCACCTATGACCTCCAATGGCTGTCACTCTGGCAGACGCGCTTTGACGACCCACTTTCCGACGCGGAGACCCTCCGCCTGCGCGATGGCCGGATCATCGAGATCGGCGGTCGCACCCAGGACGTCAATGAGATCGAAGGTCAGTTCATGGGGCTGCTAAAGTTTTCCCCCGCAGGGTGGGCGGCCGTAGAAAAGATCCGAACGGGGCTCAGCTCGGAAGCGCGCGATCGGCTCGATTGCACCTCCCTGCTGCAGCGATTGATCGCAGCCGGCGTATCGATTGTGGGCGTACCTGTGGAGGGCCGCTGGTGCGAGGCAGATACCGGTGAGGACCTGGAGGCATATGAACGCAAGATGTCCCAACCGGGCTGGTCACACGACTGGACATGGCCCGACGGCCCGCAGCCCATTCGCCGTGTACGTGCAACGACCTGACAATGCCGACCGGCCACAAGATGGGACCGACAGCATGACCAAGCATGGCCGCCTAATTCTCCTGATGGGCATTTCGGGCTCGGGAAAGACGACGCTAGGCCGAATGCTCACCGCGCGCCTCCGTCAGCGGGCGGCCCCGGTCTGCTTCATCGATGGCGACGTCGTCCGAGGGTTCTTCGGAGATGACCTGGGGTTCTCCGCCGCCGAGCGAAACCAAGCCACACGACGGATGGCGTTTGGCGCGTTTACGGTGGTCGAACTGGGGATTGACGTCGTGATGGCCAACATCGCCGGCTCGAGCGAGACGCGAGCGTTTCTGCGATCAAAGTTTCCCCGCTACATCGAGGTGTTCTGTTCGGTCGATTTCGCGACCGCTGGCAGGCACGATGTCAAGGGCGTCTATCGTCGAGCGATGGCCCTCGAAGACCCGCAGCTCGTCGGACACGATGTTGACTTCGACGAGCCGACCGATCCAAGCGTAGTCGTCCACCCGTACCAAGAGCCGCCCGAGGAGAGCTTGGAGAGGATCCTGGCATTCCTCGATACCGAGTCATCGGCTCGCCCGCACGGCGACGACGCCTGACACTACTGATCCCAATCTACCGTAGCCCACCTTCTACACGGGACGAACCCGCTGTCGGCGTTGCGCAACCTCGCAATACGCCCAGTATGCCTCCGGTCGCGCGCCTTGCGCTCGGGCCCGTCGCGTACAGGAGTCTGGCCACGTCAAATCGGGAACAGTAGTGCCAAGCGCGTCGCTCTCGACTTGAGCCCACCCCTTTGGCAACTACTTCAGCTGTGCGACCCAGATGCGAGTGGTGTAGGGAATCTGGATTTCCGCAGTGCCCAGCGAGTTGAGGTAGTCGTCAATTGAATCCACAACCGAGCCGAACTTGCCGCCTGCCTGCCTTTCCAGGGTGGCATGGGACCGCCAGGCATCGGTGCAGTCCTCAATGCTCTGGCTGTGGGTTACGGTGCCTTCAATTTTGGCTACATCTCCGAAAAGACCTGATTTGTTGATCTCTTCCGTCTGGTCTTCGCGCCGGGTACCGTAGCCGTAGCCCTCAACGCGATCCTTGATTATAGCTTCAATTCTCGCCTGGATAGCGTCATTCAGGTCCCGGTGGTTCCACATGCAAGCGAACCATCCGCCCGGTTTGAGAATGCGCTTTGTTTCCTTGAGAGTGACCTGCCGGTCTGTGACATTGAATGAGGATCCGAAAGTCACCATTTCGAAGGCCGCGTCCGCCTGGCCAGTGTTCTCTCCTGTGCCTTCGAACCATTCAATGTCCTCCCTCCCTTCAGTGCGCTTGATGCCATTGGCGCGCATGGCGTCATTGGGCTCAACCGCATTGACCCTGTACCTCCGGTCCAGGAGCATGAGTGTAAGATGGGCTACGCCGGCTCCCACGTCGCAGACCGCGTCTCCGGCCTTTAACCCGGCCAGGGATACCATCTTGTCAATGGCATCTTCGGAATAGTCCGGGCGGTTCAAGTAGGCGTCTGCAAGGTTGGTGTAGTCCCAGTTGGTCTTCATGTTTCCCTCGGAAAGACTGTAGTTTCAGCCGATTCATTGATTTGGAACCGGTGCAACTCACCGAATTTTTTGGAAAGGGGAGGTCCAGGTTCCCATTCTTTGCCTGAACAGGGGCGTTGGTGCGTGCAATCAGGACACCGGGATCGGGCTTCTGGTCAACAAAGTGATCGTTGAACTGCCTGGCGCGGCAAGGGAGGATTGTACGGCCTGACTCCCCGACAAGGCCAGCCCCACAGTTGTCATGAGCGCAGTGGAGAGTCTTTCCGTGCCCCGGTCGTAACCTGCCGCGAGGCCCCTGAAGGTCGGTGATGTAGAAGTGTCCGAGGGAGCGTTTGCGGGGTAGCACTTGATGTGGGGGCTTCAGAGGCTGCGATGGAGTGCGGCCGTGCACGAGATAAGCGCCGTGAACTTCCTGCTGCTGGCCGTCAGTGGCTGGGTCAACTGGCGGCAGCTGGCGACGCTCGAGTACCACCAAGAGGAAAACCGCGTCCTGCGCGAGCTGCTCGGGAGCAAGGACCTCCGGCTGACCGATGCGCAGCGTCGGCGCGTGGCGACCAAGGGCAACGCCATCGGTCGAGCACGGCTGAAGGAGCTCGGAACCATCGTCACGCCGCACACGACTCTGGGGCGGTACAGGCAGCTGATCGCCAAGAAGTACGATGGGTCCACCCCCTATGACAACGTGACGTGAGACACCCGGTCCCCAGAGATTGGTGTAGATGGGGGCGTCGCGGATCATCCCGCCGACGTCCTCGCCAGGAAACGGTGTGAAGCGCACGTGCACCAACCATGCGAACCGCAAGCGCCGCGGAGGCGCTTGTGGGCGCGCGGCTTCCAATGTCGTCGTGCGGGCCATAGTTGCGCGCACGTCTAACACCCACATGCACCGGCGTGCCGTGGTGCCCATCGTTGATTGCGTTACGCTAGACAGCTGGCACTGAGACGGGATGGGGGACAAGCCTACATGACGAAGCACCCGGGCAAGACGTATTTCGAGGTACACAACCGATGGACCGTTGTCTTGCTGATGACGGTCGCGTCACTTGCGTGTGGCTGTGACTCGGAGCCACCAGCGGCTCCACCTCCACCGACCAAGGCGGATCTGGTCGATCAGATTTGCGCCGGCGAAGCGCGCACGCTCGACGCCGCCGAAGAGCAAGCACCCGAAGTCTCGTGCCCGGACAACGGTGCCGAAAGCTGGCTGTGCCTCGGAGGCTGGGCGGCACACTGTCTGCCCAGTGGAGAGCTGGCCTCGCTGGACAACTGCCTGGCAAACAACCAGGTGTGCTCCAGCCGCCAATGCCGTGGAGGTGAGTGCATCGGCGGTTGCCTGGCCTGCGAGCCCGGCAGCGTCGCCTGCGGTGACGATGGAGAACTCAATCGATGCACGGGGGATGGCACGACCTTTGAGCTCGAGACGACCTGCGACGAGCAGGCGGGGCTGCGCTGCAGTGTGCAGGGCGGGCAATGCGAAGACCTGTGCGCAGCCGCGGCAGAGCGGGAATCGTACATCGGCTGCGAGTACTGGGCCGTGCCCACGCTTAACTCGTTCATCGCTGCCGTGGCGGACGAAAATGGCGAGCGACTCCTGGAACCACTCGTCCAGGAGGGCTTCCAGACCCCGAGTCAACGCCTGTGCAATGTGTTCAAGTTCGCCCTGGTGATCACCAACAGCGAGGGCGTGCCAGCCCACGTCAGCATCGAAAACCCCAGCGAGCCCGCGCGCTCACTCACGATCGCGCCAGGGACGGTCGAGACGATCGAGATCCCATGTCAACCGGAAGGGGTCGCTCCCGATGCGATCAATCCGGCTTTCATGCTGATGGGGCCCGTGGATGCCGAGACGATGCCATCCCGCCGGAGCCGGGAGGCCGCGTTCCACGTCACCTCGGACGTGCCGATCACCGTCTACCAGTTCAATCCCCTCGAGTTCTCGCAAGAGGTCAACGGAAACAGCGTCAACTCGTACTCCAACGATGCTTCGCTGCTGCTTCCGGTGCATAGCCTGACGGGAAACTACACCGTGATGTCCCGCCCGACCTGGTCGGTCGAGGAGCGCTTCGTCGACATGTCCCTGGACCCGATGACCGCGCACTTCCCGGGCTTCCTGACGGTCACGGCCACCGCTCCGGGCGAGACAGTCGTTCGCATCGAGGCGAGCGCCCACACGCGGGCTTCGGACGACGGCTCACTTCCCGCGCTCGCGCCGGGCGACAACGCCAGCGTCACACTCGCGCAGGGCGAGACGCTTCAGGTGGTCACCGCTTCCCCGTCCAAGTGCGTCGGCGAGCCGGACGCGCTGTCCGGGGGTATCGCCACCACCTTCTGCCACGTGGGTGATTCATACGATCTGACCGGGACCCGCATTCGGGCCGACAAGCCGGTCAGCGTGATCGGCGGCCACGATTGTACCTTCGTGCCCCGCAACCTGGCGGCCTGCGACCACTTGGAAGAAGCGATCTTTCCGGAAGACGCCCTTGGTCTCAGCGCACTGGTCACAGTCGCCGAAGCGGTCACCTGCGATCATGACATTCCGACCATCATTCGAGTCGTGTCCACGGCGGATGACAACCGGATCGAGTTCTCGCCCGATGTCCACGAACCCACCGTCCTGCAGCGCGGCGAGCTGCTCGAATTCGAAGCCCTGGAGGACTTTGAGGTACGCGCCCAGGGACCGATCATGGTCGGCCAATTCCTGGTCGGTCAGCAATTCGATGGTGGCAACCGGGAACGCAGCACCGAGCGCGGCGACCCGGCCTTCAGCGTGATTTCGCCCATCGAGCAATGGCGCGACGACTACGCCTTTCTCGTCCCCGAAACGCTGCCAGATAGCTTCGTCAACATCGTTGCGCGGGCCGACCAGAGCGTACGCCTCGACGGCCGCACACTCATGGGTATGGCACCGATCGGCGATACTGGCTTCTTCGCTACCCGGGTCGCCGTCGGACCGGGATCTCACCACGTGACCTCGCGCTCCACCTTTGGCATCACGGTCTACGGCTATGCGAGCTTCACAAGCTACATGATCCCGGGTGGTCTGGACCTGTACCCGATCAACAGACCGGATTGACGGACCGGACCGACGGGCACCAAGGTGGGACCTTGTCCCCCCTGAAGCGATCGTCCTTGGCGCACGA
>JAPPOR010000162.1 GCA_028817905.1 Myxococcales bacterium
ACCTGGGCGGCATGTGTGCGGGACCCGAGCTCGTCCCCCGTTGCCGCGATTCCTTATCTATCTAGCCAGGATCACTCGTGACTTCGGTGTCGGATCGCGCAGGGGTTCGGCTTCACGGGGCTTCGGCGGCGGTCACGGAACCCGCGTGGGTGCGCCGCACGCGAGCCATTCACCGAATAGTCGGCGCTCGTAGGCCGGCGGGCCGCCAACTGGAGGCATGGTCGCGTTGTCATCGGCCGATACGGCCCAGATTCGGCCAGCCAAGCCGCGAATCGCAGGAGGGCCGTCGAAGGTCACAGCGGCCGGGGCCCCCTTTCGGTCGACGCCCATCCGGTCGCGCCCGTGGCACCCGGTGCAGTGGGCCAGCACGAACTGGGCGCCAAAGTTCTCCCACGTCAACTCGCTGCCCTGGGGACACGGACGGTCGGCAAGGCGTTCCCACGGCCCGGTGGCCCGACCAGCATCCACCGACGCCTGCTCCCGAGGTACCTCCGCCACGGACCCTCGCCATGCACCGCCAGCGTCACTCACTTCACCAGCTGCCGGAGCGCGAGCTTCATGCTCCTGCGAGCCATGGTCGTCGCAAGCGAGGAGCCACAGGCAGATCCACACCCTCGCTGCCCCCTTGCCGCAATGGGAGAAAGGGCGCGAGCCCATTTCTGGATGAGAACGACCACCCACGGTTCAGGCCAGGAAGGGGACAAAGGGTTCAACGTCCGGCAGGTATGGGTGGGGATCGACTCCAACCGCCGTCAACACGCCAGACACAAAGTTGCCGGCCTGCAACTGCTTGCCAGCCATGTCGTCCGGCTCGCCGCTGGCAAAATCGACCGAGCGGGCATTCAACTGATCGTCAGTACCCCCGTAGACGCGGTTGCCCAGGACGCCCGGTCCCCACAACATCGCGCTGGTGACCGGCCAGTGGTCCTTGCCGAGTTCCCCATTCAAACGCGGCGTGCGCCCCATCTCCGAAAGCACCACGACGACCGTATCATCCAGGCGCCCGGCCCGCTCCAGGGCCTCCATCAGCGACAACAGCCCCGAGAACAACGCCTGGTGCTTCGGACCCTGTTGGGCGTTGTCCTGGTGGGTGTCCCAGTCGTCGGTCTGCAGCAGAACGGAGCGGCTCAGACCGCCTGACAGGGCCCGCACCGCCAGCGGGATCTGGGCCTCCAACGACAGGGTGTAGTCACGCCCGCCGAGGCCGTTTTGCCGGGCGAAACGGCGCAACGCGTCTGATCGCTGCAGCGAGTCAACAAAGGCCTCGAGCTGCCGCCGATTGGCACGCTGCCGGCCGCGGGCCCGAGCCAGCCGCGTGGCGGCAGCCGCAAGATAGGCCCGCACATGTTCGGACTCCGAGGCAGTCGGGGAAACCCGCGGGTCATAGGTCACGCCGCCACCACGCTTCGGATCCGGGTAGGCCGCAAGCGGGTCCACGAGCACGGACAACTGATTGATGGTTCCCGTACGGCCGGTAATCGCGGCCAAGTGGCCACTGCGCGCTTGACCCCCAAGCGCAAGGTAGGGGACGGGCAGGTCGGCGGCCGTTTCGTAGGCAGTGATCGCACACAGGTCCGGTGTGGCCTCGGACGCACTTCCCGTCAGCACGCGTTTCATGCAATCGGGATGGACGAACGAACGGACCTGCAGGCCGTTGACCAACGCCACCCGCTGGCCAAACCGTGAAAAGAACGTGTCCACAGCGGGCCGCTCTTCAGAAGACCAAATCGGCAGATCCCCGAATCGCTTGCGTTGACCCGAGGGGACATCGATGCGCATGGACCCGGGTTTCGGGTCCAGGGTGAAGGTCGGATCCCAACCGCCGGCGTTCAAGAGGACGATCAGCCGGCGCGTCGGTCGAGGCGCGGTAACGTTGGCCACCTGCGCCCGCGCAAATGTTTGTGCTCCCGGCGCCGCAACGGCAGCGGCCACCGCAAGGCCGCTCTTGAGTAGGTTTCTTCGTGCGATGCGCATCGGTCTGCCCTTCAATAGAAAAGAAATCGGGGGTCCTGGAACATGGCATATAGAGTTGTGGTCCAGGCGCGCTGCGGGTCGCCCGCATCCCCCTCGAGCACGCCCGCAAACAGGGTGTAGGCATCGTTCACCGAGGGATCATCGGGGTCTGCGAACTGGCCGTAGAGCAGGAGCTGAAGCCTGGCGAGTTGGGCCCGCACCGAACGCTCTTCCGTTTCGTCCGGTGCCACCTCGGTCAAGAGCCAGCGCCGCTCGGGCTCCTCGATCAGCCGGTCCTTTTGAACCACATGGGCGGCTGCGCGGGCTGCCAGGTTCTCGACGGTCAGACTGGCGGTGGCGGTCATGGTGTGACTCGGACGGGTGACATGCTGCGAGTCGATCCCGCCCGCCAGCACCTTGAAGCCAAAGAAAGCGTCGCTCATGAGATCCACGTCGCCCACACGCCCTGTCCCCACATCGGCCTCCAAGCGTGCACGCCAACGATAGCCGGTCAGTTCCTCGACACTGCGTGCCAGCTGCCGCGGTCGCACACGCAAGAGCCCTCTGTCCGCGCTCTTTGGGTCTGCTTCGGACGCGCTCGTGAAGGCTTCAGACAAGACCACAGCCTTGGCCAGTTGCCTGGCATCCATCCCCGAGTCGATCAACACGCCCTGAAGCTCACTCGCGTGCGGGTGCGGCACCGCCTGCGGGTCGATCTGGGCAAGATACCCGTAAAAGCGGCGAGCGGCGCAAGCGGAGAAGCGCGGATCCTGCGTGATCATCTCCCCAAGTACGCGGATGTCTCCGCCGACGATGCCAAAGTAGTTGGGCTCCGAGGTTTGCAGAAGCGGCCGGAGGGCTTCGCGCATGAACGCTACCGGATAGGTTGTTTGCTGGGTGGGTACGTAGATCGGTCGGTAGCCAGCAAAGAACGCCGCCAGCGGATCGAGCGTTTGGTGACAGCTGACACAAGCCGGATTGTTTCGCACGGCATCGGCCACTGCGTCCGGGTCGGCCAGATCAATGCTCGCATCAAGCGGTATGCTGCGCGATAGGAAATCGTAGCAAAGCAAGGCACGCGAGATGGCGTTCGCCCGCCCGCGCCCCTTGTTGGAAAGGGTCGTTGTATGGCGCGTGAACAAGAACGAGTCGGACAGGATACCCGAGGTGGGGCGACCATCGAGGTAGTGCGTCTGTTGCCAGGTCTCGCCCCGAGCCGCCCGATCCTCGTCGTAGGGAAGTCCCCACACGGTGGCCACCGCCCGATCCGCCAACGTATAGTCGGCCGTCACGATCTCGCCATACGGTCGACCGGACATGACCACGTGCTCGATCAAGCGCAACGCCGCTTGTGTAATAGAGCGGTTCAGCTCGTAACTGCTGAGGTCCGCAAGGCCGTCGCGGGGCACGAACCCCGCGGGAAAAACGATGCCATCAACACCTATCAACAGCGCCTGTTCGTGGATCTCGCGCACGGTCTGGCCGAAGGCATCGGTCGTCAGGTAGTAGTCGACGATCGCCAGCAAGCGCTCGGGGTCGTCGCGCACGGCTTCCAATTCCGCAGCGCCGGGACGTACGCCTCGCAACGCCATGGAGGCGCGTGTCAGGTGCTCGGTGGGCGAAAGCCGCGCTGTCAAGGTAGACCCGTCGCCCAAAAATGGCATCGCAGCACCAGGATCGGCAGACCCGGCCTCATCGGCCCCGCTTTGACTGGAACCACGCTGTGCCCGCCCGTCCGCCATACCCGGGTCGTGAGCGGGGACCGCTTCGCCGCGAGTCCCATCGCAGCCGGTCAGGGCGATCACAGCCGCGCATGCCAACAGCACCAGGCTCCTGAAATCACTCGGAAACAGCGCAACAGCCAGTGGAACTCCCCTGTCCTGATGGGCACGCACATCCAATCCAACCGGCGACACCAGCGATCGGTGCGCTCATTCCGAAAAATGAGCTTTTGGACACCTGCCGTCTGCAGCGGGAGCGAAGCGGCGCGACCCGCGGGGTGGGCGCGGGG
>JAPPOR010000706.1 GCA_028817905.1 Myxococcales bacterium
TCTACGTTCAGTCCGGCGAAGATCTGGGCCCCATGGAAGCGAGTGTCTAGCCCGCGCCGCGACCCGGCGAGGTTGCGTTGAGATAGACGAGGGAATCACCGCGCCAGAGGATTGTCCCGCCGTGGGTGCGCGTCACCGCCGCCATTCGGCCCCTACACCGACCATGGGGCCGGTGTACTGCAGATTCCGGTCTTCGCAGAACGGGAAGTCGAAGCAGTGGTCGTTCTTGAAAATCGTTGCCCCACCCACGACCCCGGTCAGGAACAACGAGCCGCGGTCGCCATTGCCGACGACCAGGGCACGCAGGCCGAGCTCGCCGTAGCCGTAGCCGATCTTAGCGGCGCCCCCTCCGATCAACAGCCATGTCCGTCCGCCGAGCGGAATCTGGCCCTGAATGCGCAGTCCGGAAAAGTCGAACTCTTGGTGGAACAGGGTCACGTGGCTGTACGCGGTCAAGTTGAGACCGTCGACCGCACCCAGGCGCACGAACTGCACGAGTGCCATGCCGCTACCCGCCTGTAAATCGAACGGCGGCGCGTGGACGGATTCGCTTCCGAGTCCTAGACCGGCTTCAAACATCGCGAGGTCGTAGCTTGCGAGTATGTAGCCGCTATATGGGATCGTTGCTCCGTCGTCCGCCGTGGCGAGGCCCAAGGGGGCAAGCCTAGCCTGCACGTGAAACGGCTTGGCGAAGCGGCGGCCAACGTAGGCGTCTATCAAAGCGCCGCCACCCAGGTTATCCAGGACCAGGAATGGGCGCGCCACGAAGCCGGCTTCCCATAGATCGCCGAGCCGTGGGGGCGCGACGCTGGACGCAGTCAGTGCCTTCTCAGTGGTCAGTGCGCGGGTCCCAAGCGGCACACGTTCACCGATGCCCAACGCCACCCGCGAGCGCGTCGCGGCGACGGCTGTCACCTCCCCGACAGCCAGGACCCTCGAACTGACGCCCTTGAACCCGCCCACGGTCACATCCTCTGTATCGGCTCGGAATGCGATACGGTTGCCAGGTCTGATGGCGTGATGTGTCCCGAGATCCACGACGACTTCTCCCGTGCCGACTTCCACAACGTGGCCGCGAGTAATCTCCACCTCGTGGCTTGCGGTGCTCGAGGGCACCGGCTCCCCCGATGACAGCTGGCTTCCTGAAGAGGGTGGCGGCTTGGATGGTGGCGGTGCTGCAGTTGGGGCGGCGCTGTCGGTATCGACACCATCGGCCGTGGCGATCGGAAGGGCTTGGACCACCGTCAGCTCTGCCCATAGTTGATTCCCACGTTCAAAGAAACTCCCCACGAACCCCCGCAGATCCTCCTGGGCGAGCACCACGTACCGGCCATCGTCGCGCTTACGCGTCACCCACACGCCTGCGTCGCCACAAGCCAAGTAGCTGAACGGCCCCCTGCTTTCCGTTTCTTGCAGTTCGCAGGCGCGTCCCAGGCGGTCACGCGCCGTGCTGACCAGGTCAGCGATGGTGGCGTAGGCCTCGGGCGAAGCCGCGCCATCGGTGTCCTCTGCAGGGACCTCCTTGGAGGGGTCGCCTCCGTTCACTGGTGCTGCCCCGGCGGGCGCGGGTGGGGCCATTTGGGCGAGCGAGGCGGCTCCGGGCGTACCGTGGTTTTTCGTGTCGCTTGGTTGGGACGCTGGCAGCTGCGCGGCCATCGCACCCGGCCACAATAGGGCGACAAGCACGGAGAGGTACAGTGAGGAGGGCCTGCCCCGCGGCAGTGCCGCGGGGCGCCAAACAGCTTGGTGCGGGGAAGCGAACGCTTGCACCGATTCCTTTGTTTCTTCCACCAAGGTGAGCACCTGCCGGCGTTTGCACGTGTGCACGGCGGGGGCTACAGTAGGGCATTCACCATGGGGGTCAACATGAATGGGCGACCTCGTCCGCGGTTGGGAAGGTTGCACTCTAGCCGCTACGGCTACTTGGTTGCCCTGTTGATGCTTGTCGGCTGCAACGCACTGGATCAACCCGGTACGGATGCAGACAGCAAGCGCATCGTGCCGACCGACAGTCGAGCGGTGCGCGTGGCCCCTCATCCGCCCCCACCCATCCAGGGCGGCACTCTGGCGATCGATCCCGAGGGGGAGTTTGCCATCGCGAGCGATCCAGATCGCGACCGGATCTCGATCGTCCACCTGGCTACGCGCGATGTAGCCCATGTGGTCCTCGAGCCCGGTGACCAGCCCGGGCGGGTGGCGGTCGATGACCGTGGCCAAGCACATGTGGCGCTCCGGGGCAGCGGAGACCTGGTCACCATCGGGCTCGTAGAAGGTGAGGTCAGGGCGCGCCGCCGGGCGTGCGCCGCTCCGCGCGGGGTCGCGTACGACGCCCATGAGGATGCGGTGCGCGTTGCCTGCGTCGAAGGAAACCTGGTGTCGCTTCCGGCGGGGACCGAAGGCACTGGGGTGTCCAGCAGCCTCGCGCAGGAATTGCCTGAGGGTCTGCGCGACGTGGTGGTGCGCCCGGATGGAAGTCTGGCCGTAAGTCGCTTCAAGCGGGCGGAAGTTCTTTCAGTCGTCGACGGGGCCCTTGCGGCCCGCTCCGTTCCTGGGCCGCTGGTTCGCGGCGGTCGGTTCAACCATCGGACCGGCGAGATCGAGAACTCGACCCACACTCCTCACCTGGCGTGGCGCATGGTGAACGTGGACGTCAGCGCACCGCCGGGCGTGAACGCCGATAGTGGTTTCGTCATGTTGCACCAAAGCGCGCGCAACGAGGAGGTCGATATTGGCCGCGGCGCCGACGGGAGCGGTGGGGCGGATGGTGAGGCTTCCTATGGCGGGGGTGACTTGGGTTGCGAGGGTATCGTGAGTACCGCCGTGACGTGGCTGCGTTCCGGTGACACGCCGCGAACCGTAACGGTGATGGGCGCGGTGTTGGCCGTGGATGTGGCGGTCAAGGACGGCCTCGTGGCGCTTGCTCAGGCGGGAACGAGCGACCCCGACGCCCCCAAGCCATTCGTTGTACGGGATGAGGGGGTCCCAGCGCCGGTATTCGACGGGCCGATCAGCTTTCAAGAGATGCCTTCCGGTCCCGCGAACATCCTGCTGATGCCGCTCGACCGTCTCCGCACAGGTAGCAGCCAAGCGGCGTGTGTATCTCCGAGGGGTCAGACGGTCGCCGGACAGGTCACTGCCGTGGCTTTCACCCCGAGAGGCGATCTGATCGCCCAAAGTCGGGAGCCTGCCAAGTTGGTGGTGTTACGCCCCCATGGTGTGCACGAGCAAGCGACGTTCCGGTTCGAGATACCGCTCGGAGGCGGGAGTGTCGCCGATACGGGCCATGATCTGTTTCACCGCGACTCGGGTGCGGGCATCGCGTGCGCTTCCTGTCATGCGGAAGGCGGGGACGATGGGCACACCTGGCGGTTCAGCGGCCTGGGGGTACGGCGCACGCAGGCCATGCATGTGGGCCTGGAAGGGACGGCTCCGTTCCACTGGGATGGCGATCTGCCCGATCTGGGCTCCCTCATGACGGAGGTGTTCGTCGGACGTATGGGCGGCGTGCATCAGAGTGCCGAACGCCTGGATGCCCTGGCCGCGTGGCTGTTTTCCCTGCGCCCTCCGACGCCGATGGTGGAGCCTGGGTCGCCCTCCGCGCAACGCGGCAAGGCCCTATTTGAGTCAGAGGCGCTGGGGTGCGCTGACTGTCACACGGGTGCGCGCCTCACGGACAACCGCAGCTACCACGTGGGCACGACGGACCCGGGTCACCTGCTGCAGGTGCCCTCCCTGCGGGGCATCGGCTACCGGGCACCGTTCCTACACACAGGATGCGCGCCGACTCTCGATGCTCGCTTCGATCCCGGGTGCGGTGGTGGCGATCTGCATGGCCGCACTTCCCACCTTCGTGCCAGCGAGGTCTCCGACCTGGTCGCCTATCTCAAGTCGCTGTAGGGTAGCCAACGGGGCTTCGCCCCCGCCCAACGAGGCACGTGACCCAGAGGCCCTACTGGCAAGC
>JAPPOR010000149.1 GCA_028817905.1 Myxococcales bacterium
TTGTCGCTTGCAGCGCATCCCCGGAGCGCGGCAGCGCGACCTAGCGACCTTGTCCGGACGCATCCATTCGAGGCAACGCGATCAAACTTGACGCAAACGCCCACGAACCGCTGACTCAAGGTCGCTAGCGCCACCGCTTGGAGAGGGCAAAGCCGGCGGCCGCCGCCTGTGCGTCCCCCTCGGCCTGGAAGATGCGGGCGACCTCCGCCGTGGCCCAGGCGGCCTGCAAACGTTGGCCCGCCGCGAGCGCCATGCGAATGGCGCGAGCATAGAGCTGCTTGGCGGTGGTGTTGTCCGCCTGCAGATGGCGAATGTGGGCCGCGCGGACGAGGGCGGGGAAGGCGGGTTTGACCGCCAAGGCGCGCTCGACCACAGCTTCGGCCGCCTCTAGCCCACCGAGCTCCAGGTGCGCATCACTGGCGACGAGCAGCGCACCGACGTGGTCAGGACGACGGGCGAGAACTCGGTCCGCCTGCGCCAGCACGTCCCTGAAGGCATGCCGGTCCAGCAGCCCAAGCGCGAGCAGATAGCGCGCCTCAAGGCTTTCGGGAGAACTCCCAAGCGCAGCCCGAGCACACGCCAACACCGGCTCATAACGCCCCTCATGCCCATGCCCATGCCCATGCCCGTGCCCGTGCCCGTGCCCGTGCCCGACCCGCGGCAACGACGGCCTGTGCCGATGCACCACAGGAACCAGCCCAAAACCAATATGCAGGTACTCCTCCGCCGCACCTAAGTGCGGCGACCGCGGCAGCCCGTGGCGAGCCGCGGCCGCGCGACAGGCGTGCGCGGCCGCGACCGTACCCGCACCCGGGCCACCGCGGTCGTGATCGTGACCGCGGTGACCCGCATGCTGGCTGGGACGATGCCCGCTGGCCCCCCCGGCACAGCCGGTGTGGGCGACACATGTCGCTAGGAGCATCAGGGAAGCCAGCGCGGGTCTCACGGTGCCACCCCGTGACCCTCGTTGAAGCCCTGGAACGGAAGCGGCAAGAACGGCATCTTCGGCAGGAAGTCCCGGTCGTTGGCCTGGACGTTGTCGCTGATGGGAATCTTGCCACCGCTGAGAATCAGGGTCAGGAGCACGTCGGTGACGTCCGCCTGTTCCTGATTGGGCGCCGCGCCGCCCACGAGCGGCCGACCGTTCGGGAACGCGGAGTCGATCCCCATGTCGACACGCAGCACGTCGCCGACGGTCTTGATGTCGTGCGCACCCTCATGCGGGTAGTTTCTGAGGTTGATGGCGTCCACGATGTCAAAGCGCCCCTTACCATCCGGGCCACGCTTGAGGGCCTCCACGGTGTCGTCGCCCACCTCGAGCTCGTCGTAGATGCCGACGACTTCCGCGTTCTTGACGATCGTCGGAAACAGGAAGTAGGGCCCGAACCTCTCCAGGTCGTCGCGTGGATGGCTACGGTTGTAGAGGTCCTTGTCTTGAATTCCGATCAAGACTTCGTTGACGAGCGGCAGGCCGAGTCGCGACACCTGCACCCAGGGCCCCAGCTGGACCTGACGGCGCTTGCGACGAATACTCACCTTGCGACGGCTGGCAGAAGCCCACACGCCCAGGGTCTGCTCATCACTCGGCCCTGCCTTCGGTGCCTTGCCCGTCTCGGTCAGGTGCTTGGTCGGAATTTCCAGTACGATCGAGTGCACATTGAAGCCTGACACTCCATCGACGGGCTTCTTGCGATCCCAGGTGATGTTCGCAAGGTCGAACGCGCCGCCCAGGTCCACGTAGAACCCATCGTCCCGAGGGCCAGCGAAGACGCGACCGCCCCCGTGCAGATCGCGGATGAAGGTAGCTGCGAAGTCATCGTCGTAGGTACCGGACTCGGGCTGGTAGACGACGGCGTCCGTGCGCGGGCCGATGTTCGGGGGCGCGACGGGTGCGTCCTCGATCAGCACCCTGCGATGCCGGCCCATCTTCTGAATCACACTGTAGAACTGTTGCGGCGGCTCGGCGGACAACTGTCGGAAGAACTGGATCCCGTTGAAGAGACCTTCTTCCTCGGCAATGTCGTCCCTGTCGATGCGCGTGGGTCGCTTGCTGTAAAAGCGGATCTGATACGTGACGACATCCTCCAGGCTGTCAGGCCCGCGCGCGATGTGCACCTCGTACAATACGTCGTCGCCGAACTTGTGAAAGTTGGGTCCACCACTCGGTTCCTCGAGCGGATTCCAGTTCGCGACCACGTACAGGAACTCGTGTGTCCCGGGGGTGACCCATGCATAGACGTCCGTGTTGTCCGCCACGGGGTCTTCAGCGATAGCAGGGGCCTCGCGATGACTCGATGCCGAGGCGCTGCCAGCCGACAGGGCCGCGGCCAAGAGCACCGCGGACGCGAGTCCGAACGATGAGTACTTCTTGTGACGAATGGTGTTCATTGGATTTGCCTCGATCCTTTCTAGAGTTCCAGCACGTAGACCGTGCCTGTGTCGTTGGCTTCGCTGTCAGCCCAAGCGAAAACGTTGCGGTTGTGCGCGCGGTGCAGGCCAGCAGGCTCAGCGAACGCATCAACGGTGTCCGTGACGGTCGAAACCTCCGCACTATCGAGGTCCACGACGTAGACCACGTCGCGACCGGTCTCCGGCGAGAGGCCGGAAACGAGCGCCGAGGACTCGCTTATTTCGAGCGTAATGCCCGCTGGGAAGCCGACACCGAGCCCGCCGACCACGGTGTCAACCTCACCCTGTGCGTCGACGCGCAGAAGCGCAGCTACGCCGTTGCTGGCGAGCGCGTCGATCACGTACGCGGCCCCATCGCTCGCGACAACCACGCCGGCAGGCGCCGCAAAGGGGGCGCCGGAGGCGACCTCCTCGGCCACATCACCGTCGAGGCGGAAGAGCCCCGGACTTCCCGACTCGGGCACTTGACCGGTGAAGAAGACGACTTCTTCGCCATCCACCTCGGCCACCACGACGCCGCGGGGCGCCATCCCGACCGTGGCCGCAAGCGGCTCGGGACAATCTGTTGTCTCACCGGCGGGGCCACGCAACAGGGCGCCGCCGTTGGCGATCCCGGGATCGGCCAAGAAGAGCGTCTCCCCGTCGAGGCTGACCGCGATACCCGTCGGGGAAACGAGCGGCGCACCCTCGCACATGCGGACGATCTCTCCCCCGTTGGCGCCGGTCCTGTACACGCCCGGTAGCGTGGTCGGCAGACCGTCTGCGTCATCGGTCGCGGCGGTGGCGGTGAAGTAGACCACCTCGCCATCGGGGCCGGGCGTAGCGTCCATCGGTCCCTGGATCATCGGGTCGTTGGCCACCATGTGAATCTGCACACCGGCGGACTCGGACGGGCCGTCCTCCGACTCCGACGGCCGCGCGCTGTCACCTGCAGATGCCCGCTCCGACTCGCGGTCCGACGAGTCCTCCGACTTCGAAGGCGCCTCGTCCGACTCGGATTTTGACGACTGTTCCTTTTCCTCGGATTCGCGACGATCCCGCTCCGGCGAGCGATCCTGCGGAGGCGAGTCTTCTTTCGGCGTGGCGTCGCAGGCGAAACACATCACCAGCAGCGCCCCGAGGCATATTCTCAAACGTGGTCCCATGTTCGGTCCTTTCGGTCAGAGCGCCGACCCGAACAGGCAGTTCGGCGGCCATGGCGGGGGATACGCGGCCCTGCGGAGGGCGGTTCCGTCACCGATGCGTCTTCGGACCTCGGATTTGGGTGCACACCAGCGACCACAATCGGGTACAAGGGCGGTAGTTTCTTTTGACGGATCCGAAACGACCCGCGGCCCGTAGTTCCTATGGACCGGCAGGTCGGGGTGAGCTGGACCTTGAACGAACCTCCCAAGCGGTCACGCGGAAGCCGTCCGCCCGAACTCGAGCCCGGCAATCCCGAGGCCTACGCCCGCCTGTTCGCGCAATACGCGCCGCGCGTAAAAGGCTACATGCTGCGACGCGGGTTCGCGGCGGAGACCGCGGAGGAGCTCACTCAAGAAGTCATGTTGGCAGTCTGGAAAAAAGCAGAGAGTTTCGACCCCGAGCGCGCCTCCTTCAGCACGTGGGTATTCACGATTGCGCGCAACCGCTGCATCGACCAACTGCGGCGAAGCGCCCGCCCCGAACCGGACCCCGACGACCCGTGCTGGGTCAGCAGCGTGAGCGTTCCCCCGGGGCCTGAAGACAACACCGTCGCCAAGCGACGGCAAGAGCGCCTACGTGAGGCGCTCGCGGACCTGGACGACGACCAGCGACACGCGCTGATGCAGGTCTACTTCGAAGGCCAGACCAACACCGAGGCGGCCGAGTCGCTCGGTGTGCCCGTGGGGACGGTCAAGTCCCGCACGCGCCGGGCGCTGGAAGCGCTGCGCAAGCGCCTCGGGGGAGGGTTCAACCATGCCTGAGCTGGGCCCGAGCCATCACCCCGAGCCGGATGAACTGCTCGCCTACGCGGCCGGGACAACCGAACCGTGGCTGTCCACCTTGATGGCTTGCCATCTGACCCTATGCCCACATTGCCGGCAAGAACTGGTCATGCTGGAAGAGCTGGCAGGGGTGATGATCGAGGACTTTGGCCAGGAGCTCGAGGCGGACACCGCCGGCACGCCCCTGCTGCCGAAGCCGGTGCTTTCACCTACCGCCGAGCGAGTCATACCGCCCCGGCCAGTAGTACCGGGCGAGATCGCCAGCCAGGTTCCTCGCCCCTTGCACGGCTTTTTCGCGGAACCGGTGCCGCGCTTCCGCTTCCTGGCTCCCGGCGTCTCCCACATTCCTCTCACGCTCGACGGGGGCGGACGCCCGGTTCGCCTGGTCCGCTTTCGCCCCGGATTTGTGGTTCCCGAACACGCCCACGCCGGTCTTGAATGGCTGCTCATCCTTAGCGGCCACCTGCTCGATGCCACCACCGGCCAGCGGTTCGCCCGCGGAGACGTCAGTGAGCGCGACACCGAAGACGTGCACACGCAGCTGATCGGCAAAGACGAGCCCTGCGTCGCGGTCTTCGCGCACCTGGGCCCGCCGATTCCGCGCACCCTGATGGGCCGCATCCTGTCGAAAATCGTTGGCCTTTGAGCGGAAAGGCTCGCGCGCCGGAACACACCCAGGCCGAACCAGCACCTGAGGCCTCGGCGGAAGGGTTAGAGCCGTTTCTTTCTTATCGACAAAAATGTAATATAGCTAACACTCTGAGCACCCCGCCTCCAGTCCACTCAGCAGCTCCTCGGCCGTCGCCTCGATGATGCGAGCGCTAACGTTCCCGTATAGCAGCGCTCGGCCCTCATCGAACACATAGGTCGGCGAGCCCTGGATGCCGCGGTGCGCCTTTTCCTGTGCGTCTTCCCACAGCAGAGCCAGAGCTCGGCCATCGTCGAGGAGCTGCTCGAACGGGCCCCGCGGAACTGCGCAGGCTTCGGCGAGTTCCAGCTGAATCGCTCGGGACCCGACATTCCGATTGTCCACGAAGAAACGCTCGCGCATCCGCCACTGATAGTCGGCAAGCACCCCAGGAGCGACCGTCCCTTCTGCCTCGAGCACGCCAACCGCCTTGATCGCAGACCCCGGTGACCAGGAGGACTCGGGACAAGCCGTGCGCCACACCTCACCGGTCACCTCCAGATGCCCAAAGCGGGCCGCGATCTCGCGGGTCTTCCGGACCCGACCCCCGATCCCATCCGCCGCCCATGGCCCCCGCTCGAACCGCCAGCGAACACTGCCGAACACCGGCACCACCCGGTAGCGGACCGTCAGGACGTCGCCGTGTAGCGCCAGCAAGTGCTCCAACTTCTCCTGGGCGACATAGGCCCAAATGCACAGGGGATCCGACCAGTAGTCAAACGGCACCGTCGGATGGCCTTGGGAGTTCCGGGTTTCGTGGGTCGCGACCATAGACTCTACCAACATGCGCATGCGAACCGGCTTGACACGCCCTAGCCGGATCATTCACGACTTCGGCAGCGGATCGCACCCGGAACTCGGCCTCGCGGGGGCTTTCGACAACCAACGGGAATGCTCCCTGTAGTTTCTAGGGCGGCGAAAGTCCTGTGGAGTCGAAGGACACGCGAGCCGGCGGCGTAGTCATAAATGATCCGGGCTAGCCCAGATGTCTCACAACCCACGCGCCGTCGCACGACCCTTCAAAGGCGAGGCGATGCGATGTTGGTGAAATATCGGGGCAGCCGGCAGACCCCAAGGGATCCTGACCTGTGCAGCTGGGGGACCTTCCAGCATGCGACCGCATACTTGCCGTATAGGAGCATGCACGGCGATGTCGGGAACCCGGCGCAAAGGCAACCCATCGAGACCGGCGCGTCAGGATCGGCGGAGCGCGTCCGGAACGGTAGTTGAATGCGACACGATCGTATACATTGCGCCCATGTTGTTTCGGTTTGGTGAGGTGGAGATCGAGCCTTCCACCTATCGGGCGACGCGCGGGGGTGCACCCTTGTCCCTGCAGCCCAAGATGTTTGAGCTCCTGTGCTACCTGATCGAGCATCGGGAGCGGGTCGTCTCCCGCGAGGAGTTGCTCCAAGCGTTCTGGGCGAACGAGGAGGTCGGGGACACGGTCGTCACCTGGACGGTCAGCCACATCCGTAAACAGATCGGGCCTGGACCCGGCGGGTCCGGCTCGATCGCGACCGTGCACGGGCGGGGCTACCGCTTCACCGCGGACGTTGACCATCTCGAGCTGCCGGACCAGCATCGGCCGGGCACGGAACGGGTTCGAACGCCAGCGAGCATGCCCTTCGTCGGCCGCGACGTCGTCATGCGTCGGCTGGAGGACCTGCTTTCAGCAACCCTGGAAGGCCACGGCTGCCTGTGTCTGCTCACGGGCGAAGCTGGCATTGGCAAGACGCGCTGCGCCCGAGCACTGCTCGCGCGGGCCAGCGAGCTGGGTGCCAGCACGATCTCGGCGCATGCTGTGGAGGGCGCCGGTGCGCCACCGTTCTGGCCACTGCTCCACACTCTCAGACAGCTCTCCGACTCTTCCGAGAGCCTGCGAGAGCGCGCCCAAGCGCTGCATGTTTCCCTTTCTACGGTCGCGGGTGGAGGCGATGATGCGGTCGAAGGAGATGCCACCGATCGCCGCTTTTGGCTCTACGATTCCCTCACCAAGCTCCTGATCGAACACACGCTCGAGCGTCCGCTGGTGCTGTTCATCGACGATCTGCACTGGGCCGATAAAGGTACCCTGGACGCCCTGCGCTTTCTGGCCATGGAGGCATCGAATGCCCGCCTGATGGTCCTGGCGACCGAGCGGCGGGAGCTGTCAGGCAGCCGCCTTCGAGGCCACCTGGCTCGCCATACCACTCCGGTCGAACTCGCTCGGCTCACGCCAGCAGATATCAAGCACTATCTGCAGGGTCTGGTCCACGGAGCGGCGGCGGTACCGGACAAACTGGTCGCGGCGATTCATCGCGCCACGGCTGGCAACCCCCTGTTCGTAGAAGAGACCCTGCGCGGACTGCTGGCGATCCACGATCCCGCAGCCCTGGTCGAGGTGGACACGGAGACCATCCAGCCCCCGACGGTGGCGCGCGATGTGCTGCTCACCCGCATGGAGCAACTTCCCGGCGCAACCCGCGAGCTGCTCAAGCAGGCGAGCGTACTGGGTGAAGAGTTTGACCTTTCGCTGCTCGAAGCGATCACGAACAGACCGATGGACGAGCTGATCGGTGACCTGCAAACGGCCTCCGACGGCGCCTTCATCGTCGCCCAGAGCCCAAACACCTATCGCTTCGCCCACGCGCTTCATCGTGAGGTGCTGTACGACAGCATGACTTCCCAGGCGCGCGTGGAAACGCACCGACGAGCGGCGTGTGCCCTCGAGGAGCGCGACGGTCTCGACCAGCACAGAGCCGATGTGGCGCGGCACTACTATCGGTCCCTGCCAGCGGGGGACTTCAAGGCGGTCGTCAGGGCAGCCAAACGTGCGGCCAAAGCGGCGGCGGCGGTCGCCTCCCACGGGGATGCAGCCAGGTTCTACTCGTGGGCGCTGGAAGCGCAGGCCCTTGAAGAGGACCTTTCGCCGCTGGACCGTGCCAACCTGCTGTACACAACAGGGGTCTCTCTGCGCAACTCTGGGCGAGATCGGGAAGCCCGCGAGACCCTCAGCAGCATGTTCGAACTGGCCCGGCAGCATGACTTCCTCGACCTGCTGCTACTTGGCAGCATCACGCTCAGGCCCAACCACATACTTGGCATGGTTGCCGATCCGCTGGTGCGCGACGCCCTCGAGCACGTGCTCAGGAGCACACCAAGGGAACCGAACCGCCTGCGCATCGAAGCCTCGAGTCTGCTCGCAAGCATCCCCCCCTACTCTCTAGACATGGACCGCAGCAAGAGGATGTGCGCCGATGCGCTGGCGGACGCGCGCAAGCTCGGCGAGCGTGTTCCGCTGCTGGCTGCTCTGCGCGCCAGCTTCTACGCCATGGCGGGCCCCGATGACATGGATGCGCTTCACATCTTGATCGATGAGGCCCTGGACGACCCGCAGGGTCTCCCAAGCCACGTGGCCCTCGACGCCATCACCGCCCGCATCGGGGCGTGCCTGCACCGGGGTGACGTCGAAAGTGCAGAGCGCGCGACAGACGCCCTGGGAAGGCTGGCAGAGGACCGCAAGCTGGTGGACGCGAACTGGTACTACCGGCGACTGCAGGCGCAGCGGGCGTTCCGTGAAGGCCACTTCGACGTGGCGGAGCAGGGCTGCGATGTTCTGCAGTCCCAGAGTGACCGAATCGGGCACAGCTACGGCGATATTCTGATCAACGCCGTGCGCCATTCGATCGAAATGGAACGCACCGGTCGAGAGGTGTGGACCGAGCGCGAGCGATACACCCGCCTTTCGGTGGGGGGCGCGTTCATCGTCATGGACTTCCGTACGCGGCTTACCCGCGCCGCCGCGGAAGCCGGACTGACCGACATGGCCAGGGCGAGCCTGTCCGCTCTTGCGTCGGGGGACTTCGAGACGATCCCGCGGGGGCTCTCCTATCTGTGCAATCTGTCCAACCTGGCGCTCGCGAGCCTAGCCCTGCCCGAACAGCCCCACGCCGAGTTGCTCTACCGTCTGCTGGAGCCTTACGCGGACTTCAACACGCCCGACTTCATGTTTCGATACGAAGGTTCGGTGTCGCGCTATCTCGCCCTGCTCGCAGCCGCACTGGGTAGGCACGACCAGGTCGAGCACCACTTCGAGCGCGCCGTGGCCTCTAACCGGACCCTGCGCCACATCCCCATTCTGGTCCGCACCCAGCTGGAGTTCGCGACCTGGCTGCTCCAGCGTGGCGGCGCGGGCATGCGCGAGCGGGCGCGGGCGCTCCTGGACGAAGCGGCCAACACCGCCGGCCGCGCCCACATGGATTGGCTGGTCGAGCGCGCGCGAGGATTGCGCTAGCTTAGCTAGGCCGCGGTCACCGAACGGAAGTCCCCGGACCGAAGCAAGAGCGACGCAAGACCGGCGACAAGACCCTCGCTGGGCAGCCGCTCCGGGGTTAGACCTGAAAGGACCGCGATGCCCACGATGCGCACGCTGCCGTCGTGCAGGGTTGAAAGTGCCAACGCGTGGTGACCTGGTAGGGCCAGCGACCCATTCCCGCCCACGCCGGCGGGCTCGCCTTGGGTCTGGGTGTAGTCCTCGGTGGTGAGGGTAAGGGAGCCGTCGTCCAGCTCCAGTTCCAACTGTGCCTGTGCAAAAGCCTGTACGGCCGCGGGGTCGGGCGCCGGAGCGCTCGCGGCGGAAAGGCACAGACCCACCTCGGTGAGCAAGAACAGCCAGCCCTCGGTGCCCTTGCGCTTGCCCTTTCCGGTGCCCGCACCGTGCGCGCACAGCTGACGCAGCGCCTCAGCGGGCAGGTCGGAGTTCTCGATCGCGGTCGCATGCAGAGGCACGCCGCAGACCACGCGCCGTTCGGAGGTTCCGGAGGAACCCGTCGGCCCTAGCCCCGCCCGCTCCGCGTCCTCGATCAGCTGACGATAGCGCCCCGCAAACATGGAGTTCTGGTCAACTCGGTAGCCCTCGGCAGCCACCTGCGCGGCTGCCTCAAAGGCCGAGCCCTCCTCAGCGCAGATGGCCACCCGGGCGAGCTGCTCATGCGAGTAGCCCCACAGCAGGCCGGACACGCCCATCGTCCGTTGCTCCGCGATCACACCCTTGACCCGCGACCAAGCCTGTTCGTGATCTCCCAGCTCCGCGTCCGCCAGGGCAAGCGCCAAGGTCAGCTCCCGGCGACAGGTGCTGCGCTTCTCCCGCTGGCACTGCGCAAGCGCCGGCAGCCCCCGCTCACGGGCCAGCTCAGGCCGCCCTTGCGCCACCAGGATCTGCAATTCCACGGCGATCGCCGAAAACAGAACAGGGCTTTGGGGCGTTCGGTCGCATTGGTGGGCTCGGAGTGCAGCCAGCTCCTCGAGGGCCTTATCCGGCTCGCCGCCCAGGGCATGCAGGTACGCGTCGGTCGCAAACCGGTGAGGCACCCAGCCAGCATGCTTGGCGGACAACCTCGCGATCTCGCCCCGCGTCGCGCGCAGCCCAGCCAAGTCCCCCGCCAGAAATCGCGGCGTCAGCTCCGCCTCCAGCAGAGTAAAAAGCGGTGCGGCCCCGTGCTGCAGCCCTACCAGCTCCGCCCGCCGACGATGGTCCTCAGCCGCTGGCCAGTCGCCGCGGTAGAGTGCCCCAAGAGCGTTCAGCTGCTCCGCGTGCACCCGAAACGCCGGGTCGCTGATCGAATCGGTTGCTTCGCTCCCCACCTGCCCCATGCCATCACAGATGGCGAGCCGGCGGGCATGGAACAAAGTGGCCAAGCGTACCGCTCCCAACCACGGGGCTCCCGAGTCTTTCGCCGCGTCCAGGGCTTTCAGCAACGGCGGGATCAGGTCCGAGGAGGCGTCATTGGCTCCGCTGTTGGTCAGGAACGCGGAGCGTAGCGACAGTACCATGCCGGCCACAAGCGGATGCGTGCCCGCCAAGGGCTCCAGCAGCGCCGGCAGCTGACGGGAAAGGCTCAGGTCCAAGGTCCGATTTGCGATCGACCCGCCGTTTGCGGCATAGCGTACGAGCCCAGCGGTCGCTTCTTCGGGTGAAACCACTTCGTTGTCTTCCGGATCGCTCTGGTAGCGCGCGGCAGCCGCGGCGACCGCCTGCCGCAGGCGACAAGCGGGATCGGCAACCGCCCCAAGGTCGTGCCAGTCGGAAAAACCGCTGCAACGCTTGAGCGTATCGAGCCAGGCAGGTGGGATGCGCTGCCAGTACTCAACATCCGCCCCTCCCCGAACAACGCAGTTGGCAATCGCCGTCCACAACCGACACCGGTCTCTCATCTTGCACCCCAGGCGGCTCGCCTGCTCTGACGCAAGAAGCAGCGTCCGGGCCGTGTGGTCGCCTCCCAGCTCTTGCATACCATCCAGCAGGACAGCCAACATCGCTTCGCCGCTTTGTAGGTCTTCCAAGAGGGCGTCTACGCCGTGGCTGGGGTCGCTCCCCTGCATGGCGTGGTGCGCGACCACGATGGGGTTCGCGTCCGCCCTCGCGTACAAGGCCGCCAGGCGGTCGTGTAGGCTCCCCAGGGCCTGTGCCGAAATACCGTCGAGCAAGCGGGTAGCGGCGCTCCTGTGAATGATGGCGTAGCCGGATCGCCCACCGGTGATCAACTGGACGCGGCGCAGCGTCGAAAGCGCCGCGTCGAGCTCGCCATGAGGCACCTCTACCACTCTGATCAGCCCGGTGCGGTCCAGACGTCCGGTCACTGCTACGGCCAGCGCCCTGCCCGCTGCGAGGGCGGCAGGGGCGAGCTCACCGACAGCCGCTTCCAGGGCTGCTTCGATGCTCGCCGGAAGCGTGCTCGAATCGACCTCGTGCGGAAGTTGCCAGGCGCCGCGGTCGTATCGGATGACGTCCCGGTCTACCAGGTGTTGGGCCAGATCCATGCAGGCTTTCGGGCGCCCGCCCGACAGGCTGTACAGCGCCCGACTGGTGGCCTGTAGGTTGGGTACGTCGCCGAACACGCTCGAAAGCAGCTGCTCCGTCTGCGCCGGCGACATCGCCGAAATCGGCATGGGACGCGCCTGTTCCATGACAACCGAGAGGGCGGGACCCGGGGCATCGAGCGCTTCCTCGCGAGTCGTGACCGCGTAGGCGATTTGCGTACTCTCTGCCTCGAGTGCTAGCGAGGCGAGCAAAGCAGCTGAAGGCTCGTCGATCTTTTCCAGGTCGTCCAGCGCGAGCGACAACGGGCGCCGCTCGGCAAGCGCCATCAGCCATGCGCGTAGGGCGGCTTGCAGCTGAGCGCGGGGAGTGTGGCAGGCTACCAGATCCCGCGGTTCAAGGTCCGCCGCCGGATTGTCAGTGTCGAAAAGCACCGAAAGGACCGTTGGGTCGGCCGCGGCCGCCTCCAGCGCCAGCCTCTGCGCACCCATGTGGAGCTGGTGGACCAGCGCCTGGGCCGCGCCGAAGGGTCCCTGCGCGGCTTCCGACGCTCCGGCCCGCGCCGCCAGCCCGCCCAGCAGCCGTGCCTCCAGCATGAACACGTCCAGCATGCGGGAGCGGCCGGTGCCGGGTGCGCCCGTGATCAGGAAGCCACCACCGCGACCGCGGGCGCTGCGCATGGCCTGCTTGCGCAGACGCACAAGCGCCTCGTCGCGAGCGACCAGTGCCGGTGCACTCAGGTAGGCCTGCGGCGCACTGAGCGCGGCATCGGGTGGATCGGCGAGAAAGGGCCTCAGCCGATACATCACCTCCGCCGCGCTACGCGGTCGCGAGTCGGGGCTGAGTCGGACGAGTGCGTGGACCAGGTTCTCCAGCGGCTCGGGCACCTCCGGGTTGAGCAGCGAGACCCGCGTGGGCGTGCGGCGCCAGATGTCGGGCAGCTCCGCGATCGTGCGGGCAGGGAAGACCGTGCTCTTGGTTAGGATGTGGTAGAGCGTGCACCCGAGGGCGAACAAGTCGGCGCGCCCGTCCAGGCTCAGGTGGTGGGCGAGTTCGGGCGCCAGGTACGGTGGGGTCCCGGCTACGGTCCGGGCGGGGCCCATCGGGGACAGCAAACCGAAGTCGATCACCTTGGCCTGGCCATCGACGGTCAAGCGGATGTTGCGGGGGGTCAGATCCCGGTGCACCAATTTGCGCGAGTGCAGCAGCGACAGCACCGAGCACACCTCATAGGCAACCTTGCATGCCTGTCGCCACTCCATCAGAGGCTGCGAGCGCAGGTCACCCCCGTCCAGCAGCTCCATCGTGTAATAGGGCGTGCCCGCGTCCAAGCCGTAGTCGAAGGCCCGCACCACGCGTGGGTGGGCCAGCTGCTGCAGTGTATCGAACTCGCGCTCGAACGACTCGAGGGCCCGTTGACTGGGTGGCTTGCCCCCCCGACCACTCAAGCGCTTGACTGCAAGCATGGCCCCCGTGGCCTGATCGCGCACCCGGTAGACGCTGCCCGTCCCGCCTCGCCCCAGAAGTTCCTTCACCTCATAGCGTTCCGCAATGCAACCGGGATCTTCGGCTGAAAGGGGCGCGGGCCGCTGCACGGAAGCAGGCTTCACTGGAAGAGGCTATCCCGGCCACATGTAGGGATGGAATCACGGCAGGTGCGCAGGGACCCCGTGGTCACGCGGCCCACCGCCATCATGCCGCCTCGACGGGACGGTAGGTCCCCGACTCGATCAGGTACTGGGCGACGCCCTCACACAGGTCAGCAGCAGCGTAAGCATCTTCCGGACTGCCTACCACGATCACAACGCCCACAACGTAGCGCCGCCCCTGGAACCGCCCCCTGAGCGGGACCGCGTGTTGCTGCGCCAGTGACTCCGAAGCCGCGCTCGGGACGACCGCCGGGCAACTTTCGGAGGGCATGATGGATGCCAGCCCCGGCGGCTGAGTCAGCTCGTCCGCCGTCATGGTCATCTGGCCATCGTCGACCTCAAGCTCCAGCTGCGCCTGCGCAAGGGCGAAGAGGGCTTTTTCATCGCGGGGTTGGCTGGTCCAGGCGGACAACTCGAGCCCCGCGTCGGTGAGCAGATACAGCCAACCCTCACGCCGGCCGGACCCGACGCCGCACAGAATGGAGAGACAATCCTGGGCCAGGCTGCCGTGTCCGGACGCCTCGACCTTGGATGGCCTAGCCGAAAGCTTGGAGGCGACGGATCGGGGCTCGATCACCCGAAGCGAAGAGGGCCGCCCGCCCGTCAAGCCCGCCCGCTGGGCGTCCTCGAGCAAGCGGCCGTAGCGGCCGGCAAGCATCGAGCTCTCCTCGACTCGGTACGCCTGGGCAACCACCCGGACGGCCGCTTCAAAGCCAGCCGCGTCGCCTTCGTTGATCGCAATGCGCGCCAAGTACTCGTGGGAACGCCCCCAGAAGAAGTGGGACACACCGAGCCGTTGCTGGTCGGCGATGGCGGCTTGCACGCGGGCGCGGGCCCCTACGTGATCGCCGAGCGCCGAGTCCGCCAGCGCGAGCGCGCAGCTCAGCGTTCTGCGCCGCGCGCTGGGTCCCTCCTCAGTACAACCGTCCAACACGCCCTGACCACGTGCGCGGGCCTCCTCGGGTCGATTGTCGGCTGAGAGCAACTCGACCTCCAGCGCGACCCCCCAGTAGAACTCCCGGGACGGATCCGACTTCCCAGCGAAGTGCGCCCGCAACTGCGCGAGGGCCCCAAGGGCTCGCTCACGCTCACCCAGCAGTCGACGGTAGTGCGCTTCCGCGAGCAAGTGCCAGCCACGCCAACCTGGAACATTTTCGACGAGCCGGCCGATCCGCTCGCAGGTCTCGCGAACCCCGGTCACATCGTCGAGCGCGGCGTAGACCTCCAGATCGATCTTCAGCGGAGTGAACAAACCCGTGGCCCGGTGCTCGAGCGACAGCCACTCGGCTCGCTGGCGGTAGGCGTCCGCGACCTTGCGATCCCCACGGTAGCCCGCTGCAACCGCTTCGAGGTGCGCCGCATGCACCTTGTCCTCCGGGTCGGAAACCTTGCTAACGCTGTCGTGGTCCGAGGGCTCGATCCCCAAGACGATGTCCAAGAGTCGAAGGTTCAGCCAGCAAGCGTCCCGGAGCTTCTGAACGTATGCCCGGTCGTCCCCTTCGAGCGTGTCTAGCTGGGTCTGCAGCACACCGGTCAGGTCACGGGCCTCCTCGTAGCGCCCGGTCACGGTCAGCTGGGACAGCTGTGAAGAAGCGTGAATGGCGCCGACGAGCGGGTGCAGGTGCGCAAAGGGGGACAACAGTCCCGGAAGACTCGCCATCAGCTCGCTGTCGCAAAAGCGACTGGCGATCAGGAAGGACACGGAAACGTAGCGAGCCAGCTCCTCGATGGCCTCGACGGGGGCCAGGACCCGATCCGCCTCCGGCAAGTCTTGGTAGCGTTCGTTGGCGGCGGCGAAGGCCGCAAGCGCCCGGGCGGCGGGGTCTGCGTGGAGATCCGCCAGCTCCCGCCAAGCCGATAGCCCGCTGTCCTGCTCCAGGACGCACAGGTAGTCCGCCGGTATCCGGTCGAAGAACACCGCGTCCGCCCCCAGCGCCACCACACCCCTGAGCACCGGCCACAGCACAAAGCGGACCCCTACGCCAAGACCGCCCGCCCTGGCCACGTCGTCGGCATCGGCCAGGACCGCTGCGCAAGCGTCGAAGCCAATCGCACGGGTGCTGGCCGAGACCCACGCCATCCTGTCATCTGTGTGCCCCTGGCGAAGCCCTTGTGCCAGACCCGCAGCGCCGGCAAGGGGGGCCCGCCCGCGCAGGCGGTGATGGGCCACGACGACCATGGGAGCACCTGCCTCCTCGAGCAGATCCGCCAGCCGATCATGCACCGCCGGCGCATCCGCCCACCCGTCCACGACCTGGGCCGATGCGCCCTCGTGAACGAGTGCGTAGCCCTCCGCTCCTCCGACAAGAAGATGCGCCTGTCGAAGCTCGTCCAGGGCGGCGTCGAGGGTCGACGGACTCACATCCGTGACGGCCCGGAGCTCGGAGAGCGAAAGCCGCCCGGGCATGCCGATCGACAGCGTGCGGGCCACCTCCAGACCAAGCGGCGAGAGCCTGGCGACTTGTTCGGCCAAGGCAGCCCCCATACTCGCTGGCAACGCGCTCGGATCGACTCTCTCTGGTAGGCGCCACCCACCGCTTTCGTAGGTGATCACACGCTGGTCCACCAGATGCTGCGCCAACAGCATGCAATCCCGTGGCTTGCCCGCCGACAGCGCGTGGAGCGCATGGCTGGTGGCGTGCAAGTGCCTCACGTCGCCGAACACCGTCCGCAGCAGATGCTTCGTTTCATCCTGTGCGAGCGGCGCAAGCGGCACACGCCGCGCATGCTTGTCGAGCACCGAGAGGGCGGGCGTGTCGGGCCGACCTGGTACACACACCACGGCATAGGCGAGCCGCGCGGTGCTCGCTGCAAGCGACAGAACCGCCAGAAGCGAGGCCGACTCCTCATCGACCCGTTCCAGGTCGTCGACCGCTAGAGCAACCGGTCGTTGGGCTGCAACCGCAAGGACTCACTTGTGCAAGGCGGCCTGCACCCCGGCCCCCTCGAGCTCAGGCCGAGACAGGTCCGCAGGCCGACACAGGGCAGGTTGCGAGAGATCCTGTTCGCCAAACAGCACCATGCGGACCTGAGCGTCGTCGCGCGCGGCCTCGACCGAAGCGCTCGGACCCTGTTCATGGATCTGATTCGCGAGGCACTGGGCCACGAAGAAGGGATCGCTCACGGTCTCCGCTCCCCCTGCGCGAGCGGCGATCCCTCCCAACAGTTTGGCCTCCAGTACGAACACGTCGAGCATGCGGGAGCGGCCCGTACCGGGTGGCGCCGTGATCAGAAAGCCCCCGCCGCGCCCTCGTGCAGCGCGCATCATCTGCTTGCGAATCCGGACGTGCTCGGCACCGCGCGCCACCAATGCCGGCGCGCTCAGGTGCGCCCGCGCAACCGACAGGGTCTCGTCGGGTGGCCTGGGCAACAGCGGTCGCAGCCGATCCATGACCTCCGCCGCGCTGCGGGGACGCGCATCCACGTCCAAGCGCATCAATTCTGTAACGAGCTGGGCAAGGGCATCGGGCACATCGGGCACAAGCGTCGCGACGGGCACCGGAGTTCGCCGCCAGACATCGCGCAGCTCGCCAAACCGACGCGCCGAAAACGCCGCACACCCGGTCAGCGAGGAATAGAGCGTACACCCAAGCGAGAACAGGTCGCAGCGGCCGTCGAGACTGACTTGGTGAAGCACCTCAGGCGCCGTGTACGCCGGCGTCCCCGCAACCTGCTGGATGGGTCCCATCGGCGACAGTAAGCCGAAGTCCATCAGCTTGGCCTTCCCTTCCCCGGTCAGGCGAATATTGCGCGGCGTCAGGTCACGGTGCACCAATTGTCTAGAGTGCAGCAGCGATAGCACCGAGCATATGTCGTAAGCCACCGAACACGCCTGCTCCCACGGCAGTGGGACCCGGTCCCGAAGATCGCCACCGTCCAAGAGCTCCAGGGTGTAAAAGGGCGTGGTGCCATCGACACTGTAGTCAAACGCTCGCACCACGCGGGGGTGCGCCAGTCCGTTGAGGGTGTGGTACTCGCGCTCGAACAGCTCAATCGTATGCGCATCCGGAGCCCTCCCCTCCCTGCCGACGAGGCGCTTGAGGGCTAGCTCGGACCCGTCCGATTCGTCGCGCACTTGATACACGACGCCCATGCCACCCCGCCCCAACACCCGGAGCACCTGGTAGCGGTCCGCAATCCGGGTCGGTTCCTCGTCTGCATCCATGGGTTCCATGTGCAGGCCCTGAGCGTAGCCAAGACACATGTGGGCGAGAAATGGTCCCAGGTGCGCCCTCTCGACTCAAAAGCACGCAACCCCTCGGGCAACTCCACCAGGACCGGCCCGCGGGCGGAGAAAAACGCTGGCATGCCTCAAGGAGCCTACAACCCGGCTCGACGGCGCCCGCGCCGAAGCGGGCGGGGTCGACAATGCCAGTATTTTTAGACACTTGGATATGCCTCGAAAGTGCTCGAGCCAGGAGAGGTTCCGGTGGGTGCAGCGGGCTAGCGGCGCCCGTCGACCTCACAGCGCTCTCGGCTGCCTCGGCACATGTCGGTCGCCGAAAGCCCTGTGATGCCGAATCCCTGCGCGATCCGACGCCGACGTCCATGGATGCTCCGGGCGAGCCCCCTTCACTTTCTCGGACCTTCACCGCTCACAACCGAAATCGACCGCCTCTAGCCCCTGAGACACGGGAGACTGGCAATGACGAAGATGACAACACTGGCAATCGCGATCGGAACCCTGGCCCTGGGCGGCTGCGGCAGCGCTCAACTCCTGCGCGGACACGAAAACGGCGGTCAGGTGAGCCTTGCGGGGGGCTACATGCCCGCGATGGCCAAGGCCCGGATGGTCATGCTCGATCACTGCGGCGGTCGCTTTTCGCACATCGAACGCGGCGAAACGGTCGACTTCACGTGCTCGACCTCCAGCCAACCGGTGTTCGCAAGTACGCAGACCGCAACCTCGGGTCTGTGAGGTCAGACGAAGCCCCCGCCTTGCTTGTCCCCGACGGGGCGACTGACGTCCCGTGAACCGGAGAAGGCCGCCGAGCCGACTCGCCAGCCGGCAAACCGCGCCTGACGGCCAACCCCGACACGCCAACCCAAACCCAACACAGCAACCCAAACCCAACACAGCAAGGGCAGCCAACCCGACACACCACCAACACAACAGTCAGCGTCAACACGCCACAACAGCCAAGTAGTAACAGACGCACCCGCTCCCGGTCCGCTGCCGGGAGCGGGTGTTTCGCTCTTCCGAGACCGTATCCGCTTACGAGTCGACGGAGGATCAGTGCAGGCGACTCCGGAAGAACACCCCGCTCGGCCGGTCCCGGCGAAGCGTGCATGACGTGATAGCCTCCCGCCATGAACTCGACCCGCACCGTCCGCGTCGCCGGCCGCGACACCGACCGCAACACGGAATACGTGCTGGATGTCCGGTACAGCGAGCCGATCGCGGGAGGCACCCCCGACAAGGCCGTGATCGCCGCACCGCACCCACAATACGGCGGTGAGATGAGCAACCCCGTGGTACGCGCTCTCGAGGAAGCGCTACGAAACCACGGGTTGTCCACCCTTGCCTTCGACTACCGCGGGGTTGGCGGTAGCACCGGCAAGCAGCGCGGCAGCTTGCACGAAGGCTGCCAGGACCTGGTTTGCGTGGGCCAGCATGAGCTCGCGCGCCCCCTTTCACTGCTCGCGGGCTACTCGTTCGGGGCGTGCGCCGCGCTGGGGGCCGCCGGCACCTTGGAGGTTTCTAGCCTGTTGCTGGTCGCCCCCCCGCTTGCGCTGCTCGAACCGGCGCAGCTCGCCGGCTTCGCGGGCCGTCTGCGCGTGATCGTGGGCGAACACGACGAGTACGCCGGGGCTCCGGCCCTCAAGGCACTCGTCGACCGCGTGCCGGGCGCGCAGCTGCTTGTGCTGCCCGACACCGATCACTTCTTCACCGGTAGCCAACTGGAACGGCTGCGGGACGCGCTGCCCCGCGCCCTCACCTCCTGAGCGGGGTTGGCCAGTCCCCTCGACCGGGTTGATCGTGGGCACTTGAGTCAAGTTCGGCCGAGGCGCTTCTTGCTGCGATGTGCCACGGCTCAAGTCGGAATCCGAAGGGTCCCAGGTCGGGCTGGCACGGAGCCCCGCTAACTAACAACTAGCTAAGCTAGTAGTTCTTCGCAAAGATGCTGGCCCAGCCCGACTCATTGCAGACGGGGCAACTGTCGCCCCCCATGAACATGGAGCACGCGTTGCTATCATCGCCCAGGAAGCACCGGAACCAGCCAGTGTACAGGCGCCGGTACTGCATGGTGCCCGGATCGCGGGCGATGAAGCCACCGACCGTGGGCGTGCCCACGTGATCGCCCCCATCCCAGTTGGCATAGAGTGCCGGTGCGCGCGATCCATTGACGGCGCCGCGGCACCCCTCGGTCGCGATGTCTTCGGTCCCCGTCAGGCACAGGAAGGCCTTGTCCGCGGGGCCAAATCCGAAGGCCCCTTGCACGTTACCAACCGCCTCGACCGCCCGGTGGCGTGCGCCCGCGTTGGCGCCCATCCCTCCCTGCGAGTGCCCTGACGTACCCGCTCGCCCGTTGAGCTTTCCATGGAACATGCTCCCGGAGTCCTCGTTCTGCTCCAGGGCCCAGTCGAGAGCCGCCACGTGGAAGTCACCCGACCCGGTGTTGGAGTTGTGCGAGGCCACAACGACAATCCCCCAGCTTGCGGCATGCTGCTGAAAGAAGGCGTAGGTTCCGGAACCCGTCACACCGGTACCGTTGCCCCAGGCGACCACGGGATGACAGCCTTCCTGCATCGGCATCGGGTAGAAGACCGTGTAGCCACCCTGGGAGCCGATCTCCAGGTCCATCATCCCAACCCGATAGGGCCCATCGCCGGAGAAGTCCCCCGTACCCATCAGACACTGGTCGCCGCTCGGCGTGGGCGCCATGCCTTCGGGCTCTGGCCCTTGCTCCGACTCTGGTCCCGGTTCCGGCCCCTCCATGGGCGCGGCGGGCTGCATTGGTTCAGGTCCCGGGTTCATTGGCTCAGGTGCCTGAGGCGTGGGGGTCATGGGCGTCGAAATGTCGGGCCCGGGCTGCTCAGACGGTGGCTGGATGGCCTGCGGCATCGCAACCGGAGCCGAAACGGCAACCGTCGAAACCGCGGTCGAGCGGTCGGCAGCAGCCCCGGCCGTCGGCCCGGCCTCGGACCCCACCGGGTCAGCTGCGGCTTGCTGTCCGGACGGCTCGGCCGAGCAACCCAGGGAAAGAACAACGGCACACAGTACCTCGACCATACCCAAACGCTGATATTCAGACACGACTCCGACCTCGCCGTTTAGACCCGTTTAGACCAGCCAAGCGGCTAGCACCCTGCATAGCCGTGGAGCACTTCGGCGCGGATTTCAAGGCAATTTCTTGTCAAAATATTGGAATATACGGGAAGGTCCTCCGCTGGACAGCCGATTGGGCCACCGATAGCCCGCTAGCCCCATCACCAAGGCACGTGATGATCGTGCAAGCGATCGGCTTCGCAGGGCTTTGGGCTGTATTTTCTAGGGCGGCGAAAGTCCCTGTGGAGTCGAAGGACAAGCGAGCCGGCGTCGAAGTCATGAATGGTCCGGCTAGGCAGCACCCCGACCATCACGGTTCGCGCGCGATTCGCAGCAGCAGGGCCCCCTCGCTCACCTGGTCGCCGGTCCTGCAAGCGAGTTCGGCGACATGCCCGTCAAAGGGTGCGCTCAAGGTGTGCTCCATCTTCATGGCCTCCATCGTCAC
>JAPPOR010001077.1 GCA_028817905.1 Myxococcales bacterium
GCCTCGTCGGGCTGGGGCGGAGCCCCGCTAACGACCTTGAGTCAGCGTTTCGTGGACGTTTGCGTCAAGTTTGCTCAGGTTCCCTTGATTGGATACGTCTGGACAAGGTCGCTAAGTCGCGCTGGCGCGCTCCGGGGATGAGCTGCGAGCGACAGCGGTTTCGGGTAGCGCCTGGGTCACATGCCTCGTTGTGCCGGGGGTAGTGTCCATCCCGAAAGAGGACTCTTTGACGTTTGCGGTCTGCCACCGGAGCGAAGCGAAGCGGCGCGACCCGCGAAACCAACTAGCTTGGCACTGCGAGGCTGGAAAGGAAGTCGTTTCGGAGGCCGTCCAGGGTGTGGACGGCACGCGCACGAGTGGCGTTCCATGACTCGTCGGGCACCTTGTCAGTGCGGGCGTCGAAGTAGCACTTGAGCTTGGGCTCCGTCCCGCTCGGGCGGATGCAGACGCGCAACTCGTCTGCGAGTTCGAATACCAACACGTCGCTTGTCGGTAGCTCGAGGGCATGTTCTCCCGCGGCATCCCACCGGCGCCCCACGCTCAGGTCACTGCGGGCGACCACCTCGCGATTCCCTATGCCTGCCGGTGGGTGCGTACGCAGCCGGTTCATTACCGCCCGTGCGCGGGCCAGCGCGTCCGGGCCAACAAGGTATTCGGAATGTTGCATGCTGTGGTGGTAGCCGTGCATTTCGTAGAGACTGTACAGACGGTCCCACAGTGTCTGTCCCGCCGTCTTGCAGGCACACGCCAGCTGGGCCGCCAGCACGGCCGCGCTGAGCCCATCCTTGTCACGCACCAGTTGGCCGAGCACGAAGCCCAGGGCCTCTTCGAAACCGCACACGAGGTGATAGCCATGTCGTTCGAGGTCAAGCGCACGGGAGCAGATCCACTTCGTGCCCGTCAGCGTGACTTCAGCACGTGCGCCGTAGCTCTTAGCGATGCGTGCCGCCATCGGGGAGCTGACGAGGGAGTAGCACATGAGCGGTTTGGCGAGTCTGGGGGCCCGCTCAAACGCGTAGTCCGCCAGCAGCACACCCATCTCGTTGCCAGACAACATTCGATGGCCTCGATCGCCATCCGATGCACACAGTGCAAGGCGATCCGCATCTGGATCGTGGGCGATCGCTACGTCCGCGTGGCAGCTGTTGGCCAGTGCCATCAGGTCCAAGAGCGCGCCCGGTTCTTCTGGATTCGGCAACGCGATGGTAGGGAAGTCCGGGTCTGGCTGCATTTGGTGGGCTACCGGTCGCACGTCATGGAACCCGGCATCCGCGAGCACCTTGAGTGCCAGTGTGCCGCCCACCCCGTGCAGTGGGGTGTAGGCGATTCGCAGTGCGCGCGGGGAAGGGCGCGCGCCTAGCCGCGTACGTAGGCTGTGTCGGTAGGCGCGCTCGAGCTCGGCATCGATGGGAACGAGTGCCCCGCTCTGTGCGCCCGCGGCCGCGATCACACGAGGCAAGCCCAGCACCGATGGGAGCGCTTGCATTGCGGCCGCGAGCTCCCCGTCCAGGGGCGGCACTATTTGGATGCCATCGTGGGTGTAGACCTTGAAGCCGTTGTCGGTCGGCGGGTTGTGGCTCGCGGTGATGACGATACCCGCCGCGGCTGATCGCATGGTCGTGGCGTAGGCGAGCAGGGGCGTTGGAGCCGGCCGCTCGAGCACATGCACTACGAAGCCTGCGCCAAGCGCGACTTCGATCGCTTCCTGGGCCAGGTCTTCGCTGCCGTGTCGTGCGTCGCGACCAATGCAAATCCCGCGGGCTGCTGCGTCGGACATCGTGCGTTGGAGGACCGAGCACAGGGCCCCCACGCTCAGGGCCACCAGTCTGCGGTTCATGCGCCCCGGTCCCGCGCCCAGTCTGCCACGCATGCCGGCGGTTCCGAAGACCAGCGGTTCGGAGAAGCGTTCGCGAAGGGCCCGCTCGTCGTTCATGACCGCCAGGAGCTCGGCGCGCGTTTGCTCGTCGGGATCGTCCGCAACCCACGCTTCTGCCTGTTGGCGGTAGTTCGTCATTCAGCCCACTCTGACTCGAAGGCGTCTAGCCCGGGTCTTTTCATCAAGGTGCGCGATGATCGTGCAAGCGATCGGCCCTGCGGGGGGGCGCGACTGGAATACTAGCCCGCATCCATCAAGACTGCGACGCTGCCTTGTCCTTCGACTCCACTGGATCTTCGTCGATTACGCGCGCGGCTGCAGTGAAGCGTGCAGAGGTGCCTGTTCCTGCAGAGGCGGAAGGTGATCTTGGGCGAAGGTTGGACAATCAATCGGCGGCAATCTCACCAGGGGGCGGCCGAGACTGCGGCGCAGGCCAGCATAGGCAACCAGCGCGACTAGGTCGGGCCGCACAAGCGTCCAGGGAGAACCGACCAGCTGATAGATCGGTGCATATAAGCGCTTGATCTGCGGGAGTTCGTGCGAGGCGCGAACGACTGTCGCGGCGAGTGCAAGCTTGAGGCCAAAGGCAAACGGGCGCTTGCCCTCGGTTCCTGGCCATTCCAGGTCAGCTCCACTCGCGATTTGCCATGCGGTCTTGAGATGTGCCCATTGTGCCTTGTGGAAGCGTTGTGTAAGCGCGAAGGCATCCGCATCGGGATAGGTCCCGAGGGTGTCGCCAAGGGCATTGGCGGCGGTCGCTGCCATGCTCATTCCCTGGCCGTAGGTAGCGTTGAATGCCACGGCTGCATCGCCCAATGTTACGAACCCCCCTACACGTTCGGTCCATCGCTCGAAGTGCCGCGCACGGTTGTACAGGGACCGGTGTGCGTGGATCTTGGACAGGGGTTTGGCGCGGGCGATCTCGCGCGCCAACGCGCGGGTTGGCAGACTGTTGAGGTATTCCATGAAGCCAGGCTCGTCAGCCGGCGGGTATTCTCCGTTGACTCCGCCGAGGGTGACAACGCAGCGCCCATGCTCAATCGGCATCAGCAGGCCCCAGCGTCGCCGTGTCGGCGCCTTGCCTTCGATCAACATGCCTCGCCACCAACGGTTTTCGTCGGGGGCGAGTTCGTAGAAGCGCGAAGCGTAGCCGCTGTGCGCGTCGACCATTTCGATGGGAGGTTCGGCTACGCCGTCCGCCGCAAGAAAGGCCAGACATTTGCTGCTGCGCCCACTGGCGTCGACTACGAGGTCGCCCCGGAGCTCGCGGTGCTCGGGGTGATTGGTCTTTACCCCGACGACCCTCAGGTGGTCTCCGTTGCGTTCGGTAACGAGGCCGGTTAGGCGTGTACCTTCCAGCAAGTGCAGGTTGGCCACATCCGACAGCGCTCGCGCGCGCACCACGCTTTCCAGCAGGATTCGGCTGAGGACCATGGGCGTGATGCCGACGCCCACCGGAGGCACCCAACCGAACTCTGAGCAGTAGGCTAGTTCTCCGCCCAGATCCATGCGGCTGGCGCCCGCAGCGATGAGTTCGTCAGCGATCCCGGGGAACGTCCGCTCCAGCTCGCGAGAGCCACGCAGGAGAAGGGCGTGCACGTGATGGCTCTGTGGCACCCCCGAACGATGTTCCGCAACGCGAGGCAGGTGGTCGCGTTCGACCACCGTAACCCGCTCAAAGTGACGACTCATGGCTTTGGTAGCGCACAGGCCCGCGAAACCTCCACCTATGACAATTGCGTGAGACCGGTTGTTTCCCATGCGCCTCCGTGGCGGGCCACCCGACCCGCCTCAATCAGCCCTAGCGATAGACCAAGCGGCACGGTCCGGTCTACGGGTCAATTGGGTCACCTTGCGGACCATCACTGCAACCGCGCCATGCGCCCGGCCAGGGTGACCAGCATCGCCCGGCTGGCTGGCCTCGCTAGGCTACATGTCCCAAATATTAGACGCAAGCCTAGTGTAATCGCGCCTGCAATTTGCTCCCGGGCGGACTTGGCGGACCGGCCCTAGTTGTGTCTAGCTCCACACCGTCGCGCTGTTCCGCCTGGTCAGGCGCTCTGCGCAAATACGG
>JAPPOR010000097.1 GCA_028817905.1 Myxococcales bacterium
GAAAGCGCTGCGGAGTCGAGCAGTTGTGCGAGGGCGCGTGATTTGGTGATGGATGCGGGCTAGGTCACACTCGGTTGAAGGGGATCACGCGCACATCGGACAGACCGGGAAGTTCCGAAAGCGAGCGCTGCAGCTTGCTCGCGGTTGCGACCACGACGATCAGTTGATCCTTCGATGAGAGGCGTTTGCGCACCGCATCGTGGGCACTGTCACGGGTGACCCTCTTGACGTTGCGCGGGAAGCTCTCACGATACCCCTTTGGAAGCTCAAAAAGCACCGCGTCGATTGCATGGTCTAGACGCTTGCCAGCAGTGTCCTCTTCGAAGGGCAGACTCTTGATCAGGTAGTCCTTCGCGGCGCGCAGCTCGCGGTGCTTGAGCGGCGCGTCTATCAGCTCCTGTAGCAGATCGAGCTGCAGTGCGATGCAGGCCTTGGCGTCACGGTCAGCTGGTGCGGTCCGCATCGTCCAAAGGTCCCGCTTGGGCTGTTGTCCGAAGCCGCTGCTGGCGCCATAGCTCCATCCTCGTTTGGAGCGCACCTCGGTCGTCAGCCGTGAGGTGAAGAGCCCGCCGAACGCGGTGTTTGCGACGCACACAGCAACGTGGTCCGGGTCGCGGGCGTGGGAACCTAGGGTGCCGATCAGCACCTGCGTTTGCGAGCGGTCGGGTTTGTCGACAATGATGAGACGCCGACCGGGGACAAAGCGCGGCGCCTGCACGGTCACCACGGGTCGCTTGCCGCGCGGAAGCCAGCCAAGGTGCCGGTCGACCAGGCTCTTGGCCTCTTCCTCGGTCAGGGGCCCCGAGAGGCCAACGACAACGTTGCTGCCGACCCATCCCCTATCGTGGTGCTCCCTGATGGCGGAGCGGTCGAGGCGCCGAATGCTCGTCCTCGATCCCGAAACCGGTCGGCCATAGGGATGATCGACCAGGGCTGACGCGCGGAAGCAGCGGCCGACGAGCGCACCGTCGTCATCTTGGACTGCCTCAAGCGCTGCCGCGGTTTCGCGCTTGAGTTGCTTTACATCGCGGGTGCGGAACGCTGGCTCGCGTAGCAGCTCAGAGACAAGCGCAAAGAACGGCTCCACGTTGCGTGCCACTACCGTGCCCGCGACGTGGGTGTAGGAGAGTCCAGTGGATACGCCCAGGTGGGCGCCGAGCGCGTCGATCCGGTCTTCCACCGCTTCAGCCGACAGTCTCCGCGTGCCCATCCGCAGCATGCGTGTGGTCAAACGTGCCAATCCCTCACGTCCGGCCGGGTCGGTGGCACCTCCAGTTCGAAGAGAGAGGCTCAGGTGCACGATCGGTACAGTGGATGACGGCTCAAAGAAGAGTCGGGACCCGGCGGGTCCTGGCAGACTGAGGCTCACGCGCTAGCCTCCTCTGCTGGCAGTACGTGGACGCGCGTGCGGCGGGTCGGCTTGAGATAGCGGCGGGCTACACGCATCACGTCGGCGGGGGTGACCCGTTTGTAGCTATGGGCGCGAGCGAACAACTGGCTACCGTCTCCGAGCACGGTTTCATAGAACCCCAGCTGATCCGCTTTTCCTGCTGCTGTCTCGAGCGACTGCACGAAGCTCAGCTCCAGCCGGTTGCAGCTGCGGGCAAGCTCCTCCACGGAGATCGGCTCGTGCTGCAACCGGGTCAGCTCCTGTTCGACCGTCGAAAGCACGTCATCGATCGCCACCCCGGCTCGCAGTGACAGCCACATCTCGTACAGGCCCGGGTCACGAAAGGGCGCGATCGTGCCGTTGAGCTCGGTCAAGAATTCCCTGTCGCGTACCAGCTTGCGAAACAGGCGGCTCCCGCGCCCGCCGAACATCACATCGTTTAAGACCGTCAGGACGTCGAAGTCGGGGTCGCTCAGTCCGCAGGCGCGATAGCCCAGCAGGAGCTTCGGTGCGGCTGTAGGCCAGCAGAGTTCGCGGACCCGCTCCGATCGCTGTGCCGGTTCGGTGATCTTGCGTTCCCGGGGCAGCCTGGCGGGCTTGAGGTGTCCATAGGAGCGCGACACGCAGCGCAGCGCTTGCTCGAGATCCACATCCCCGACGATCACGATGGTCGCGTTGTTGGGCGCATAGTACCTTCGGTAGAAGCGCTCGCAGTCGGTGGGCGTGAAGCCTTCGATGTCCTGCATCCAGCCGATTGTCGGCCAGTGATAGGGGTGCTTTCGGAACGCGGTGGCATATAGCATCTCACCAGCGAGCCCTTCCACGTCATCGTCCACGCGTTGGCGTCGCTCGTTGGCTACCACCTCTTTCTCGCTACTGACTTGCGGCGCTCGCAATACGAGTTCGCCCATGCGCTGGGCTTCGATCTCCGCGATCATAGCCAACTCGCTTGCTGGAAGTTCAGCGTGGTACTGGGTCCAATCGGTCCACGTGGATGCGTTGCTCTCTCCCCCGGCACTTTCGATCAAGAAGTCGAAGTGGCCGTACGGTATGCGACGGGTCTCATTGAACATCAGGTGTTCGAACAGGTGTGCAAGTCCGGTCTTGCCTTCCGTTTCGTGGCGCGAACCGACGCGATACCAGGTGTGATAGCTCAGGACCGGGGCGCTCCGGTCTGCAACGATCCGCACGCGCAAGCCGTTGCCAAGTGTGAAGCGGTGCAGTTGGAGGGTTTCGCCAAACGGTTGCGGCGGCTCGGCTCTCCAGCGTGCCGTGCTGCGGCGCACACGGCGATTGAGGCGGTTGACGAGGGTGGCGTCGGTGTTCTGTTCGGTTTTCTTCGGCAAGGCGGCGAATGGTGCGGTGTGCTGCCCCGCGCGTCAAGGTGCCCTGCTGTCTATCCAGGCAAGGGCACGGGCCCTTCCCCCGTCGCTGCGAAGCCGCCCTACGTACGCCCACCCGTCCCCTTTTCTGTGGGTCGCGCCGCTCCGGCTTCGCTCGGGCTGCAGACCGGAGCTCCGAAAAGTCCATTTTCTAGTACGAATTGATCGCACCCGACGCGCCTCGCTTGTCCCTCGCTTGTCCCCGGTTTCCACAGCCGCGGCCTCCGCCCCCACCCGGACCATGGGCCGCGGGCCCAGTGGAAAGCGGGTCCCTCGCGATTCGTCACAACGGTAGTGACCAAGTCGCAGTGACCAAGTCCTACCGTCCAGCGACTGTCGTCGCTGGACAGCGGTGAATCGCTGTTGGAAATTGGCCCGGACTGTGCCGCGGTGGCTGAAATACGTTTTGTTTACGATCGGGGCGCTTGTCACGCTCGTGTGGATGATGTTCCGAGTATTGTCGGAGCCCCGTCCGCGGGGGACCGCAGGTCCGGAAGCGGAAGAGCTGGCGCGCTCGCTCGAGGCCTGGTCCTATCCGGAAGGTTGGCAGACGACCGGTGCCGTCAAGTGGACCTTCGCTGGCCGTCATCAGCTCCTTTGGGACAGGTATCGCCAACTGATTTCGGTACGCTTCGACGGTGTTCACGTGCTTCGCCACCTTCACACGGCTACCGGCGGTCGTGTCTTCCGTCGTGGCCGTGAAATCCTGGGCCCCGAACGTGGCGCACTGCTCGACAAGGCCTACGCGATCTGGGCCAACGACTCGTTCTGGCTTAACCCGCTTGAAAAGCTCTTCGACGACGGCGTGGTTCGGCAGCGGGTAGCCCTGCCAGAGGGAGGTTATGGTCTGTTGGTGACCTACCGCAGCGGAGGCGTCACGCCCGGGGATGCCTACCTATGGCTCACCGACGAACGCGGGGCGCCGCGAGCGTTCAAGATGTGGGTGTCGGTGATTCCGATAGGCGGGCTGGAGGCAAGCTGGGAAGGCTGGAAAACCCTGGCAACCGGTGCTCGCGTCTCGACCGTTCATCGCGTCGGCTTCAAGGCCGTGGAGCTCACGCAGATCGCCGCCGCCCGTTCCTTGCTCGACCTTACGGGTGGTGAGGACCCGTTCGCCGTCCTGTTCTAGCCCGCATCCATCACCAAATCACGCGCCCTCGCACAACTGCTCGACTCCG
>JAPPOR010000626.1 GCA_028817905.1 Myxococcales bacterium
CCCCACCCCGAGGGCACGGACGACCCGGCGGGCCGCTTCGAGCGCACGTTCAAGGACCTGGACGACGGCGCCCGCGACCTCTTCTACCACAAGAACTTCGAGTACATGATGCAGGTAGGCTAGCCCGACCTTTCTTCGCCCGTGCGGCTATCTGCTGCCCTCGCTGTGCATGGCACGTGAACTGCCCCCGGTCGCCAGGTCCGTCCTGGCGGTGGGGGCGGGTGCGTTCCGTCGCCTCCGGGAAGGCTAGCCGGCATCGAGTCCCCGGCGGTGCAGTAGGCGGTATTCCCGCGGAGGCACGCCCAGCTGGCGGTCGAAGGCGCGGGTCATGCGGGCGACCGTGCCGAAGCCGCTTTGATCCGCGACCTCCTTGGCCAGGGCGTCGGTGGTCGACAGCAGGGTAGTCGCGTGCTCGACGCGCAGCCGATCGATGAGTTTCGCGGGCGTTAGTCCCAGGCGGTCACGGCAGTGCCGATGCAAGGTCCGGATTGACATGCCAGCCGCCTGGGCCACCCGCTCCACGTCCGCCTCCTCGAGGTGATCTCGAATCCAGGCCGTCACCTGAGACAATGGATCTGAACGCTCGAGCTGACCGATGAGGGCTTGGCTGAACTGGCTCTGGAAGCCGGGGCGCCGCACGTAGAGGACGAGGGCGGCGGCGACTGCGTCCGCAAGCGCGGCATCATGATCGTGCTCGACCATCGCGAGCGCCATGTCGATGCCCGTCGTGACGCCTGCCGACGTCCACAGGCGGCCGTCGTTGACGTAGATCGCGTTTGCGTCGACCGAGAGGTCGGGAAACATGTTGGCCAGCGGCCCACACGCTTGCCAGTGCGTCGCGACGCGACGCCCCGCGAGCAGCCCGGCGGTTGCGAGCACGAACACCCCCGAGCACACCGAGCCCATCCGATCCACGCGTCCGTTGGCGTGCTGCAGCCAGCGTCGCAGCCCGTCGTCGGCGACCGCGGCACGCAGGGCCCGCTCGCCTCCGCCCGCGACCAAGACCGTGTCGGATGCCCTGGGCCTTACCCGCGCAAGGTCCCGGCTGTGGACAGTGATTCCGGAGGTGGTGCGTCGCGCGCCGCCACCCATCGACGTCAGCTCGACACGGTACGCGTTCCCATCGCCGAGCTGGCGAGCCGCCTCCGTGAACACGTCGGCCGGACCCGTGATGTCGAGGGTGGCAACGCCATCGTACGCAACGATCACGATTCTCTGGCCCATTCTCGAAGCTCCTGTCTGGTGGCATAAAATAGACGATTGTTGACATTTCTGACAGCGCTCTTGGGCGCTAAGAACAACAGTCTCAGCCGGAGGTTGTTCGACATGGCCAGTTTGCTTGGAGACATCGGTACCTACGCATGGTGTCGTAGGCGGGCCGGGCGCATGACTGTCGCTGAACAGGCCCGCTACGCGGCGTCCGTACTACTAGAGACCTGTCGCTCATCGCCCCGCATCCTGCTTGCGCGGCTCGGCCTGAGGGGCGGCGGGCACGACCCGTCCGAGTACGCGCCGCCGGACTCGGCGCTCGTGCGGCACGCGTTCGACGCCTGCGCCGACCTCGACCCCATGCTTGTGCAGCACGGGATCCGAAGCTACCTGTTCGCACGGGCGCTTGGCCAGCGCGACGGGGTTCGTTGCGATCCGGAGGCACTGTTCCTCGCGGCGCTGCTCCACGACTACGCGTTCCCCGGTCCAGCGACGACCGATCCCCGTTGCTTCGCCTTCGCGGGTGCCGAGGCCGCGCGCGAGATCCTGGATGGCATGTCACCGGGTGCCGTGCGCGGTATTCAGAATGCGATCACCCTGCACCTCAATCCCCGGGTCCCACGGTCGCAGGGCGCCGTGCCCCACTTGCTCCACGCCGGCGTGATGGCGGACGTCGTGGGAATTCGCATGTGGCACCTAGACCCGAGCGGTGTCGAACGCGTCCTTCTGCGCCACCCGCGCCACCGCTTCTCGACCCGAGCGCCGGCTGGGTTTCGGGCCCACGGGCTGCGCGTTCCGGCAGGCCGTGCGCGCATGGCCTGGCGCTGCGGTTTCGGCTACGCCATGCACCTCGGTCCCTGGCCCGCCCACGAAGCGCGTACCCGTGCATGCGCAGGGGCTCGCTGAGCCTCACAAGTGCGGTTTCTCACGCTCCCAAAATCACGTGTCTGACCCGCCGTCGACGCAAGGTGCGCTGATGCCTGGCGACGCTGCGCTCTTTCGGTGAGCATCGGTCGGCCAACGACCACCCATCCGTGACCACCAGGGGCCAATTCTGGTGGGGTGATGCCGGTGGGTGGGCATCTACACGACGGTTGGGAACTGGCAACGGACGCCTACCGCCGTGAATTCCCGGCAAGGTCCGCCACGTTAGGAAGGGGTTGGAAGCGCTGCCCTCGGTCAGGGCGCCGCTTCCTTCCTGGACGCAACAGCAGACGGGGTGGCACGCCGTTTGCTTTTACGTACGACGCGAGATGCCTGGCATCCCCCCATACAGGTTTGGGCTCCTGGAAGCGGCTTCGAGACCAACCGGCGCAGGGGTCCCGAAACGGAGTCGGCCCGGCTTGAAACCGGTTAGCCCCCCGGGTACGAGATGGGCCATGATGCGCCTCACGCTCGTGGCCCTGGTTGCGCTCGCCGTCGGCTGCGCCGAGAAAGACCCCACCGAAGCCGCTGAAGGGGCGGCGAAGGAGGACGGGGACGGTCGATCCGGAAGCTTCCCTGGATACGACCCGCCGCCGCTCGCGGAGTTGCTCGAGGAGGCGCAGAAGAAGCAAGAGCCCTCCGCGAACCCGGAACCCTTCAAGCCGCGGGAGGTGGAGGTGCCGCCGCTGGAGGACCCGCTCGCGGGTGACATCCTCGAGCTGCTGCCCAAGGTCGACGGCAAGCCGATGTTCGGGGGCATCCTGGGCGCGATGTTGACGGTCGACCCAGCACTGTCGGACCCGATCACAGCGATGGGGGTCTGCCTGCAGCGGGCCGCAAACTGTCTCGAAAACGAAGCCAAGCCGGGTGGTCGCACACCGGACGACTGCATGCGATCGGTGCCAGCCTGCTCGAACAATCACCCGTGGGACGGGGACGAGGAATGTTGCTCGGCTCGCTGCAAGGAACTGCACGCGGCCCTGCGCGAGCAGGGCTACGGCCAAATGGAGTCGTTCTTCCTGATGACGGATTCGGACTGCCACCCCGCGGTGCGCGAGTTCAGGCAGGCTGCCAAGGACCGGGACAAGCAGCGCGAGGCAGCAAAGCCATGACCCGCCCGGTTGCCCTGCTGTTCCTGCTAACCACCGCATGGGTCCCAGCCGCCTTGTTCACGTCGGGCGCCCGGGCGTTTGATTCCAAATGCCGCACCGGTGGCGGGCAGGAGTGCGAGGAGGGGCCCGCCGCCGCACGTACCCGCTGGAATGCCCACGACTCCGAGCACATGCACATCTGGGACCGCATCGTCTCCTCCATGGGCTTGCCGGAGCACCTGACAGCACCGGTCACCCTGCGCGTCCCGACCCTCGACGCGACGGTAGAAGGAGTGCAGACGGTCCAGCCCCACCCGTTTGCCACTACCGAGCGGCTGGCCGAGCGCGTCTATGCCATCGGCGAGATGACCCAGCTGCCCGACCTGTCCTATTCCCTGTGGGACTGGGTGCTGGGCAACGAGTACTGCCCAATCGGCCCCTGGCAGTCGGTGCGGGCCTGCCACTCATTCACGACCCATATGGGCACGCTCAACTCCAGCCACTTCCTGCCCCAGGCGGAGTCCTTCTTCCGCCACTACCACAAGCTCGCGGTTGAACGGGCCGGCGTGTGCGGCCACCTGCGCCAGAACCTGGACGACGAATACCTCTCGTTCGTCGAACAGTGCGATCAGCACGCCTTCACCTACGAGGCCATCGCCCATCACTATCTGCAGGACGCCTGGAGCATGGGGCACATGTGGGAGCGCTGGG
>JAPPOR010001009.1 GCA_028817905.1 Myxococcales bacterium
AGCGTATTCCAACCGCCACAGCCTGCACACCGGCCGAGCCACTTGGGTGACGTGGTGCCGCATGCACTGCACTCGAAGTGGGTTCGCACGCGGCTCATACGAAGACCCACGCCTCGCATGGCCGGCGCACTGCGCCGAGGGTGTTCCTGGCTGCCGATAGAGCGAGCATATCGTACCAACCCGCGAGGGCTGTCATCCCCTGCGCCTCAGCGTTGAGCGGGTTCGTTGCCTCCATCGTCCTGGCCATGCGCGCACCAATATACGCGATAACCCATCGGCCGGGGACGAGCTCGGTTGCGGTTGTCCTTTTAGAAAACCACCCCGAGGATTAGCCGGAGCTGCTGCGCCGTGTCCAAGCTCTGATCGAGGCCCTCGTAGTCCGGAAAGCCCAGTCCCGCCATCGGAAAGAGCACACCGTATTGGATCGCCGCGTGGAAGCCATCCTCGGGGTCCGCGCCGTCCTCACTGCGCCAATACACCTGCGCATTAAGCTCCAAACCGAGGTTTTCGCTGTTACCCGGCGTCTGCAGCATGCTCGAAGCGCGTGAGTAGATCACGTCCAGCTGGGCTCCAAACAGCTCGCCGAACGCGGTGCGCACGAAATCGTAGCTGATGCCGGGCTTGAGGTAATAGGCTCCAGTGACCTGGCGCATGATGTTGCGCCAGAGGATCATGTCAATCTGGTAGCTGGGATGGAAAGCAAACGTCGAAACGGTCGTGTCCCGGGTTAGCTGGCGGACGAAGCCCGCGCCAGCCGACAGGCCCTCCACGTCCTGGTCGCCAGTCGCCAGGCCCGTGTTCAGATACAGACCGAGCTTGTCCTCCAAGAACCGAAACTCCGTCTCGAGGGCACCTCCGAAGGAAGTGATGTCCAGATCCTGTCCATCCGAGCGCAGACGCCCGAGGTGCCACGCAAGCTCAAGCTCAATGCGCAGTCCCGGGAGCAGCAGCTGCCCCCAGAGGTCGGGTGTGTAGCGGGTCGAGGCGACACTACGCAGGGTGGGAGCTTCCCCCTCTGACTCGATCAGGATGGCATCCTGGTGCCTAAGCGTGAAATGCAGACCACCGTTGAGCACCAGTTCCCCCCGCTCGAGGGCGGCCTCCTGGTCCTCCTGGGAGGTGATGCGGGCCACGCGGAAGCTGAACTGGTCGACGTCGTCCAGCTGGCTGCCATCGAAATCAGGGCGGAACGTCTGGGATGCGCCGATCGGGCCCTCCGCGATGAAGTCGTAGCTAGCCGACAGATAGAAGCCCTCGAGCTTGGTGATCGCAAGCACGCGGTCCAGGTCAGTAGAAAAGTCCTGATCGAGCCCGTCGCCGTTGTTGAACACCATGCCGAGACCCCAGTGCTGGGGCATGCGGCCAAAGCGCAGCTCGCCCAGGTCACGGTTGCGGACCTCTGCCCATGCGCGCCTCGCAACGATACTGCTGCCACCGCCGCCACCCGTCGGGAGATCCGAGTCCGCGAAGGTCTGGGCCAGCAGAGGGCTGCTGCCGTAGTACGAGACGGGGGCAGTCCCGGCCATGACGTTGTCGAGAATGTCCAGCGTAGCCCGTACACGAACATCTTCGGTCACGTTCAGCTCAGGCGACAGTCGCAGTCGCAAGTTGGCGAACTGAATGGCATCAACCTCGCAAAGGCCTCCTCCCTCGGGGAGCGATTGTTCGTCTACGCAGGCAAGGGTGCGGTCTGCGCCGTCGGGATCGGGACGTCGCTCGAACGCGCGGAAGCGCGTGAAGGGATCGGGCCCCAAGCTCTCTGGATCCAGGCCTTCCGCACTGGCCGGCACGCCAGACCGCAGGGGTCTGAGGGCAGCGATGTCTGCCATCGTTTCATGCGGGTAGCGTCCGAGCCAGAATGTGTCCATCAACTCGCCGCGCATGCGCAGGTAGCCGTGCACGGTGAAGACAGGCGTCGGGGCGGTCCACGTGTCTTCGCCGTCATAGGTCTCGCTCAGCCCCACCGCCAACCGATCGCTCATCTCACCCGGGGACGGCACCTGCATGTCCGCCTCCTCCCCACTGGCCTGCGGTAGTGGAGTCGCCGAGGGGATGGCAGGCAGAGGCTCTGGGTCTGCGCCGGCGCCCGCGTCCTCATTCTCGGGCACATTCGCTGGTGGCAGAGCCGGTTCGCCCGCGGTGGGCTCGCCGCCACGCGCGGGATCGTTCGCTGGCGCTGGCTGCCCGTCAACTTGAGGTGACTCCGCCGGATCACCGGCTGGTTCGGGCGTACCTTCTCCCGGTTGCGGGCCGGGCGCCGCGTCGCCCGGACGAGGCAGCCCCTCGGCCGATCCGGGACCTTCCCTGCCGGGCGCCGTCTCCGCGCCTGGTACCACCACAGGCGAGGGCTCCGCGGGCGAGCGGTCCGCGGGTGTATCCTGGGCCGCCGCTGGCGTGCCGGACAGACTGGCCATGAGGGTCAAAGCGGTGATCCAAGCGAAGAAAAGACGCATGCGGTATCTCCAGCGTCGAGCGGCCCGTTCAGGCGCTTTCCGACGCGCAGCGGTGGGTAGCACGCCGTCGAAGAGGCGGTCAATTGGTCCTGGAATTTTGCGCTTTTGTCGGCTCGGGACAGCTTGACTACGGCGCCCCAAAAGAGGAAGTCACTCCATCGTGCCCAAGCCTGACACCCTGAGCATCGTGCCCCTCGGCGGCCTCGGCGAGGTTGGCATGAACTCCCTGTGCATCGAGTATGGGGATAGCCGGATCGTGGTCGACACCGGGCTGACGTTTCCCGATGACCAATTGGGCGCCGAGCTCATCCACCCCGATTTCGCATACCTGGGCGAGTGCCCCTTGGCACACCAAGCCGTCGTGCTTACCCACGGTCACGAGGACCATGTGGGCGCCTTACCCTTCTTGCTACGGGAACACGAGCTACCCGTCCATGGCACCCCGTACGCCCTGGCAATGGCGGGCGAGCGCTTGGCGGAACATCTGCCAGGGCTGGAGCCGAACCTGACGCCGACCCGCCCCGGAGAGACCTTCTCTGTGGGCTCCCTGCGGATCACGCCCTTTCGGGTCTCCCACTCGATCCCGGACTGCACCGGTCTTGTCGTGGATACACCCATCGGCACGCTGGTACATACGGCTGACTTCCGAATCGACGACGCTCCCCCCGACGGCGAGAGGCTCGACCAGGACGCGATGGCCGCGGTGGGCGAGTGCGGCGTACGGGTCCTGCTAAGTGATTCCACGAATGTGGAACGGGAGGCGATAGACGGCGGTGAGCGTTCGGTCTCGGCCTGCCTGACCCGACATGTGGAGCACGCGCGCGCGCGCGTGGTAGTTTCCATGTTCGCCTCCAATGTGTACCGGCTTCAGGCGCTTGTGGACGCCGCGCGCGCGACCGACCGCAAACTCGTCCTGCTGGGAAGGTCGCTCCAAACCCACGCTCGCGTTGCGACTTCCCTGGGGCACCTCGATGGCCTGGATGGGGTGCGGATCGCCCCCGACGATGCAGGCGAACTGCCGCGCAACCAGGTGCTGATCGCAGCCACGGGCTCCCAGGGCGAGACCCGGGCGGCACTCCAACGGCTTGCCAACGGCAACCATCCTGCCCTACGCCTGGAGGCAGGGGACGAGGTCCTCCACTCAGCCCGCATCATTCCCGGAAAGGAACGCACGGTTTATGGGCTCTTTGACAGGCTGGCTCGCATGGGAGTCCACGTCAGGCACCGCCTGGATGATCCAGGCATTCACGTCAGTGGCCACGCACCGCGCGCGGATCAGCGGCGAATGCTGGAACTGACGCGTCCTCAGACCTTTGTGCCGATTCATGGCTCGCGCCATCACCTGGTGCGCCACGGCGAACTTGCGCGCGGGATGGGTATCGCCGACGTTCACATCATCGAAAATGGAACGCGGCTCGTGCTCACAGAAACAGACAGCCGCGTCGAGGACGGCATCAAGGCCGGCCGCGTGCACCTGCAGTGCGGTCAGCCAGTCGATGACATCGTTCTGCGGGATCGGGCTGTGCTAGCTGGCGTAGGCATTTGCGTAATCTCGGTAACGGTGGATGGGCGCGGCCGACGGGTCACCCCGGTCCGTGCCTTCACGCGAGGCGTGTTCCGAGAAGACGACGAGGGTGAGCTGCTCGACGACATCGAGGAGGAGGTCGAAGAAGCCCTAGCTGGATTGGACGAGGGCGCCAACGAAGAAGAGATTATGGACGCCGCGTGCCGTCCAGTTCGGCGTTTGCTCAAGCGCACGCTCGGCTTTCGGCCGCCGGTCCATTGCATCGTCACCCGCACCGGATCATGAAGCCACGCGCCGCCACGCTAGGGCTAACCGTCGCGCTGAGCCTTTCGTGCAGTTGCGCAACGAGCGTACCATCGGCACAGCAAGCGAGCCGGCCGGCGGCGAGCAGCCTCGCATCGGAGCCGCCGCCAGTAGGAGTCGCCGCCGGAAAGCGCCGACGCGTGACGAAGCACGAGCACGGGGTCGTGGCAGGTCTCATGGAGGCAGCCGAACGGGTCCGGGGGCTTACCTTCACGCAGCCGGTGGCTGTCCACGTGGAGGACGCCCAAGCGATCCAGGCCTATGCACGCGCCGAACTCAGACGCGACGAGGTGGAGGTCGACCGGATCGTCTACGTAGCGCTCGGACTCCTCCCCCCCAGCCTGGACGTGGAAGCCCTGCTCGTTCGTCTGCTGGGCGAGCAAGTCCTCGGCTACTACGACGCGCGCGAGGAACGCCTGGTCGTACGCGAAGACGTGATGCGGGGATTCGCAGAAACCCACTCTTGGCGCGGAGCCGAAGATGTACTCCTGCACGAACTTGTGCATGCGCAACAGGATCAGCACTTTCACCTGGGTGAGAGCCTCGACCGCGAGCGGAGCACAGACGCCGAAAACGCGTTTCGCGCCTTGGTCGAAGGAGATGCGACGTTGGCCATGCTCGGGCTCGGAATGGAGCGGGAAGGCATGCCGCTTTCGGAGATTACGCGCGACCCTGCGTTCCTCAGGCAGATCGCCGAGGAAAACCCTGCGACCGACAGTCCCGAGCTGGCGCGGGCGCCGGCCATCATCCGGGTGACCATGCTATCGGCCTACGCGGACGGCGTTGCGTTTGCGGCCCACCTCCACCGCCGAGGCGGCTGGAAATCGGTCAATCGTGCGCACCGAGCGCCCCCCACGACGACCGAGACCATTCTGCACCCCGGACGCCACAACCCAGCGCCGGTGGAGCCCGGACCCCTGCTGATCGCCGATCCGCTCTCGGACATGGGCTTTGGGCACATCAAGAGCGACACGCTTGGGGAGCTGGAAATTGGAGTCTACTTCAGTCGCGGGCTGCCCTTGAGGGAAGCTCGCCGGGCGGCCGATGGCTGGAACGGCGATCGGCTCGAAGTGTACCGGGGCCCCGGAGGAGAACTCGCGTTCGCCTGGCTCACCCACTGGGATAGCGAGCGAGACGCCCACGAGGCGGCCGCCGCGGCGCGCTCGGTGGTCGAGAGCGAGCCGCCAAGCGTCCGCCCGCGGTGCGCCGTTCTGCGCAAGGAGCGCCGGGTACTGCTGCTTAAGGGCTTCGACCCGCAGCGCCTATCGAACTTGGCCGAGCTTGCGATGGGCTCCACGTGAACAGTCCCTTCCCGGTCGACAGGGACGGCGATGCAAGTTAGATCCGAGCCCTTTGATGGGTCGCCTGGAGGGTCGTGCCAGGTTGCCTGGCGCGCGCACAAGCAAGCAACAAGCCCAATGATTTGGAGGCGTTAACATGCAGTCCCAGGTGGACGAAATCAGCCCTGTGATGGTGGAGGTCAAGGTCGAGGTCCCCTGGCAGACCGTCCAGAAGGAGCTGGATCAGGCCTATCGCAAGGTCCAGAAGAGCACGCGCGTGCGCGGCTTTCGACCTGGCAAGGTCCCTAGGAAGGTCCTGAAGAACCTGGTCGGCCGGTCCGTCAACGGCGAGGTCGTCAATGCCCTCGTACAGCAGGGCTTGGGTTCGGCGGTGGACGAGCATTCACTCCAACTGGTCGCCGTACCTGAAGTCGACCCGGCCGCGATCACCGAAGGTGAGCCCCTGCGCTTCACGGCCAAGATCGAGGTGCGCCCAAAGATCGACGAGGTAAAGCTGGATAGCCTAGCCGTCGAACGCAAGGTGAAGCCTGTCACGGACGAGGCCGTCAGCAAGGAGATCGAAAGCCTACGTCAGCAACACGCTGACATCGTCACCCCGGACCCACCGCGGCCGGCCCGGGACGGCGACCAGTTGTCGGTCGCGCTCCAGATGTCACTGGACGGCACGGTGCGTGAAGACCTGTCGAGTGATGACACGAAGGTGGAGCTCGGCCAGGGGCGCCTGTTGCCTGAAATGGAGGAGGGACTCAGGGGCATGGAGGTGGGCGAAGAGAAGGCAATTGACCTCACCTTCCCGGAAGACTACGGGCACCCGGAACTTGAGGGCAAGCCGGCGCACTTCGTCGTCAAACTGAAGGAACTACAGGAAAAGTCACTGCCGGACCTCGACGATGAGTTCGCCAAGGATCTCGAATACGAATCGCTTGAAGCGATGCGGTCCGCCGTCCGCGAGCGGCTTGAGACGGCCGAGAGCCAGCGGGCTGACGCGCTGCTCAAGGAAGCGATCGTAGACAAGCTCGTTGACGAGAATCCGGTTCCCGTGCCGCCGAGCCTGATCAACCAGGAACTGCACGGCGCGACGCAGGAAATGCTGCGATTCCAGCAAATGCTAGGCCAGGGACCCTCCCTGGATGAGGACATTGAGAAGCGACTGCGCGAGGAGTCCGAGCGCAAGGTGCGTGCCGGCCTGCTATTCGGCGAAATTGCCCGCAGAGAAAGCCTGGAGGTTACGCCGGAGGAGGTTGAAGCAGAGCTTCTCGCGATCGCGGAACGCAGCGGCAAGCATATCGGCAAAGTGCGCGCGGAGTTTTCGGCACAACGCCAACAGCTGGAAACCCGCCTGCTGGAGAACAAGCTGCTTGAGTATCTGCGCTCTAAGGCTACGATCACGGAAGGCGTTGTCGAAGCGGAGAGCGATGAAGAGCAGATGTGACCCACACGCGAGCCGTTCGCCTCTGTCGTCGAGGAGACTCACATGAAGAAGGACCAGCCGTCGGCGTTCATTCCCTATCCACAGGTCATCGAGTCGACGCCGCGCGGCGAGCGCAGCTGGGAGCTCTTCAGTCGGCTCCTAAACGACCGGATCATCTTCCTCGGAGACGAGGTTAGCGACGACGCAGCGAACATTATCGTCGCGCAGATGCTCTACCTGGAAAGCGAGGACCCTGACAAGGAGATCACGCTGTACATCAACAGTCCGGGCGGTTCGATCACTGCTGGTTTGGCGATCTACGACACGATGCAGCACGTACGCGCACCCGTGGCGACGGTGTGCGTTGGAATGGCCGCCTCGATGGGAGCCTGGCTGGTGGCCGCTGGTGATAAGGGCCTGCGCAAGGCACTGCCAAATAGCCGCATCATGATTCACCAGCCGCTGGGCGGCGTGCGGGGTCAGGCGACCGACATCGAAATCCATGCCCAGGAGATCCTGTTTCTGCGCGAACGCATGATCGACATCCTGGCGCACCATACGGGCCAACCTCACGCTACCATCAAGCAAGACACGGAGCGCGATAACTTCCTTTCGGCCGAACAGGCCAAGGAATATGGAATCCTGGACGAGGTCATCCAACCCCGGGAAACCAAAGAAAACAAAGGGGAAAGTTGACCCCTGTTTCCTTGCTGCCACTTTCGGCCGTTGGTAAAGTATCCGGTGGTACGCTCAAGTAGGCTTCAGCGATAGGTCAGACCATTGCCAGACAGGCGTAAAGACGACAACCACGGCATCCTCCAGTGCTCGTTCTGCGGCAAGAGCCAAAAGGAAGTCAAAAAGCTGATTGCCGGGCCGACGGTGTACATCTGCGACGAGTGCATCGGGCTGTGCAACGACATCATCGCCGAGGAAGTCGAGCGCGATGATTCATTCTCGTCGGGAGGCCCCCTTCCCAAGCCGATGGAAATCCGGGCGATCCTGGATGAGTACGTCATCGGTCAGGAGCGCGCGAAGAAGGTCCTATCCGTGGCAGTGCACAACCACTACAAGCGGATTGAGTCGCGGGTGACCTCCGACGACGTCGAGCTGCAGAAATCCAACATTTTGCTGCTGGGACCGACCGGTTCTGGCAAGACCCTGCTGGCCCAAACGCTGGCCAAGATTCTCAATGTACCGTTCGCGATCGCTGACGCCACCACCCTCACGGAAGCAGGCTACGTCGGAGAGGACGTTGAGAACATCATCGTCCAGTTGCTACAGAACGCAGACCACGATGTGGAACGGGCTCAGCGCGGAATCGTCTACATTGACGAGATCGACAAGGTGGCGCGCAAGGGGGACAACCCGTCAATTACCCGCGACGTGAGCGGCGAAGGCGTGCAACAGGCTCTGCTCAAGATCATCGAAGGCACCATCGCCAACGTTCCGCCCAAGGGTGGTCGCAAGCACCCCCAGCAGGACTTCCTGCAGATCGACACCACCAACATTCTCTTCATTTGCGGGGGTGCCTTTGTCGGACTCGATCAGATCGTCGAAAAGCGCGTGGGAGAGAAGACCCTCGGCTTCGGCGCCGACATCATGTCGAAGAAAGACAAACGCATCGGAGAGCTTCTGCAGCAGGTGCAGCCTGAGGATCTGCTCAAGATCGGGTTGATCCCAGAGTTCATCGGTCGCCTGCCCGTGATCGCTACGCTACATGAACTCAACGAGGATGCCCTCATCGACATCCTCACGAAGCCCAAGAACGCATTGGTCAAGCAGTTCCAGAAGCTGTTCGAGATGGATGGCGTGAAGCTAAAGTTTCAAGACGACGCCCTGTCCGCCATCGCCCGCCAAGCACTCAAGCGCAATGCTGGTGCACGCGGCCTCCGAGCCATTCTGGAAGCCGCCATGCTCGACATCATGTACGAGGTGCCCTCCGGAAACGGTATCAAGGAAGTCATCGTGACGGCCGACGTGATCACGGACGGAGAGAAGCCCCTCACGGTGTATGAGAAGGAAGCCGAGCTGGCCTAGCGCCCCGGAATCGGGCTGCTACTGACAAATGCGGCCAGCCGGACCCGTCAGGAGGCCGAGGCGGCCGCCGGAAAACTCCAGAAAAGTCGGCCATCACGCCAGATGCGGGGCCGCCGAGTACCCGGAAAAGGTCCGGCGAGGTGGGCCAAAATCGGGTATCATGAAGCATTGTAGCCGTGCCCATCGCGCGAGCTGAAGACGGGGTTCTGCCCCCGCAGGAGTCTTGATGTTCTTCAACAAGAACGACACCGATGACCTGGGACGCCCGCGGCAAGGCAAGGTTCTGCCGCTGCTGCCACTTCGAGACATCATCGTCTTCCCCCACATGGTGGTTCCACTCTTTGTGGGGCGGGAGAAGTCGATCAGCGCGCTCGAAGAGGCGATGAACAACGACAAGGAGATCCTGCTCGCTGCCCAGAAGATGGCGAAGACCAACGACCCCTCGCCGGACGACATCTTCGCCGTGGGCACGATCGGTACGATCATTCAGCTCCTGCGCCTCCCCGATGGCACCGTGAAGGTTCTGGTGGAGGGCAAGCGTCGCGCGCATATCGACCGCTTCCTGCCCAACGACGGCTTCTTTCTGTGCGAGCTATCCCCGATCGAGGAGGAATCCACCGAGAACCTCGAAGTCGAGGCACTCATCCGATCGGTCCAGTCGACCTTCGAAAGCTACGTCAAACTCAACAAGCGCATACCTCCCGAGATGCTCGTCTCGGTCCAGACGATCGATGATCCGTCCCGCCTGGCTGATACCATCGTCGTTCACCTAAACTCGATCAAGCTGAGCGATCGGCAGGAGATTCTGGAGACGACGGACGCGGCGAAGCGTTTGGCGCGACTCTACGAAATGATGACCGCAGAGATCGAGATTCTGCAGGTCGAAAAGAAGATCCGTACGCGCGTCAAGAAGCAGATGGAGCGTACGCAAAAGGAGTACTACCTCAACGAGCAGATGCAGGCGATCCAGAAGGAGCTCGGGGAGCGGGACGAGTTCAAGAACGAGCTCGCAGAACTGGAAGATCGCATCAAGAACAAACCCGTCTCGGACGAAGCGCGCGAGCGGCTCGGCAAGGAGCTCAAGAAGCTGAAGATGATGCAGCCGATGAGCGCCGAGGCTACGGTCGTGCGCAACTACATCGACTGGGTCCTTGCGCTTCCATGGGCTGAGAAGAGCGAAGAAAACTATGACATCGACATGGCCGAAGGGATCCTGGATGAGGATCACTTCGGTCTGAAGAAGGTCAAGGAACGCATCCTCGAATACCTCGCGGTTCAGGCCCTGGTCGGAAAGCTTCGCGGGCCGGTGCTGTGCCTGGTAGGCCCACCCGGCGTGGGCAAGACTTCTCTGGCCAAGTCCATTGCTCGCGCCACCGGCCGAGGCTTCGTGCGACTTTCTCTAGGCGGCGTTCGCGACGAGGCAGAGATCCGTGGACACCGGAGGACCTATATCGGTGCCCTTCCGGGGAGACTCATCCAGAGCTTGCGCAAGGCGGGTACCAACAACCCCGTATTCCTGCTCGATGAGGTCGACAAGATGTCTTCTGACTTCCGAGGAGACCCGGCGTCGGCCCTGCTCGAGGTGCTCGACCCCGAGCAGAACAGCACGTTCAACGATCACTACCTGGATCTAGATTACGATCTGTCCGATGTCATGTTCGTGACTACCGCGAACAACCTGTCGGGCATTCCCGTGCCGCTACAGGATCGCATGGAGATCATCCAGCTCAGTGGCTACACGGAGTTCGAAAAGCTGAACATTGCGGAGCGGTATTTGGTCCCGCGTCAGCGCAAGGAAGCGGGGCTGGAAAACGTTGATCTGGAGATCACGCAGAACGCGATTCGAACCGTGATCCACCACTACACGAAGGAAAGTGGCGTCCGCAATCTCGAGCGCGAACTGGGCAGCATCTGCCGAAAGGTGGCGCGCCAAGTGGTCGTGTCGGAAGACAAGGACCGCAAGTACCGGGTCGTCGGAAAGAGCGTGCCAAAGTACCTTGGCGTGCCCAAGTATCGAATCGATCAGGCTGGCGGCAAGGACGAGATCGGTCTCACGAATGGCCTGGCGTACACCAACTTCGGCGGTGCCACGCTGGAATGCGAAGTCGCCGTCGTGCCCGGCAAGGGCAAGCTTGTGATCACGGGCCTGCTCGAGAAGGGAATGCAGGAGTCAGCCCAGGCGGCCATGAGCTACATCCGCTCGCGCGAGAAGGTCCTGGGGCTGGACGCGGACTTCTATCAGAACAACGACTTTCACATTCACTTCCCCGAGTTCGTCCCGAAGGACGGCCCGAGCGCGGGCATCACCATGGCGACGAGTATCGCGAGCGCGTTGATGCGTATTCCCGTAAAGCGCAACTTGGCGATGACAGGCGAGATCACGCTGCGCGGCCGTGTGATGCCGATCGGAGGCCTCAAGGAAAAGCTGCTTGCAGCTCACCGGGCAAGAATCGACACGGTGATCATCCCGCGCGAGAACCGCAAGGATCTGCGCGAGATACCACGCCGCGTGCTCAATGCCACGCGTATCGTGATGATCGAGCATGCGGACGAGGCTCTACGTGAAGCATTGTGCCTAAGCGATCCGGATGCGGTCTTCGGCAAGCGCGTTCCCCCCATGCAGTTCGTCGACGGCAAGCTTCTCCACGCGGACGGCGCAACGGAAGTGGAAGAACCGGGCGGCGACGTTCCCACGCCGACCGTAGACGCACCGGGCGCACGCCAGTAGGGCGTTTTCGGCGGACATCCGCTGGATGGCTCTGCGGACCTATGCTACAGGCCTGAGCCAACCCCAGATGGGTCTTTCCATCCGGGCGGGTAGCTCAGTTGGTAGAGCGTCGCCCTTACAAGGCGCTGGTCGCAGGTTCGAGTCCTGTCCCGCCCACCGACGTGGTTAGCAGCCATTCGGCGATGTCGGTCTTCCCCTCCGCCGCCCTCTGCTGACCGCGTTGTTCAAGGCGCGCGACAGCGAGTGGAAGCACGGCCATACCCCGCCCTGCCGGGGTCATCCATGGAGCTGTTGTGGGGGTAGCCAAACGTGGACGCAGACCACCCGACCGCCTCGACAGCCCGCAGGAGACGAACCCGCTCCGAATGTGCAGCAAGCATGCCTGCCCGCGCGGCTTGGTGTATGGTTGCGTGCCTTTGCGGGCGTGGTTCGGATGAGGATCGGGAAGCGCGCATCATGGAAGGCCTCAGTGTGGCTATCACTCGTCGCCGCGCTGGCGCTGCCGGCTCGTCCGGCTCGTGCCGGTCAACCGCGCGACTGGATGTTCAACGTCAAACCCGACGGTCCGAAGGCCCTGATCGACTACTTCGGGACCGGGGCCCAGCTTAGCCTGGAGCACACGCTTTCGTTCTACGGGAAGGCGAACACCCTCACCACCCGCACCAGCGCACTGCTGGCCTTTGCGCTGAGCGAGCTCTCGGCCTCTGCAGACCTCAGGGTCCTGTTCTTGTCATTCGGGGGGACAGTCGGGTATCGATCCGTCTGGCGACACCTGGGCTTCGAAGAGGGCGACAACGGCGACTATTGCCGCGCCTGTGACCGGGAGGCCCGACGCAGCCAAGACCCCATCTTCGGCAACACCGGAAGCACCGACCGCTTCCCGTGGGTAGAGGGTCACGCGCGGCTCTACGCGCCCTTCAATGACTATGTCGTGCTGGTGTCCCTGCTCGCCACGCGGTTCGATGGCCGCGACGATCTGTCGTACGATTGGTTCTTCACCAATATCCACGACGGTGGCTGGCATCAGCGCTGGGAGACCACGCTATTCTTCAAGCACCGGGACTGGGGTGCGATAGCACCGTACCTGCAGATGATGGCCCTACCCCGCAACGGTGAGCGGGATGCCGAGTGGGCAATCGGGCTCAATGCTGTCACGCGGCCGGGCTTCGTGCGACGGGATGACCTGCTGTTTCTGACCGTGCTGGTACGCCCTGACGATCCGTACTACGGCCAGCACTCCTACTACCTGCCCCTGCGTGCATTGCTCGTATACCGAATGCAGCTAAGTCTATAGCCTCGGCGTGTTAACCTAGGGGCATGACCACCAAGCTGCTGCTGCTCGGGGCCGGAAACATCGGCGCTGCGATCACCGACCTGTTGATCGAAACCGGCGACTATCACGTCACGGTTGCGGATGCGGACGCTGACAGGATCACAAACCTCAACGCAGCTGCCCGTACGCTGCGGCTCGACGCGAGCGTCCAGACGGAGCTGGCGGGCCCCATGGCCGAAGCCGATGTCGTCATCAGTGCGTGCCCCTACTATCTCAACGCCGCAATAGCCGCCTGCGCACGCGACCACAACACCCACTACTTCGACCTGACCGAGGACCGCGAAACCACAACAGCAGTCCGCGCGATCGCGGAGGGTTCCCCTTGCGCGTTCATGCCACAATGCGGGTTGGCGCCCGGTTTCATCTCGATCGTGGCACACGATCTCGCATCGCACTTCGACACGCTCAGGCGCATCAAGATGCGTGTAGGCGCACTGCCCATCTTCCCCTCCAACCGCCTGAAGTACAATCTCACCTGGAGTACCGCCGGGTTGATCAACGAGTACTGCAACCCTTGTGAGGTGATTTATGATGGGGTTCTACGGGAGGTGCTGCCCCTAGAAGGCCTGGAGGAGTTCTCACTCGACGGCGTCGAGTACGAAGCCTTCAATACGTCAGGCGGTCTCGGCACGTTGTGCGAAACCCTCGCCGGCAAGGTCGACAACCTCAACTACAAGACGATCCGCTATCCCGGCCACTGCGACCTGATGCGCTTCTTGTGCAACGACCTACGATTGTCCAAGCGTCGTGAGCTCTTCCTCGACGTGCTCGAACACGCCGTACCCGCAACCGACCAGGACGTCGTGCTGGTGTTTGTGGCCGTCAGCGGAGAACGTGCCGGCAAACTGATGCAACGGACCTACTCACGCAAGGTGTATCACGGCACCGTCGGCGGCCACCCGATGGCGGCGATTCAGATCACAACCGCAGCCGGAGTCTGTGCGGCCGTCGACCTGCTCGTCGCCGGGCAACTCCCCGGGCATGGCTTCATTCGGCAGGAAGATGTCCCGCTCGATAGGTTTATGAGCAACCGTTTCGGCAGGCTGTACGAGACCCATGGGAGGAGCAATGGCGTTTCTTGACGTGTGGCACGCCCTGGGTATGACCACCCAGGAGCTGAGCGGTGGCGACCTGGAAGTGCGCAGCCCGGTCGATGGGGCCGTCCTTGCCAACCTTGCCACCGCCTCCACCGCGGACGTGGACCGCGCGTGTGCGCGCGCCCGGGAAGCGTTCGAGCATCTTCGCTCGATGCCCGCGCCGGCGCGAGGCGAGCTAATTCGGCGGTTTGGTCTAGCCCTGAGGGACCACAAGCAGGCCCTGGGAGAGCTGGTCACCATCGAGTGCGGCAAGATCCGCCAAGAAGGCCTGGGCGAGGTGCAGGAGATGATAGATATCTGCGACTTCGCGGTGGGCCTGTCCCGGCAGCTATACGGGCTGACGATCGCTTCGGAACGCCCAGGCCACCGAATGATGGAGACCTGGCACCCGCTCGGACCAGTGGCTGTCATCAGCGCCTTCAATTTCCCGGTCGCGGTCTGGTCGTGGAATTTCGCGCTGGCGATTGTGTGCGGGGATCCAGTGATCTGGAAGCCATCTGACAAGACACCACTGACCGCCATGGCCTGCCATCACTTGTGGGAACAGGTGGTCAAGGAAACGCCTGCAGCACCCCAAGGACTCTCACAAGTCCTACTCGGTGGCGCGGAGATCGGCGAGGCACTTGTAAGGGACCACCGTGTTCCCTTGGTGAGCGCCACGGGAAGTTGCCGCATGGGCCGCGCGGTCGCACCGTTGGTCGCCGAGCGGATGGGCCGGTGTCTGCTAGAACTGGGGGGCAACAACGCGATGATCGTGACCCCAAGCGCCGACCTAGACCTGGCGGTGCGCGCAATCGTCTTCAGCGCCGTTGGCACCGCGGGACAGCGCTGCACCTCCCTGCGACGCCTGTTCGCCCACGAAGATGTGTATCGAGATCTGCTCGCGCGTCTTGAGCAGAGCTATGCGAGCATCCCGGTCGGCAACCCCCTTGCAGGGGATACACTGGTCGGTCCCCTGATCGATGCACCCTCTTTCCATGCCATGCAGGCCGCCCTCACGGCGGCGGCGAGCGAGGGTGGACGCGTCGTCGGTGGGCAGCGGGTCGAGACCGGCGATGTGGCCGCGCACTACGTGAGGCCCGCCATCTGCCACATGCCGAGCCAAAGCGCGATCGTGCAGGCCGAAACGTTTGCGCCGATCTTGTATGCCATGCGCTACGCAAAGCTGACCAAAGCGATCGAGCTACAAAACGACGTCGAGCAGGGCCTGTCGTCATGCATCTTCACCAACGACGTGCGCGAGGCAGAAACCTTCCTCTCGGCAGCAGGCAGCGACTGCGGCATCGCCAACGTCAACATCGGGCCCAGCGGGGCCGAAATAGGCGGTGCGTTTGGAGGTGAGAAGGCCACAGGTGGGGGCCGAGAGGCTGGTTCGGACGCCTGGCGAAGCTACATGCGGCGCGCGACGAACACGATCAACTACTCACGCGAGCTGCCCCTGGCCCAGGGCATAGAGTTCGGATAGCGGGCGCTTCGCTATTCGATCAGGTTGACCACCTTGGTGACCGTCTGGTTCTTGCGCACGTGGACCTTGATCGTCTTGGCAAGTCCGAGTTGGGGGTTGCTGAACTTGACCGTATGAGCGCCGGCCGGAACCTTGAGGTTGAGCTGTGGTGTATTTCCCACCGGACGGCCATCGACCGCGATCTGCGCCCACGGCCGAGAATTGAGGCGCAAGGTGCCCCCGCCACCTGCGGCGGCGCTCGCCTTGGCCTTGGGCCTGGGCTTCGGTGCACCGAAGGGCGATGATCTGTTGGAGCCCGTCGCGCCCCCACCGAAACCGCCGGCGCTCCGGCGCGCGCGGCGCTCTCGTCTGACGTCGCGCGATGCGATAGGAGCCTGGCTCTCGGGCTTGACTCTCGCCGGCGCGCGCGCGCCTACGGGCTTGTTGGTCTGCTGACCCGCCGCGCGGCCACTCCACTCGAGCTCTGCCTTCGGGAGCGCGACCACGTTGTTGTCCGGGACGAACACCTGAATTTCGAACGGCCGATGACCCTCGGCCGAAAGCAGCTTGACGGCATGGGTCCCGGTGGAGACCCCAACCACGCGCGCAGGGGTCACCTTCCCGGTATCCTTCCCGTCCACGAGAACCCGGGCGCCCGGCGGGTTGGAGTCGATGCTGAAACCCATCTCCTTGTGCACCGCCTGCAACTCGATTTGCGGCAGCGCGCGGTTCTCGCCCGCCTTCGCCTTCAGCGTCGTCTCATAGGGCTCATAGCCATCCTTGCGTACAACAAGCTGATGCTCTTCGTCCGCCACGACGCTGAGAACGTACGGGCTCGTCTGTCCGGCGAGCGGCTCACCGTCCAGCGTCACTTCAGCGTCGGACGGTGTAGTCGCGAGCGTAATCGTAGCCTCCGAGCTCGAGAACAGATTGAAAGCCGCCCACACCGCTCCAGCACACAGGGACGCAACAGCGAGCAAGAGCGTGACGCGCGAACTGAAGCGACCGTCCTGCACCGGCTCATCGATAAGCGTCTCCAGCGCGTTTTGGGCAGGCACTTGGGCAGGCGCCTGGGCGGGCACCTGGGCAGGCACCTGGGCAGATACTGGAGGCTGACTCAAGCCGATCCCGGGAGCCTTGGGCGGCGGCGGGAGTGCGTCACCAGAATAGGCTGCCGCTTGCGGAATGCCCAAGCCGGGTGTCGGAGCGGGGGGGAACGGTGACGGCGCGCCACCCGGGACGACCTGAGGCGCGGCAGGCGGCCCGAACTCGCCAGAAGCGGTGGGTGGCATTGCGGCCAGGCCAGGGTGCTCCAACCCCTGGTGGATGCGGGTCTCTGACTCGTCGTCGTCCCACTCCATGCTGATATCCGCGGCAACCTGAACGGCCGGTTCACCCTGGGCTTGAAGACCTGGGCGATCAAAACCCGGACCTTCAAGACCGGCTTGGCCCTGCTCCTCCGGCTCGTCGGCCATGGCGACCGCCCGCTCCAAGTCTGCGATGCTGAACTGCATCGTCTTGTCCTCGTCGCCCACCTGGTCCGGCCCGGGTAAGTCGAAGTGCTGGGTAGCCAACCCGCCATTGCCCATGCCAGCGGTTCCGTCCATGGTCGGGGAATGGGGGGCATTGCGAGCCACCGGCTGGGAGTTGGGAACCGGTGGAGGTGTGGAGGAAGGCTGCGCGCTGGGGATCCCCTGCTGCCACGACGGAGGTGCCTGCTCTGTGGTCGCCGGTCCCTGCAACGCACCGGGCTGACCTGGCAAGGCCGAGAGTTCGCTCACCGCGCTGATCGGTTCGAGGTCGTCGAAGGCGGAAAGGCCACTCTCGTCGTCGATATCTGAGTCGTTGTTCACGCCCATCCCTCACAGCCCCGCCTGTGGGGCTACGTGTGGCAAGGTGTACCACTTGTACACGGAGATCAACCCGGACTCCACCGGCCTGTGCCCCATCTTGGGGTATTACGGGGCCGCCAGCAGAAGGTGGGCGTGACCGACCGCAATCGGCATTTCCGGGTCAGCCTGGCATGCCTGGACCGAGACCGTGGCGACCCGTCGACCCCGCTTGGTTATGGAGGCCCGGGCGCGGGTCGCTTCGATCCGCCCCGAACGAAGATAATTGATAGTAATCGTTATTGTTTTTGGAACCTTCGTGAGGTTTGCCTGCCACATGGTCCCGATGATGGCTGCGCTCTCGAGCAAGGCTCCCACCGCCCCACCATGCAGAGCTGGCAGCGCGGGATTTCCGACCAGGCGAGCATCACCCGGCATCACCAGAACCGGCTCGTCGCCGAGGATCTCCGCACGTAGGCCCAGCAGGTGCACATAGGGGATCGTCTCCAGCAGTCGATTGAGTTGGTCTACCCGGTCGGCAGAAGGCGGCGACGTCGTGTCTGCCATTTCGGCTAGCCTGACCGCCGCACCGCTTGGGTGCGCAACATGTACGACGCGGCCATCGAAGCGACCGGATCATCAGGGTCCCCGTCGTAGGCAAACCCCCGTGTGAACGCCACGTTCCGGGTCGCCCGATAGCACTCGACCCTCGCCGTCAGTTCTCGCTCGGGCGCTGACGGACGTAGGTAGTCGATCCTCAGGTCCAGGGTGGCGATAGGCATCGGGCGGCGCAGCTTACCCAACACCGCTGCCCCTCCCACCGAGTCGAGCAGAGAAGTCACCACCCCCCCGTGAATCACCCCGGTACGCGGATCGCCCACAAATTCCGGGCGATTCGCGATCCGGCCCATCGCGACTCCGGCCTCCACCGAAATCAGTTCGAAGCCCAAAGCACGCATGTGTGGAGAGGACCTAGCGAATGCGCGCATCAGCGCAGAGGTAATCAGCTTCTTCATGGTGCTGGCACACGCGCCGGGCCGGCGGCGGAGGCCTCAACGCCCCACGATGCGAGGCTCGCGCGTGCCCCGCGCTCGCCCCGACCGGTGGTTTGGCGGATCTTCCGCCGCTGGGGGACGCGATGCAAGTACAGTGATGATGCTACCGGAGAGTCCCGGCGCACATGCGCGAGAGTCACAAGCACCTGTTTTGGTTCCTGGTCGCATTCACGGCGATGGTGTGGGGCTTTACTTCCCGCGTTCTGATGCCGCGGGAGGAGAGCGGTATAGAGGCTCCCCCCGACAGCCACGATGGGCATCCCATTCGCAATGATGACGCGGAGTTGCCCGACAACGGCCAGGATGGATCCGAGTCAGTTCCTGCGCGAACAGCGCCGCAGACCCTGGATCCCGGAGGCCAAGGCAAAGAAACAGAAGGCCGACGCGGGCGACGGTCGGCCCCAACCTCCACGGCGCCAACTGCAGTCGGGCGCAACCAGGCGATCGACGCATTGCTGAAAGAAGCCATCGCCGAGGGGAGCCTGCCGGGGGCCGTTATCGCCTACGGAAGCGGACGTGGGGGAATCGAGTTTCTTAGGGCATATGGCCAGCGGGCGCTCGAGCCCAACCGTGAAGCGATGACGGTCGACACGATCTTCGACCTTGCCTCCCTCAGCAAGGCGACGATGACGAGCATCGCGGCCATGCAGCTTGTCGAAGCGGGAAGCCTGGACCTCGACGCACCTGCCCACCGTTACCTGAAAGAGTTGCGCGGCCCGGCGCGCACCATCCGTGTTCGCCATCTGCTGCTTCACACCGCGGGGCTCCCCAAAGTCACTCCCCGGCGGGAGTTTGAAGGCCCACGCTCCACCGCCATCGAGCAGCTCCTCTCGGCCCGGCCCGAGCATCGACCAGGAGCACGCTTTCGCTACGGCGACACGGCCTTTCTGTGGCTTGGAGAGATCCTGAGCCGGGTCACGGGCAGCGACCTGGGCACCTACGCAGAAGCCCATATCGCAGCGCCCATCGGGCTTCGAAGCACGTACTACGGGAGCGTGCCAGAGGCCGCGGTCGCACGCACCGCCCCAACCGAATGGGCTGCTGCGCGCGGAAACACCATGATTCGCGGGCAAACCCACGATCCGCGGGCCTATCGTCTCGGTGGCGTGGCGGGCAACGCGGGCGTCTTCTCGACGGCCGGTGACCTGGCACGGCTGGCACGGGCGCTACTGCTCGGGGGGCGCCTAGACGACGGGCGGCTCCTTTCCGAGCGAGGGGTTTTCAACCTCACCGCTCCGCACAAGGCAGGCACGTCGGGAAAGGCCCTGCGGACTCTCGGCTGGGACGTCCTCAGCGGCTACTCGCGCCCCCGCGGCGGCCGTCTCAGCGCCCAGGCCTACGGTCACGGAGGGTTCACAGGGACCTCGCTGTGGGTCGACCCTGGCCGGGATCTGTTCGTGGTGTTCCTCAGCCATCGCGTCCACCCGGGGGGAAAGGGCAATGTGCTTCCGTTGATCGCCGCGGTTACCGATGCCGCAGTTGCGGGTCGCATGTCGACGGAAGCGCCCGCTCCAGCAAGGGGCTCCACCTTGACCGGTATCGACCGACTGATGCGTGGCATAGGCCCCCTTCACAACCGCAACATCGGCCTGGTGGTCAATCGGGCCAGCCGAGACCGGACAGGTCGCCGAACCCTTGACCTGCTTCATGCGCACCCCGAGGTCCGGGTGGTCAAGGTCTTCACGCCCGAGCACGGGATGTCAGCATCCCAGGAGGGACGCGTGTCCGATGATCGCGATCCAACGACAGGACTGCCGGTGACTAGCCTGTTCGGAGCAACCCGCCGTCCGACCCCGGCCATGCTGGCGGGCGTGGACACCCTGGTGTTCGACCTGCAGGACGTGGGGGCGCGGTTCTTCACGTACATGTCAACCCTGCGCGAGTTGCTGGTGGCGGCGCGCGCCCAGGGGCTGCCTCTGATCGTGCTGGACCGACCGAACCCGATCGGCGCCCACATCGTCGAGGGCCCGGTCACCGAACCCGGTGTCCAAACGTTCGTGCACTACCACCCGCTACCGATCCGCCACGGAATGACCGCTGGCGAGCTGGCCCATCTGCTCAACGCGGCACAGTCGCGGACAGACGACGGTCCAGGAGCCGACCTGCAGGTGGTCTGGATGGAGCACTACTGCCGAGAACTCCGCTTCGCGGAGACCGGGCTGCCCTGGACCCCGCCTTCGCCGAATCTCCCCGACCCCGATAGCGCCCTGCTCTATCCCGCTGTCGGTCTGCTGGAGAGCACCAACGTGTCGGTCGGACGCGGCACCGAACGCCCCTTTCAGGTCATCGGAGCGTCATGGATGCAACCTCGGGCCTGGCTGAATGCCCTGACAGAAGCGCAATTGCCCGGAATCGCCGCCGGGGTCACTCGCTTCACTCCCCGTAGTGGCCCCTACCGGGGCCGGGAGGTGGAAGGCATCGAACTCGAAGTGGTCGCGGAAGGGGCGTTCCGCGCCGTCGATACGGCCCGGGTCCTGGCTCACACACTACGACAAACCCACGGGGCCCGCTTTCACCTCCCCGACATGGCACGCATGTTGGCCGACCAGGGCACCTTGGCCAGCATTCGGCGCGGCGGCGCCTATCGCCAGCCCACCGCGAGCCACATCCTGCGGCTCTCAGCCTTCCTACGCGAACGCCGCAGGCATCTTCACTACAAGAGCTGCTTCCCCTAGC
>JAPPOR010000447.1 GCA_028817905.1 Myxococcales bacterium
TCACCGAAAGCCCTGCGAAGCCGATCACTTGCACGAGCATCACGTGCCTTGGTGGTGGATGCGGGCCAGCGCAGCGTCGATGAGCGACTCGAGCGCAGGACCCGTGCGCTGCTCGAAGCGGTAGCTCACCCGAGCAACCGGCTTGGTCAGCTCGAGCATGGACGCGACGCCCGCAGGACTCGCGTCGATCACCACCTCGGGCGCAGCACGCTCGATCGTCTCGCGCAGATCGGCGAGCTGCTGGTCCGAGTACCCGAGCGCCGGCAAGACCGCGGCCAGGTGCACGTGGGCGCGGTAGGCGTCGGCAATGGTGCCGACGGCGTGGGGTCGCGGGTCGATGGGCACAGCGCCCCCGCGCTCGGCGGCACACCAGCCTGCGCCGAAGGCCATGCCGCCGTGGGTGACTGTCGGGCCGTCCTCGAGAATCAACGCACGCCGGCCCGCGATCGGAGCGCCCTCCACCGCGATGGCCATATCCGATTCGATCACCGGCGCGGTGGGGTTGAGCCGTCGCGCGTTGTCATGCAGCTGCCGCCGATCCCGATCGTTGGCGTGCTCTACCTTGTTGATGACGACGATGTTGGCGGCGCGCATGTTGGTCTCGCCGGGGTAGTAGCTGACCTCGTGTCCGGGTCGCAGCGCGTCGAGCATGACGATGCGCAATGTCGGACGCAGGAAGGGCGTGTCATTGTTCCCGCCGTCCCACAGGATGACGTCGCTATCGGCCTGCGCCTTCAGCGCGATCGCCTGGTAGTCGACACCGGCGTAGATGCACAGTCCCTGGCGCAGATAGGGGGCGTACTCTTCCCGCTCTTCGACGGTGCATGCGTGGGCGTCGAGGTCCTGCAGCCGCTCGAAGCACTGGACGCGCTGGGCCAACAGCTCGCCATAGGGCATGGGGTGACGCACGACGCCGACGCGCCGGCCAGCGGCACGCAAGTGGGCCGCCACGTGCTGACTCAGGGGGCTCTTGCCGACACCCGTGCGCACCGCCGTGACGGCGATCACCGGCACATCCACCCGGATCTCCGTGTGCCGCGGCCCTAGCAGGGCAAAGCTCGCGCCAGCGGCTTGGACGATGCTTGCCCGGTGCATCACCTCTTCGTGGGACAGGTCGCTGTAGGAGAGGAAAACGAAGTCGATCTCGTAGCGGGCGATCAGCTCGGTCAGCTCGTGCTCCGGATGGATCGGGATGTCCGAGTCGTAGTGCTCCCCGGCCAGCTCGCGGGGAAAGCTGCGCGCCTCGATGAAGGGGATCTGCGCGGCCGTGAAGCAGCACACGTGGTACTCCGCACGCTCCCGAAAGAAGCTGCGGAAGTCGTGGAAGTCGCGGCCGGCCGCGCCCATGATGATGCACTTGAAGCGACTCACGCTGATCCTCCACTCACCAGAGTACCGGCCCGTCCGGCGAGCGCGGCCGGAAGCGACGCGGGATCGCAGATGATCGCCCGACGCCCGGGTCGCTCGGCAAAGCTCGCCGCGGCTTCCATCTTCGGTCCCATGCTGCCGGCAGGGAAGTGCCCTTCCCCCGCGTATGCGCGAACCTGGGCCGGCGTCACCCGGCCCAAGGCCACCTGCTGCGCGCTGCCGAAGCCCAGGTAGGCGCAGGGCACGCCCGTCAGGATGACTAGCAGCTCGGCACCGATTACGTCCGCGAGCAACGCCGCCGTCAGGTCCTTGTCGACGACCGCATCCACGCCCTTCAGAGCACCGCCCTCGCGCACGACCGGAATGCCCCCGCCTCCGGCTGCGATCACGATCACGCCCATGGACAGCAGTCGGTCGATCACCTCAGCCTCGATCACCTCGAGCGGTCGCGGCGACGGGACCACCCGCCTCAGCCCGCGTCCGGCATCCTCGGCCATCGCGAACCCCCGCGCACGCAGCTCCTGGGCCCGGGCGGCGCCGTAGACGGGCCCGATGGGCTTGTCCGGCTGCTCGAACGCCGGGTCGTCGGCATCGACCCGCACCTGGGTTAGCAGACTCGCCACCGGTCGCGTGCTCCCTAGCGATGACAGCAGGTTGTGCAGGCACTGCAGTAGCACGTAGCCCAGCTCGCCTTCGGATTCAGCCACGCAGACCTCGAGCGGCAGCGCGTAGGCCTCGCCCAGGGACTGCTCGACGCGCGCCAACATGTGCCCGACCTGAGGCCCGTTTCCGTGCCCTAGCACCAGTTGCACGTCAGCTCCCAACAGCGGCTGCAGGTGACTCAACGCCTCCCGCGCGAAGCGAAATTGCCTTGCCATCGTCAGATTGCCGTCGGCTGGCACGAAGGCGTTGCCACCGAGCACCGCGACCACACGCGGCGGTACCGAGGCTTCGGAATCCTCCATCGTCACTCCTGGCTGCTTGCTGCGAGCACGTAGCCAGCGTCGCACGAGCGCAGGCACGGGTCGATAGCCGCACGGCTCCTTCGCCGGAAGATTGGGGCTCGCGCAACTGCTCAGCGAAGCCGATGGCAAGCTCTGGCACGTGCCCGGGCCCCTGAATGATCACTCTGAGTCGGACGGCTGCTCGAACACCCACGGATTGACTAGGTCTATCCGCTGGTGTGTCCGGCCGAACCGCCATTCCTTGATCGCCTCGAACATGCAGCATGGCAGCGGCTGGATTCGGGTTTCGTTCTCCATGACCGAGACCTCCCCAACGGTCCCGTCGTGCAGAATGCGGAGCAGCATGACGACACGACCCTCGGCATCGGGCCAGCCGGGAAGGGCTTGGCTGTAGCAGGACGCGATTTCTTCGTCGTGGGAACTGACGACCGCGATGATGTCCTCGCGGCTCAGCCCCCGAGCCCCGAAGCGGTCCCTATCCGGCGTCGGAGCTTCTGGCTCCTTCGCGTTCAACTCCTGGCAGCTCTGCGCGTAGCGAATGGAGTACTCTCTTGCGTGATCCTCCGCGGTCATGCTGGTCACCGTTAGGAGCTCGAGACGCATACGCGCAAGCCTGGCCAGAGCAGCATCCCCGTTGCGAAGGTGGGCCTCATGGGCGGCTTGATAGGCAGCCAGTGCGTCCTTGGTCTCGCCGATTTCCTCGAGCAAGCCCCCAAGTTCGAGGTGGGAACGAGTATGGTTTGCGTCTAGCTCGAGCGCACGCCGGTGGGATGCGATGGCCCCACGTTTTCGGTTCTGTAGCGAGAGAGCCAAGCCGAGGAAGCCGTGTGCCAGCGCAGACGAGGGGTTTTCTGCGAGGATTAGTCGCGACCCCTTTTCCCAGAGGATCCCCGCCTTCTCCCCATCCATTAGGAGCATCCAGTAGAGGCCGCGCGTGAAATACACGGCGGGGGTTTGGGGAACAAGTCGGGCCGCTTCGTCGATCAGGTCCAACGCCGTTGACAGTCGTTGCCTTCGGGCGCTGACTGGTAGGTCCTCTAGCTCGCCGGAACGAAGCAGGCGTTCGCATGCGCGCTGGGCCCTGCGTAGAAGTAGGTCAGCGCGCAAACGCGCCTCTACGCCCGTGTTCTCATCCAACCTCTCCTCCAGGAGAGAGCCCGTACCCAGAAGGAGCTTCGCGACCCGGTCCGCGGCTGTACCCAACAGAAGCGCTGCGACCGGCTCCATTTCTCTCGCTTCCCTGGCGACCTCGGCGGACGTCTCTTCTCCGTCAGCATCTGCATCGATAGCCATGGCGTTGGATGGCGTTTGTTCCGCTCCGGTAGCTGCCTCGAGAGCTACCGCGTTGGCTGACTCGGTCTTGGGTGCGGAGGAACATGCCGACAAGCACAGGACGACGACGGACCACCCATGCGTGACGGCAGGCATTCGATGCCGCCCGCCCTTCTGGTCACGTTCGGGTCCCCTGACAACCATCTCATCACCGCCACCGGTAGTTGATACTGTGAATGCTTTCGGTCGCGGTACCTTGAGCCTAGCCCGCATCCATCACCAAATCACGCGCCCTCGCACAACTGCTCGACTCCGCAGCGCTTTC
>JAPPOR010000725.1 GCA_028817905.1 Myxococcales bacterium
GTAGCTCCACCACTGGACCCTCACTCCGTTTTCCAGCTTTGCTTGTCCTCGGAGCCGACCGCCGGGTTGACGCGCGTGAAGCTATGATCGCCGTCGAGTGCGCTGCCTTCGCGATCGTCGAGCTCGACGTTCACCCAGTTCAAGCGCGCTGCGAGGTTGATCGCGAGCTCCTCGACAGGCGAGAAGGTGTCGCTGGCGTAGACACCGAGCATGCGACTGTTGCTGCGGAGCTTGGTGCGGAACTCGTCGCCGCCGAGGAAGAAGTTCTGCCCGATCACGCTGCGGTCGCTCGTCAACAGGCCGAGCTCCGCGCGTTGCAAGAAGTCGACGTGCCCGCCGTCATAGCTGGCGCCTGCGATCAGCTGGTTGTCCCCGGACCACAGGGCATCCTCGTGCGTCACTTGCAGCGAGCCACCATAGCCGGCACTCGAGGTCTGCGTGGTGTTGAACAGCCCGTCGTGCTCGTTCATGGAGGCGATGTTGTCGCCGGTCTCTGAGCGGACCAGCTCGCCGCCTTCCTCGCACACGAAGCTCTGCATGTGCTCGGTACACAGCTCGAACTCGCCCTCGTCCCCGTTGAGGGTGTCGCGCCGCAAGCTGCGTAGGTAGGCCGTCGCCTGTACCGACAGGGTGGCGCTGAGCTCGCGGTCGAGGTCCGCCGACACCATCACCAGGTCGTTTTGCGTGTTGTCGGGGAAGGTGAAGACCGCATCGCGACCATCGCTTTCGAGCAGCTCCACGGGTGCTAGGCCGTTGCCGTTGAGGTCGCTGCGCGCCAGCGTCAGGCTGGCGCCGAGCTCGTGCTGCGGCGTCCGGTGTCGCAAGTCGGCGAAGCCGTGCAGTGCACGCGACGGGGACTCGTCGCGAAAGCCCTGCTCGCCGAACGACGAGACGCCGGCGAACAGCGCCCAGTCTTCGGCGACGCTCTGCCCAACTTCGGCGCTGACCTGATGACGCCCGAAGGAGCCGCCGAGCGCCTCCACGCGATGCCCTGCGTTGCGGAAGCCGTCCTTCATGCGCAGCGAGAGGCTTCCTCCCAGCGCGTTGAGACCGTATAGCGGTGAGGCGCCCGGCATTACCTGGACCTCGCGGATCGCGAACTCCGGCATCAGGTCCCACTGCATCACGTCGCCAAAGGGTTCGTTGAGGCGCGCTCCGTTCTGATAGACCGCGACGCCCTGTGGACTGCCGAGCAGCGGTGACGCGGTGAAGCCGCGATACTGCAGGTCCGGCTGTAGCGGGTTGTTCTGGACATCGTTGAGGACGACGCTGCCCAGCCGGGAGTCGAGCACGTGGTGAACACCAGGGCCCTTCGCTTCTTCGAAGACCTCGAGGCGTAGGTGCTGCACATTGCGCGTGGTCTTGCGCATGGTGGTGGTGGCCCCAGGCGCAGGCGCGACGGCCACTGCGCCATACTCGGGCAGCTCGTCGGTCTCGAGCTCGGGCCGCTGTCATCGCGGTCTCCGTCGTGGCCGCGAGCGCGGCTTCCGCCGACGACCGCCGCCCCGACAAGACCACCCTCACGATCATGACCCTGAACGGCGAGTTCCTCTGGGATGGCGTACGCAAGGAGGAAGGGCGGGTAAACTTCGCGTGGAAGCGCAACAAAGACGAGGCCGAGGACCACATGGCCGATGTTGCGGCCCTCGTCAAGGCGGCGTCTCCCGACATCGTCAACATGGTCGAGGTCGAGAACCTGAAGGCGCTAAAGACGTTCAACACCAAGTTCCTCAGTGGTCAGGGCTACAAGGCCTACCTCGTCAACGGCAGAGACTCGACCACTGGGCAGGACGTCGGCCTTCTCACGCGCATCGACCCTGAGGGCAACCGGATCGCGCGCAGCGACAAGAAGGGCAAGAGCGGCGGCGTCTCGAAGTCCGTGAGCAAGAACTACTTCGCCAAGCTCCAAGTGGGTGGCAAGAAGATCGCGCTAGTAGGCCTCCACTTCCTCGCCCGCCCCGACGACACCAGCCGGAAACTACCCCGTCAGGCGGCGTGCACGCGGTAGCCGACGCTGGCGAAAGCGGCTGGGTTCGAAGTAGGTGCCCGCGCGCATCTTCAGCCAGCGCTCGATCGGCTCCCCCTCGGCGCCGAAGCGGAAGCCCAGCGTGGCCAGCTGCCCCGAGCGCTGCCTGATCTGCGACAGGAAGGACTCGAGCCCGACGCCGTTGTGGGTCGCCCCCACGATCATCAGGTCCGACGCCAGCACCAGGTAGCGCCGGGAGGCAGCAGCGGGAGCCCGGCCTGGGCACAAGCAGAGCAGCAAGGCGCGCCTCCGCTGGTCTACCTGGCGTGGGACGTCGGTGTGCTGGGCATCGTACTGCCCGAGCTCAGCGCCCACCTGGACGACGAGGCCGAAGGGGCTTCCGGGCTGTGGCAGCGGCTGCGCGCGATTGACCAGCTGCAAGCACGAGACGAGCTGCCGGGCGACGCGGTGCTGCTCTCGGCGCTGCTCTACGGGCCCCTGCAGGAGGCCGTGGTGGGGTCGGGCGACCCGGCTCGGGCGTTCGAGGAGTTCTTCGAGGGGATGGTCGAGCGTCTGGCGGTGGCGCGACGCATGCGCGACCGCATGCGGCTGATCTTCGCCGCTGCTGTCGAGCGAGAAGCCCTGCGGGAAGCGGAAGTCCTCGACGATCTGCAGCTTGCCGCCGACGCGCGCCGGCGCACCACCGGGCTCGCCGGGCCGGCGCTCGACCACCTCGACGGTCATCTCGTTGCCCGATGCCAGGTCCGCACCGATCACGCCGGGCGCGAGGGTGGCGCCCAGGTTGTCGACGTTCGACATGGTCAGCACCTTGCCGCCCTGCGAGCGAAAGCGCGACAGCGCGCCGCTGTCGCGCAGGGGGAAGCCCGCTACCATCGGCACCGCTGTCGCCGCCACCGTCCGCGTCCGACATGCCGCCGTCGGCCGTGCCGGCCGCATCCGACAGGGCACCGCCCGAGGATCGCGTCATCCAGGGAGGGGTCCAGCTGCCGCGACCTGCTCGCGGGCAGCCGCTTGCGGGCAGCCGCTTGCGGGCAGCCCGGCCGACTGCGTTCAGCTCCTGGGCGCGCCCGACGCGCAACCGGGGCCGGCAGTGGCCGATGGACCTGTGTGGCCGGCACTGGCAACGCCCCGGGTATCGACTCACAGCCGGCGCCTGCTGGCCGGGGCGCCCCGACGACTGGGCCGCACAGCTCTTCGAGCTGATCGACCAGGTGCTCGCTCTGCGCCGACGGAAAGCCTCCCCTGCGAGTTGCTGAGCGGCGGCCTAGCCCCTGCCGGGACCCTGGCAACCGCCCTTTCGTCCCGACTATGCTCTGCGCACGCCATCCCGGGTCCAGGATTTCATACAGTGCGTTACGGGGGCGTGCTTTCTGCTGCTGCCAAGTGGAGGAGTGCAGTCGTTCCAGCGCAGCCAGAGCCGTCCAGCGCAAGGGACTCACAAGAGGGCGAAGAGAAGCGCAAACCGCGCTCGACCTGGATCCCGTGGCGCGACTTGTTGAGACGTAGCTTCGACTTGGCCGTGGATTGCCCCAAGTGCGGAGGCGGCATGAAGCTCAAAGCCTTCGTCACGCCCGGGCGCAGCCTGCGGCGCCTGCTCGAGAAGCTCGGCGAAGTAACGGACGTGCCGCAGCGGGCTCCACCGAGACCAGCGCCGTATTTCCAGACCGGCACTCAGGTCACCCGTCGCTCCGAAGAGTGCAGCGCTGACAGATGCCATCAGCGCGAGCTCTTCGACGAAAGCGCTTGAGTCACGCCCGGCCCGTTCGCTTCCCGCTTCAGCCTCGTTTCACCCGCGAGCCGCTCCGGAGTTCGGGACAGCTGCGTTCGGACGCCGCTGGGCGCGGTCGTGGTGAAGGGTTTCAGGGGGGATTGGGGTGCTCTGGGGGGATTTCGCGGGCTGTGGTGGTTCTGAAACGCTTGCGGTTATCGATTCAGCTCGG
>JAPPOR010000899.1 GCA_028817905.1 Myxococcales bacterium
CCTGCGGAGTCGAGCAGTTGTGCGAGGGCGCGTGATTTGGTGATGGATGCGGGCTAGCCGTCTACGCCCATTCGCTGGACTTCCCGATCGCGCGGCATGCGCTGGGTGACCACCGTTTCGGCTTCGTCAAAGCGGGCGATCTGCGGCAGGGCCGCCGACAGGGCTTCGATCACCGCCTCCCGGTCGCGGAAGCGAGCATCCATGGGCAGCTCGATATGCAAGGCTGGTTGAATCATGGACAGCGCCCCAAACTCCCGATTGTGGCTCGCGCCATAGCGGACGTCGTCGATGACGTCGATCCGCGTGCTGAGGTGGGACAAGCCGTGGGTCTTCAGGGCCTCATCGAGGGCTTCGCGAATTGCGAGGGCCCAGGCCTTTGAGATGCCTGCGCTCGCGATTTCTACCAGGTGGCGGCTCTCAGGATGATTGTTGCCGTGCACCTCTACGTAGAGTTCCAGGCGCGGATTCAGCGCGCTGATCTGCTCCATGTATGCGCGGTACACGCGGCGGGCCCGTGGGGAGAACTCGGTTTCCCCGAGCCGCACACCCTCGGTCGGTCGGTTGACATTGATGCGCGGGCCTTCGGTCTCGAAGCCGGTGGCGACAATGCAGTTCCACGGGACGCGGTCGCAGAAGCCCGACACGATCTTGTCGGTGTGGGTGTCGAAATCACCATGGGGCGCCGCCACCAGATAGTGGGCGTTGCGGTCGCGCACCGAAAACGAGCCAACCAACGCGTCATCGTCACCAGTTGTCATGGCCCCCACACTAAACGCCACTCCGCTCGCGAGCCCAAAGGCCGCGATCAGGGTGAGCGAGGTGCGGGTGGTTGGGCGTGACATGGTGCAAGAGGAAGTGTCCCAGTTTATGGATAAAACTGTTGCCCGCTAGCGGGCAAACCGTTCAGAGGCTGGCCAGGGACGGTTGGGACGATATTGAGAAGAAGAAACCCGGTTCTGTGACAACATTCGCGAATTCCATGTGCCCGCTTTTCACAGATGCCAAAACTACAGCAAACATAAAAAATAACACACAGAACGTGCTTCCACTATAAGAGTACGGGACTGAGATTGGGGTTGCAAGGCGAGAGCGGACATCGGAGGACCTTTTGCGCATCCCTTTCGTAGGACGGCGTTTTTGTAGGGATAACCGCGCCATGGGTCGGGTCCCAACGCGCATGTGGTTCATGCGAGGGGGTGGGATCGGACCTCCCGCAGGGGCGTCGATAGCCCCGCTGAGTCGCTGGGTGCGTGTGGTACCAATCCCGACGTGTCTGGAGCATGCCGACGCAGCAGACATGACGGACCCCTCCCAGGCAGAATGGACACGTGGACCGGTAGCGCCGGCCGACGAGGCGCCCACGGCATCCGAGTCCCCCGCGGGGGAGCCGGCCGTTGCGAGGGCGCGCGAGTGGGTGATGGATGCGCGGGCTAGCGGTCGTCGGCGACAAGGGTCGGCATGTCGCGACGCTCGTCGTCCCCGACTCCTAGTTGTCCATAGTCGTTGGCGCCCCAGCAATACAGGGTTTGCTGTTCCGACAGGGCGCAACTGTGAAACGGTCCGAGCGCCAGCGAGCGCCAGCGCGCTGCGGGGGTGACAGCCGCCGGCTCGGTGGCCCTGTCTTCGCCTCCCAGCCCCAGCTGACCTTCGCGGGCGCGTCCCCAACAGGCGAGGCGGCCGTCGTGCTTCAAGCCGCAGCTGTGGAAGCCACCCACTGCCACGTCGCGCCAGTCGTCCTCTACGCCGACCCGCGTAGGCTCCACGGTTACCTCGCCGAGACCTGGGATGCCGGTCTCCCCGTCGTGATTGTCGCCCCAGCAGTACAAAGCTCCTTCATCCGTGACGGCGCAGGAGTGGTGCTGGCCTGCAGAGACCGACGCCCACCCTGTTGCGGGTGGCGCGCTGGGCTGCACGCGTACGGGCGTGCGCGGTTGTTCCTCGGTGGGCCCTGTACCCGTCTGGCCCTCGCTGTTGCGCCCCCAACAGTACAGGTCACCGTCGGTGTCGATCACGCACACGTGACCTTGGCCGTTGCTCACATGGACCACCTCACGGACTCCAGCGACCGCGGCGGGTGCGAGCACGTCGGGGCTCCCGGGTGCGTCGTCCTGACCTGGCTTGCCCTCCAGATTCGCACCCCAGCAGTAGAGGCTTCCGCCGGCCCGGACCCCGCAGCAGCTCCAACCGCCACAGGCCACGTCCGACCAGTCCTCGTGCTGGCCAACGCGTGCGGGGCGCGTGCGGTCGTCGGTATCATCGTGCCCTAGCTGTCCATAGGCATTGTGACCCCAGCAATACAGGCGTCCGGGGGCGCGCAGACCGCAGGTGCTTTCCTCACCGACCGTAACCCTCAGCCAGTCGGTTGCTTCGCCCACCTGTGTCGGGGCGCTCTTGTGCTGGTGGTTTCCGAGGCCGAGCTGCCCGGCGGAGTTGCGCCCGAAACATAGCAGATGCCCATCGTCGAGATAGCAGGTATGTGAGAAGTGGCTGGCGAGCGAACGAATGCCCGCGACCGAGATGCAGGTGCCTTGGGCGCAGCGGTGGGTTTCGGGACACCGCCCGCAGCGGGGATGCTCCGGAGCCGTCTCGCCCGCATCGGGGCGGCCGGCATCTTCTCGGGCAGGGTCGCCGGCTTCGGCTGGGCGCAGAAGTTCGAAGCGTTGCTCGCATGCTCCCGCACACAACGCCACCAGGGTGGCCGAGGTCCACGAAGCTAGGAATGCGAAAGAAGGTCTCACAGCCTCACCCCCAGGCCGAGGCTGCAGCGTAGCTGCACGCCGCCGGTGCCTGCCACATCCCGTCCATCGTCGGCGAGGGTGATCGCCAACAGGGGGCCACCCAGGCCGGCGTCGATCGCGAGCTCCAATGGGGGCACCAGCTGCTGCCGCAGCCCAACCGCCAGAATGCCGTGAACGTCCAGACCCTGCTCGCGCGTGGCCAAAGCCCCTTCGTTTGGGTGTCCGCGTAGGTCGGCGGTGAGCACCGCCACCCCCAGCCGCGCGACCAGCGTGGTGGGATGATCACGACCAGTGGGTGCGATCAGCAGCGAGGCCCTGCCCCCAAGGGCTCTCAGTCCAAGGGTGCCGCGGTCGCTTTGTCGTCGAAAACCCTCACGCACGCTCAACGCTGCCTCGAGGCCCACGTGGGCGGTCGGGAACAGGGCGGCCACGGCGTCCGCACCCGCCTGGGTTACGCCGGCACCGTGGTGCTCGAGGGACCCGTTGACTGCGAACCGCAGATGGGGGGCGGTCGGGCCCTTCTGTGCAGAAGCCTGCGGTCCTGGGAGCGGGTCCGCCTTCTCGGGTGGAGCCGCCGGCGGTTCCTCTACTTGGGGGGATGGTTGCGTCGGGTCCTGTGTTGCATTCGTCGACGAAAGTGGCAACAGGCCGAGTGAGCGCAGCAGTTCGTCTGCCGCGAGGGCCAGCACTAGCCCCTGGCTGTCGCGCGGCACCGTGGAGAGGTCCACGTTCCTCCGCCGCTTGCCATCCCCGTGGGCGTCCCGCGAGCGGGTTTCGGGAGCGCTCGCCATGGCGACGCTGATCGCAACCACGGGACCCGGGGCTAGCTGCATGTCCACGCGCCCAACCGGTGCCCTCACCGCTTGGGCTCGCTCGCGCGTGCACACGTCTACGCCTTGGGCCTGCAAGCCGGCCGACAGGTCGGCTTGAACGGCCGCCCGCAACGGAGCGTCCCAGGAGACGTCGCCGGTGAATGTCAGCGCGACCCAGGGCCCGGGTCCGGTGGGGCAGGTGGTCTGACCGTTGGCGTGGCCGGCTGTGCCTAGGGCGAGCAGTGCAAGCCCCAGCCAAGCTCGCCGTCCCGCTGCTGGCCGCGATGGCCTGGCGGGCGCGCGCGCGCGTGCTGGCGACCGGCTAGCCCGCATCCATCACCAAGGCACGTGATGATCGTGCAAGTGATCGGCTTCGC
>JAPPOR010001041.1 GCA_028817905.1 Myxococcales bacterium
GTTCATGAGCCAGTCGCTCACGATCTGGTTGGCCATGGCCGGGTCCCACAAGCAGTTGGGCTGGCCGTCGGTGATCACGACGACCGCGGTCACGCCCTCGAGCGTGGCGTTAGCCAAGACGTTCTGCGCCTGCTGCAGACCTTCCATGAGGGGCGTAAAGCCCCCGACGACCGGAAAGTAGGGCGGCTCCTCTCCGGTGGGCACGACGGGAGGCCCCAGAAGATTCATCAGCCCGGCCGCCGGTGTGCCCACGCCAGGCATATTGAAGGCACCGATGAACTGGTCCCCGGGCGTGAAACCGATCTGAGAAGGGTCAGCACCGTCGACCTCGCAACCCGGGCCCCCGAGTCCCGGGAGCCCAGCGGGCCCTCCGGCCCCCGGCCCCTGGGGATCCAAGCCAGGAGGGGTCGGAAAGAAGACCACTCCGGCCTGTGCGATGTCCGCTGCCAGCGGCTCCAGCGCGGCCACGATGGCGCTTCCCGCCGCTTGCCAGCGCGGCTGGCCCTCCCATTGTTCGAGCATACTGCTGGAGCGGTCGAACACGAGCAGCAGGTTGCCCGGATTGCGGGTGACTTCGGTCTCAGCCTCGAAAGTGATCTTGCCGCAACCCTGGTCTGGGCCGCTGGGTGCACAGAACACGCCCTCTTCGCAGTCCTCCTCGGCCCCGTCGCCTGCCATAGGCATCGTCGACGCTGCGGGCGGCGGCGGGGGTGGAGCCTGCGGCTGGTCGGCATTGCCAAAATCCAGACCGCCGGAGGGAGTCGCCGCCGTCAAAGGGTCCATGCCCTCCTCCGAGCTAGCTTGGCCCCTCTGGCCACGGCTCGAAGCGGGACTGCTGGAACATCCCCACATGCCGCAGGCGATCACCAACCCTACCATGCACGTCGTCTTCACCATCGCACCCTCACTAGACCGACTTTCTTGAGAACACCAAATGAGCACCGGGCGATACCGGCGCAGGCCGTGCGGGCGCGATTCGCCAGACACGGCGCGAAGTGCTCCGCTTTGTCGTCGCCTAAATCAAGGCGGGTCGCAAGGTACAAGCAGCTCGGAAGAGGCAAACAAGCGGAAGGAAAGGCGAATAGGCAGACAATTGCACAGCTGTCCCTAGAAACGCGACAGTCCTGCCGCCTTTTCTGGCGGTTTGGGCCATGGCAAGCCCCCAACGGCTGGGGTATCATGCTCGCGCCTCGGTAGTACTTCGTTGGTGGCAACATGGCAGGATGATGGCTGTTGCTCACTGCCGTCGGCCGCGGGCCGCCCCGTTTGCCCTACCGAAAGCGCGTGCTCTCCACTACCCGGTGATCTCGGTCAAGCCGAAGAATCGCATCGGCCCGGTCGGGCAGGGTCGCCATGGCATGGGCCGTAAAGCGCTCGTAGTGGGCAAAGAAGCGCCCCAAGGCCGCCTCGTCCATCACCCGCGACGTGTCTGCGCCCCGGGCCTCGAGACGCGCCCGCAACTTGTGCTCGGCGTCGCTGCGCCAACGTCGTACGCAAGCGAAGTCCGGCACCTGCAGATGAACGAGAAGCTCGCAGCGCGCGAACAGGGAGGGGTACTCGGTCGCGAGTGCGTCGTTCGAGTGGCGGCGCCAGGTCCCGTCGGCATCCTCATGTTCCTCCAATGCATTGAAAGGCCGATCGAGCTGCGACGGGGGAATCGGGGGCAGGCCGATCCACAGTCCCTCAAACAGCACCACATCGCAGGGTCCCCTGACCACCGGCCAGTTTGCCTCCGGGATGCGATCGTCCATCGCCTTGTCGAAGCGCGGAATCGCGGTCGGGCCGGAGCGCGTCAAGCTCTCGAGCACCTCTACCCCCAATGGAATGTCATGCGTGCCGGGCACCCCCCGCGTGATGAACAAGGGGTGCACCCGCTCCGCGAGCGCCCGACGCTGGGCGCGGGTCAAGTAGATATCATCGATCGACAGCAGCGCGACTTGCAGGCCAGCAAGACGTTCGAGCACCGCAGCAAGGATCTTGACTAGGGTAGACTTGCCGGCGCCCTGCGGGCCCTGAACGCCCACCAGGAGCGACGAGTTCGTGGCGCTGCGACGCTGCGCGATGTCCCGCGCGAGCGGCAAATAGTACGGAAGCAGGGGCCGCAGCGTAGCCGCGGGCAGCTCGCAAACGTCAGCCAACCAGCCCGGATCTGCCAATACTTCGCCCAGGAGGGCCCTTTCGTCCTTCAGAAGCATGCGTCGGTGATCACTCTTAGGCCGCACCATGCCCGCGACGGTGGGTCAAGGGAGAGGACAGGCAACGACGCCATCCGCGCCGCTGATGTGTAGCTGTCGAGCTCATGGATGTGCAGGTACCGGTACACGTCACCAGCCATATCGTCGAGATCCCCGCATGGCGCATGTACTTCTCTACCCTCGACCAAGGCACGTGATGATCGTGCAAGTGATCGGCTTCACAGGGCTTTCGGTGAAGGAGGACGCGAGGCGCCACAGTGTGAGCCTAGAGACATTGCAGCCCATCCGGGGATGGCCTAGAAAACCGAAAGACTACATGGGGCTGACCGGGAAGGTGTCGAAGAGCTATCGCCATGGAGTGTCGACATTGCGCTGCGCGCACCACGTTGTCGATGGCGGACCTGGGAAGCGCGCCGCCGTCGAATGCCTACGTCGATGAGGATGGCCGGGCGAGGCCAGAGGTCTGGTACCCGCTGCGCGTCCTGGTCTGCGAGCAGTGCTGGCTGGCGCAGACCCAGGATTTCACCTCCGCCTCCGACCTGTTCCGCGAGGACTACGCCTATTTTAGCAGCACGTCAGCCAGCTGGCTGTCACATGCCAATGCCTACGTCGAAGCGATGACCGCACGGTTCGACCTCCGCAGCACGAGTCGAGTCGTCGAGGTGGGCGCAAACGACGGCTACCTGCTGCAGTACTTCCACGCCAAGGGAATCCCTTGCACAGGCATCGAACCCACGTCGGGAACCGCCCGGGCAGCACGCGCGAAGGGCTTGGACATGCGCGAGGTATTCTTCGGCGCGGGCGCCGCGCGGGCGCTATCAGCGGAGGGTCTGATCGCCGACCTCATGGTCGCCAACAACGTGCTTGCACATGTACCAGCGATCAACGACTTCGTCGCTGGCTTTGTCACGCTCCTGAAGCCCCACGGGGTGGTCACCTTCGAGTTCCCTCACCTTTGTCGGTTGATCGAGGAGACCCAATTCGACACGATCTACCATGAGCACTTCTCCTACCTGTCCCTGCTTGCCGTGCGCAATGTGTTCGCTACCCATGGCCTTTCGGTGTTCGACGTCGACGAGCTACCAACGCATGGAGGTAGTCTGCGCGTGTTCGCACAGCGGGCCGACAAAGGGAATCGCCCGACATCCCCCGCGGTCCAGGCGATGCTGGCGCGCGAGCGGGAGGCAGGCGTCGCGTCGCGCGATTTCTACCAGCGGTTCCAGGCTCGCGCAGTCCGGGTCAAGAACGACTTCCTGTCGTTTCTGCTCGCCGCCAAGGCTCGGCACGCCAGGGTCGCAGCCTACGGAGCGGCCGCGAAGGGAAGCACACTGCTGAACTACGCAGGCGTCCGCTCAGACCTATTGTCGTACGTGGTGGACCGGAATCCCGCCAAGCAAGGCAAGTACCTTCCGGGCAGCCACATTCCGATCGTGACCGAACAACGTTTGCGAGCGACCAAGCCCGACTACATCGTGCTTCTTCCGTGGAACCTGAAGCCGGAGCTGACGGACCAACTATCCTACGCTCGTACGTGGGGTGGGCGTTTTGTTACAGCGATCCCCAAGCTCGAAATCACTGAATAGCTCGCGGATGATCAGTTGGCGCAGGGAAGACTGGCGATCTTGATGGTTGCCTTGCCCGCGCCATCGTACTCGCTCCACCCAATCACGATCCGCCCGTTGGAAGCCATCTTGATGCTTGTTACGCCCCCGAGCTCGGTCGTGTACCCGACGTCGCTGTCGCCGATGATCTCGCCGGCACGATCCAGAAACAGCACCCTAATCGTGGGTCGCGTTACCGGACCTCCCGGCAGGGCACGATAGGCGACCGCATACCCGGTGGGCATGCGTGTGATCGAGGCATCAATCGCGCGCAGCGGTGCGTTTACCAGCCGCTTGGGTGGAGCGGGCCCGCGGGGTCGACCGGTGGCGTCGAGCAGCTGGGCGGGCTCTCCCTGTTCATCCACCAGTTGAGCCCAAAGCTGGCGGCCACTGCCACCGACTGTCACCACGTAGACGAGCGCGCCCGCCGCGACGTCCCTGCGAACCTCCTGTTGGCGGTTGTGAGCGATGCCCACTGTCCCAAGCTCGCCTGCATCACTGGTAAGCACTTTGGCGCTACCCACCGGCGCCCCGTCGGTGTCGAGGATCTGGAGCTCGGCGCGCGAGCCTGTGGGCCCGGTGGTGTGATAGACGAGACCCACAGTGGGATCGGGGAGCCCGTCTTCGCCGGTGCCGAGGCGGGCCAGCATCACGCTGTCTACCGCGCTACCACTGACGAGCTCATGCTCCTGGGCGATCGGTTCGCCCGCCAGGTCGACCGCGCGGGCTTTGAGCGTCTGGGAGAAGTCCGGCTGCTCCTCGGTCCATACAACGATTGTGCGGTCAGCGTCCACGCGCGCAATCGTTACGTCGCCCTTCGGGCCGGCGGCTTGGCTGATCTTCGCACCGTCGCTCACCGAGGCGTCATGATAGTCAAATCGGTGTACCCAGACGTGGTAGCCTTCGCGGTTGTCGACGAACGCCAGAAGCCAGTCGTCCTCACCCGCGTGTTCTACCGCGGGGCTGCTCATCAGGGAGCACAAGTCGACCGCCATATCGTTCATCGGCGGCTCGAGGGACTGGGGTGAGTCGGAAGCCATCGCCAACATGAGGGCATCGCTGCAGCCGCCGCCTTCGTTGACGAAGGCGTAGCCGAAGCGAGACTGGAGACGGTCGACGGCCAGCGGCGTCACGTTCGGAGCATCGTCCACCATCGCCAGCTGAAAGATCTTGTTGCTGTCGACCGCACAATTGCCCTCGAGCCCCTCTTCCGGCGCACCGGTCGGCTCCGGGTCAGGATCCCGTTGGTCAGGACGCGGGGGGAGGGGGTCACGGTCCACCTGGCCCCCGTCCGAGCGACCCCGATCGGTGGGTGCCAGCTGGGGCGCGCCATCGCCATCATCGCCGCATGCCCACAGCACACCTATCGAGGCGAGCACGAGCAGGACGGATGGCCAAGACGTTGTGAGATGGCTTGTTGTCCGCACGCTCGCTACCCCTTGTGCCTGCTGACCCCGAGCACCGCGATCGAGTTATGATCGCACACGGCCCAGGGCATTTCAATTTAAACACAAATTTATACAAGCCACCCCAACCTCCCACACCGCACCACCCCATGCATCTCGAACGCGCACTGAAGGAAATGAACAAAGACCTGCGGTCCGACGCGATCGTAACGGACCCGGAGGTTCTCGAAGGCTTCGCGCGAGACGAAAGCGAGGTGCGACCCCACCGGCCTGACGCGGTGGTCCGCGTCCGGACGGGAGCTGAGGTCGCCGCCGTCATGCGGGCGGCCAGCGCCCATCGCGTACCAGTGACCCCCCGTGGCGGTGGCACGGGCCGCACCGGGGGTGCGGTTCCGCTGGCAGGCGGCATCGTACTCGCGTTCGAGCAAGCCAATCGCATCAAGGGCATCGAGGCAGACGACCTCACGGCCGTCGTGGAGCCAGGCGTCGTGCTGTCTGACTTGCACGCGGCCGTAGAGGCTGAGGGGCTGTTCTACCCACCGGACCCCAACTCGCTTGCGACCTGTACACTCGGCGGCAATGTGGCGGAAAACGCCGCGGGACCGCGGACCCTACGCTACGGCACGACCCGGGACTATGTGCTGGGCATGCAGGTCGTGACCGCAGACGGTACGACGCTGCAGCTCGGCAAACAAACCATCAAGGGCGTGACCGGCTACGATCTCGCATCCCTGGTCGTGGGAAGCGAGGGTACGCTGGCAGTGACAACCGAGCTGACGGTTAAACTGCTTCCCAAACCACAGGCGATCGTGACCCTGCTGATCATGCTGCCCGACATGCCGAGCGCGGGACGCGCCGTCGGCGTCGCCCTCTCCCGTGGTTTTCTACCCCGCTGTGTCGAGATGCTGGACGGCGTCACGCTCGACATTGTCCGGCCGAAAGCCAGCGTATCGATTCCGGACGGTTGCCGCGCAATGCTGATCCTGGAACTCGATGGAGACGTCCAAGCACTGGATGACCAACTCGAACGCTGCGGCAACGCCATGATCGAAGCCGGTGCCATCGACGTACTCGTGGCAAGGCATGGTGGCGAACGCGAGCGGCTTTGGGCGGCCCGCCGCGAACTCTCACACGCCCTGCGCGCCCAGGCTGCGCACAAGCTCGCAGAAGACGTGGTGGTTCCACGCAGCAAGATCCCTGAGCTACTGGACGGTTGCCGAAGACTTTCAGAACAGTATCGGATCGTCATGCCGAGCTACGGGCACGCGGGTGACGGCAATATCCACGTCAACTTCCTTTGGAACCAGGATGAGCAGAAGCCCGCGGTCGATGCAGCCATCGAAGCGTTGTTCCGGCAGGTGATCGAGCTCGGTGGTACGCTCAGCGGCGAGCACGGAATCGGCGTACTGAAAGCACCCTACCTTGCCCTGGAACAGGCGCCGGAGTTGATCCTGCTGCAGGAGCGCATCAAGGACCTGTTTGATCCCAAGGGCATTCTCAATCCCGGCAAGATCTTTCCGGGGCACCTGGCCCGCTTCCATGGTCCCTGTTGAGGTAGACCCTTGACGGCGGGTACCGGGCGCGGGCTGTTGTGGTGCGCAGTCGGGTTTCTGGCCCTCGGAGCCGCTTCGATCCATGCCGAGCGCGTGGGCGTGTTTGTCGATGACGCTATCTACCTGACGAGCGGCATCGAGCTCGCACACGGCGGCGGCTATCGGGTGCCCTTTCTGCCCGGCGACCCATTGGCCGGGAAGTATCCGCCCCTGTATCCCGCGTTGCTGGGAGTCGCGTCGTGGGTGCTACCGCCGCTCCCACAGTCGCTGCTCTACTACAAGCTTTGGACGCTCCTGATGGCCGTTCCGGGCCTGGTCTTTACGGTGCGCTGGCTCGCACTGGAAGGACCCGAAGGTGACCGGCGTTGGACACCCTTCGTGGTCGGCGGGACCGCGTTCAACGCGGGGCTGCTGAGCATCTGCGGCGAAGCTATGAGCGAGGCGCTGTTCTTCAGTCTATTGATGGCAACCCTGTGGCGCATGCGAAGCGCGGAGTACCTAGGACCGAGCCGAGAGGGACGCGTTGCCTTCATGGGGGCCCTTGGCTGCGCGGTACTTCTGACCCACACGCGCTCCCTTGGCGCCTTGGCCCTGCCGGTCGTGCTCCTGCGCGGCCCCCGCTTGCTCGGAATGCGCCGCACCCTCGCTGCGGGTGCCGCTTCCCTGGTCACTCTGTTGCCCTGGTGGTGGTGGAGCCGCCTTCACGTGCCACAGCATGAACCGATGGCTGAGGCGCTTCCGTACCTGACCGGGTACGGCTACCACACGGACGCTGTCCTCGAGTACTTCCGCTCCTCGACTTCGAGCCTCTCGCACTACGCTTCGGCATGTATGCGTGCGACGGTCAAGGGTCTTGGGACCACCGTCTTACCCTGGCCCAATCGTTACACGGTGGAAGTGCTGCGAGCTCCGATCGGTCCGTCCGCTGTCGTGGCGACCGGGCTTGTGCTGGTGGGGCTGGCCGTTCGCCTGAAGCAGCGCCGTGCGGCTGCCGAGTTGTTGCTGATCTATCTCGTGGTGGCCAGCGCGTGGCCGTGGTTCAACAAGACCCGCTTCTTCGTGGCCGTCTTGCCCCTGATTCTATGGTGCATGCTGGGCGCACTCCAACTTGTCTCCGCCAAGCGGGATTCCGCTTCGCGGCTCCTGGTAGCTGGGCTGTTCGGGCTGATGTTGGTCTCCAACGGCACCGACTATCTCACACAAGGCTTCATGCAAGGCTCGACCGCCGAAGCGATCGCGGGCCCCGACCCCGATGGACATGGCTCGGCGATCACCCGCGCCTGCAAGTGGATCCAGGACAACACCCCATCGAATGCCATCCTCGTCGCTGACTTCACCGGTCCCCTGCTGGCGATCCACTGCCATCGCGATGCGTTGCCCTATCGGATGGCGCTTACCAGCCCGGGAGAACACCTCGCCTCGCTGCTGGAAGCCAGACCTGCGGGGACGGCACCTCTCGAGTCCGTGCTGGCTCGAGCTCGCCCCGTTCTCGCGAACCGACCTCTGTATCACGTGTGGCTATGCGAGCACGCATGTGATGTACCTACGCTCGCTCGTTCCTGGGAAGCGGTGTTCAGAGACCGGTCGCTACCAGACGCGGCGATCGCGATCCGGAGAATCAAGCGAGCAGCATGGCGTGAATCTCCTCGCGATTGAACGGCTTGGAGATCACGTCGCGGGCGCCGAGCTCGATCGCCTGAGACAGCTTGGCTGGTACGTCGGCGATGGAGGAGATCATGTAGACAGAGACCCGTGGTTGATGCTGGAGAATGGCGCGTGCGGTCTGAAGCCCATCCATCATCGGCATCACGATGTCCATGCACACCACATCTGGTCTCAGGCGCGCGAATAGCTTCAGCCCCTCGGCCCCGTTCTGGGCGTGACCGACCACCTCAAACCCCGGCAACCCATCGACGATGGCTCTAAGCTGATCGGCGGCATTGACGCAATCGTCTACGATTAGTACGCGCTTGGTCATCGCAAAGGGTTGCAGGACGGGCTGGCGATCTGTCACCCGTTGGGGTCTTACGGTCTATAACGGTCGCCTGGCGGGGAAACTGTAGGGCGTTCGAATACCCTGGTCGATGCTCGAACCTCCGGACAGGGACCTGGCCGCGATCCCCGGCCGGGCTCGCCAAGAAGCGCGGCCCTTGGGCAACCTGGGCTGGCAACATGGGCTGGCAATCTGGGCTGGCAACCTGGGCTGGCAACCTGGGCTGGCAACCTGGCCGACAATTCTCCAACGCTTGAGGTGCCGCGCCTGCTTGGCTCCCATCAGAGAAAGATTGTACTGATGCCCAGCGTGCGCCCGAGCTCTATCAGGTATTCGGCGAAGCCTTCGTCGCGGTCCTGCTCGATGCGCAGCTTGGACCGCTCGTCGACGAGTTCGGACAGCTCTTCCTGCTCCACATCTGAGGGTTGATCGGTGCCCTCCAGCTCCGTTATGCGCGCTGAAAGCTCTCGAATCTCATTCTGGCGCTCGTGAAGTGAGAGCAGCAACTTGTAGCCGAGCTGCTGCTCATCCGCGTTGGTGCTCCCGTTCGGATCGATCGTGACCGCCACGTAGGTCGTGTGGAGCCGATCGGACTCGTACACGATGTAGTCAGGAGCATCACAGCCGTCTTCACCAAATCCGCAGATCGGCGTCCCATCCGCCCTCGCCTCCGGGATCTTGTAGCCGTCCCCGCCGCCGAGCTTGAATACGAGTAAGCGCTGTTCGAACGAGGTGTCGAAGTACACGGGGAAGTTCGCCAACGCGACGTATAGGGCAAGATCCCGCAGGGCCTCGGAGTCGACCCCATCCACTGCCGGGTCGGGAAACGTCTCGTCGTTTCCGCCACGATTGCTTTGGCCGGTGGAGAGATCGACGTCGCGATAGCTGGAAAGATAGTGCAGGACCGGCTCGCCATCGTCGTCGAAGGTGACGCGAGGCGCATACTGGCGAGGGTTGCGCATCAACATCCCACCGATCACGTCTGTCACTTCTTCAGCAAAGTAGTCGTAGAAGTTAACAAAGTAGCGCTCGTCGATGGTGAAGTTCAGGGCCCAGTCGCGCTCGGAGATCGCATCGAGTGCCAGGACCTTGTCAACGAAGGTGCCAGCGCGCGCTAGCCGCCTCCCAAAGCCGTTGAGACCATCCTCGTACTCCGACCACATGTAGTAGCCCTGACCCGGCGCGAGGCTGAAATCGCCACCGGGAGCGTCCAAATCACCACTGATCTGGCGGTAGACGTTGGCGTCTTCGTCCAACGCGTAGGTGCCCACATCCGGTGCGCTCAGGAGCTCGGTCAGCCAGTTGAAGGCGTCCGCCGAGGCGAGCACCTGGTCACCGAAGAGCAAGGGCTCGGGACGCCGGAAGGTGCGCGAGAAGCCCGCCTCGAAGTTCGCACGAAAGAAGAGGTGCTGGTAGATCTTGACCGCATCCGGCACCATCATCCTCGAGTAGCCCATTCTGGGACCGGCCTGACGGAAGTTGCGAAAGTACTCGCGAGGGTATCGATAGTTCCAGCGTGTTCGATAGTTCTGCACCACTTCCTGGAACGACTCGCCGGCATCATTTCGAGTGCACCAGGACAGGTCATTGGCACGGGAGTCGTCGCAGTACAAGTACTCGACCGGAGCCCACTCGGGTGAATCGAACTGGGAACGGTAGGCAGTGCCGGCCTGGTAGGCTTGAAAGTCGTCAAGATAGTTGGAGCACACGCAGTTGTCCTGGCCATCGCACGCACCAGCCTGGCCAAGGTCTCGCGGATTCGTCACGCAACGCTGGGTGAGGGGCTGATAGACCGCCATGGCCTTACCGGTGCTAAAGGGACAATCGGCGCTTTCGTTGCAGGCCTGGCCACCGCGGTAGTACGACCACAACTCTCGGCGATATGTGTCGGACCACGTCAGCCTGAACAAACTGGCGCGCTGGTCCCCGTCGGATTCTGGATCGACGGTGGGGTCACCGGTCTCGAAGGCCTCCACCGTATTGAAGTAGCTAAAGAGAACCGCAGCGCGATCGTAGTGCCCTACGCCCGCCAGATCGGACAGGTCGCCGGGATAGTCCATGACCGACGAGGACATGACGTTCCCCGCGCCAGCCTCTTGCCGCTGTTCCCGAGCTTCCTTGAGCGCTTCACCGTAGCGCAAGGCCTCTGCTCCATGTACGAGGTCGTCCTCGTCGCCACCAAACTCGGCCTGGTCAAACTCGCGGTACCAAGGCAGGGGAACCTGGCGAGCAAGCTTGAAGTAGGCGTCGTGGTAGTTGTTCCTGTCCAGGCTGCCCGCGAAGTTGTGTTCGAGCCCGAGCGAATGGCCAACCTCGTGGGCCATGATAGCCGTGAAGACCGCTTGCTGAAGGCGAATGGAGGCCTCCTTGGAGCTTCTGTCTGCAAAGCGGTCGGCCCAATACCCCCAGTACTGAGACTCGAATAGCGCGGGCCGCACCACGTCGTAGAAGTTGGCGGACATAGCGGACAGCCGCTTGCGATCCGCCATCACCTGGTCAAGGGGCCGCTCAAACTCGATCTGGTTTCCAGACGCGCCAGGTCCAAGTGGCGAAACGGGGCTCGACATGTCCCGCACCTCCTGGACAGCATCCGAGAGGGTGGCCGCTACGCTGGCGCCAACCGGGGTCTTTCGTAGGCGAGCGGCCCGACCGGACAAGACCGCGGCACGTCCATCCTGGCCCCGCAGTCGTTCCGCCTTGGGCATGACCCGCTCGAACCGCGCGGCGAGGTCCTCCAGCAGATCCGTCTCGTTGCCCAGTGGTCGGCTCGGATCGGTGATCTCGGTGCCGTCGCCGCTCGCAGGCACGGCGGGAATGGGGTGCTCGACTCGACCGAGCCGAGCGAAGTAGCCCCGCACATTCTCACCGCTGAAATAGGCATCCTCGGAACTATCACCGTTGAGCACGGGCAGGAACTGGGAGGCGGTCGTGGCCACGCTCTCGAAGGTTTCGGCGGTGACGGCCGCATTCGCCACGATGAGCTCGCCACTGTGAGGATCGCTGAGGGGAATGGATACGCCCCCAAAAGACACTGCGCCTCGATCGATCCAGTTGAGGAACTGAAAGCGGATGTCTCCCAACTCCTGGCAGGAAGCCGACGTGTCTAGATCACACCGATTGGAAGCAAGGGTCAGTAGGCACTCTTCCCCGACGAAACGATACTCGTAGCTGCTCTCCTGGTCATAGTCCGTGTAGGCGGTAGGCGCTTCCACATCCGCAGGCCCCTCCACATAGCACTCGTACGGGTTTGGAACGCCGCGTTCCCTGGCCTGTTCAGGACTCTCGAACGGATCGTAGCGGTCGGGGCACAGCCCGCGCGTGGCCTCCGGGCTGTCGCAATGGCAATACTTGGTGGGGTCCTCGTCCTGGCACTCAACGCGCGCTGTACGCTTCAGGTCCGACGTACAAATCTCGCCATCCGGGCAATCGCAGTCGTCATCGTCCTTGTCACACGAGAACTGGTCGGTAGCGAGCCGGCCCGTCACCGCACGCTGACCGCGCATCAGCGCCGCATTCCATTGGCCCACGGCCTCGAACGCCCGACGCACCAGATAGGGCGGAAAATGTTTCGTAAGCGTGAACTGGACCGCACGGGTCTGGCGGTTGCGAATGGGGATCGTACATCGCTGCGCGACCGGATCGCAGCGGGAGCCCTCGCGCTCAGCCAACCCTTCCTGGCACATCTCTTCGTCACTCGCGTCGTCGCAACTATCGAAGCGGCCGTTGCACTCCCAGTCGCTGACACACGTCTGGTCGGTCAGGGACGAGGAATAAAGGCTGTGACGGGACATACGGAAACTCAAGAAATCGGTCTCGCCACGATCGGCCGTAAGACCGCCACTGCAGATGCTGCGCTCTGTGTCACAGTAGCCCCCCACACCACAGTCCGCGTCGGTCTCACAGTGAACACGATGAATAGACGTGTCCTCGCCGCCCCGGATGTACGTAGGCTGGCGCGCCCGGATGATCCCGAAGCGTTCGTACTCGCGGTTGGTAGCCGTCTCCACGGCATATTCGTGCTGGGGCGGTACGCGGAGAAAAGCGTGACGGGTAGTCGTCCCGATTGAACTACACAAGCCGCAGCTCGGCCCAGGGTCCCACGCCTCCCGGGTCACGAACGACATGTAGTGGACCGGATCGTCACCCGGCTCAAGGCCATCCCATTCGCCAGCGAAGCGATAGTCTGGGTCCTCGGAGACCCGAACGAACTGCGGCCGATAGTCCTCGGGTAGCTCCTCGTGGGTCTCGTCCTGCACGAAGAAGCTGGTGGATGTCCGCTTGAAGCTGTCGAATAGTTGGTTGTCTTGGGCGCTGTTGCTGGCGAACTCCGTGATCAGGTTTTCCGACCAGTCGACGCGCATGAACTGCCGCTCATACCAGCGTTGATCCTCGGTGTTTTCTGAGCGGACATTGGACTCCTCCCCAGTGACGGCGTTGTAGTCCTGCTGGATGTCCACATGATCTTCGATCGCGAACACCGCCAGCGGCTGACCCCGGAAATCGCTGCTGCGACCATCCTCGTTACCACCCGAAGTCAGCTCGTAGGTTCGGAACGCGTACAGGAAGTCCTCGTCGATGACCCACCGAATCCGACCGATCGGCAGACTGCCCACCGGAGTGAACGCATAGGCGCCGAGACGGTTGTAGTCCACGCCGAGGTCCGCCGACATGGAGCCTGAGAATGGAGAAGACGCGCCTGCCAGCGTGGCCACGTAGGAGGCATCGTAGGTAGCGTCGATAATGGTGGACGAAAACCACCACTCTCCCTCGAAGATGGCCTTCTCCACGAGGTTGGTCTGAACCCTGTCAACCTCTGGTTGCTCGCTCGCGCAGGCGGTGACCAGCACGGTAGCAAGGAACAGCAAAGCTCTTGGTGTCATCTTGCGCTGCATTTTGGACCTCAGTTCAGCACCAATGCGGTGATGCCGAAGCGCCGCTGGAACTCGATCATTTGGTTGAAGAAGGACTCGAGCCGGCTCAGACGCCTTCTGACCCGCTCGAACTCGAGAACCCTCTCCTGGGGATCGGTCGAGATTTGGTAGCCGACCGCGTCGAGCTGTGCGAGGTCAGCTTCACTCAGGTTGTCCAGCGAGTTTCGATCGTCACCATTGACCACTTTGTCGAGCATGCGGAGCTGCAGTGCCACGTTCTTGGCTTCGGTCACCATCTCGAAACCGATCGAGATCTGTTCGCCGACGTTCTCCTTGGGCTCGACCTGAAACGCCAGGAAGTTCCGGCGGTAGAAGTCGCTTGTGTATCGGACGTAGTCTTCGCCTTCGACATCGTTCGGCGCTGGCTCGAAGCAATCTCCGTTGCCCTCGATACAGATAAACAGCTGGTTCTGGAACGTGGAGTCGAAATAGATGGGGAACTCGCTCAGCGCGTACAGCGAAGCGTAGATCTGCAAGGAGAGGCTGGTACCACCGTCCAGCACCGGGAGACCACTGTAGGTGGACTCGACCGGGTTCGGACGACAGGTATCCGCCTGCGAGCAGTCGCCCCGGTAGAAATCCATGTACACGAGCCGCGGGTCGCGGCACTCGTCCTCCTCATCCGGACATACCAGTCGAGGCATGTACGCCGTCGGGAAGCCGCGGATCAGTCCGCTGAAGATCTGTTGCATCTCGTTGGGGAACAGATCGTAGAAGTTGGTGAAGAAGCTCACGTCCGCAGTGTAGTTCGATGCCAAACCGCGAAAGGTCATCATCTGCATCACGTACACCTTGTCGATGAAGCTACCGATCCGCTCGAGGCGCTCGATGCCGCTTAGCCCCGCTTGGTAGTCCGAATTGTAATAGCGGCCGAGGCCAACGGGTACGGATAGGTCTGCGTCATCGGCATCCGGGTCACGGTAGAACAATCGATAGGACTGGGTCGGCTGGTTGTACACGTAGCCGCCTACGCTCGGTTGGGCGAGGACGCTTCCATAGAAGTTGAGAACATCGGTGGTGGCGAGGAACTGGTCGTAGAAGCCGTAGCGCCCCACCTCCTGCCGGAACTCCGGCTGCAGCACGTACTTGTAGACCAGGCTGTTGTAGATGTTCTGAAGAATGGATAGGCGTCGATCGATCAAACTGCCGCGGTAGGACTGGATCGTGAAGTTGCGCCGGTAGCGACGGAAAGAGGTGAAGATGTAGCTGCGCTCATAGCTCTCCGCGACATTGCGCACGATCTCTCGATAGGAGTCCCCCTCATCGAAGCGGTTGCACCAGGCAAGCGTACGATTGGCACGTGTGTCGCTGCAGAAGCGGTATGTCAGGGGGGCTACGTCGGCACCGCTCTCAGCGGCGTCCACCACGTCCTCATCGAAGCTCGAGCACAACCGCGCGCTGTCGGTGGCCGGATTCTGTACGCAGCGCTGCGTCAGGCCCATGTCCAGGTTGCTCTCGAGCAGCTCGCCCGCGTGGTCCCCGCTCTCGGAGAACGGGCAGTCCGAATCACGCTCGCAGACCTCTCCGCCCAGATACCACTTGTAGGTGTCCCGCGGCGCGTTGCCGCTCCGCGGCCCGTCGTAGGCCTCGACCAGGTCACCGTATGCGAACTGCACAGCAGCATGGTCGTAGCGCCCCAGCGGTTGCAGGCGCTGATACCAGTTCGCCGAGTATTCCATGACGGAGGAATTCATCGCACCGTCGATCCCAGCCAGCTCCCGGTAGCGTCGTGCGTCGCGGTAGTCGCGCTCAAACTCGGCCTGCTCCGCCGGTGACAGCCCCATGACACCATCGTTGTCGTAGTCACCTGGGGCAGGTAGCTCGAAGCGTTCCGTAATCTGGTAGTACTCCGGGCGGTAGTGGTCGGTGTCCGCACTGGAACCAAAGTTGTGACGCAAGCCGAGGCAATGCCCCACCTCGTGCAACTGCGTCTGGCGATACAACAACCTGTTGACCCCGAAGCTGAGGCGCGCGCGCGACCAATCCTTGTGCTTGTTTACGAACCACTGGATCGAGTCGTCAACGTACTCGTTTGGCATCATCACATTGGCGCGCGACAACCGCTCTTCCTCCCGGCGAAACTCCTCGAGCCGTTCGACCGCGTTGTTGCGGAACGGAGAGGCCCGATCGAGCGCCGCCTCGGAGAGCTCCGGCTTGTCGGCAGAGGACACGGCATCCACGCCAGCCATGACCAAGCCCTCAGGCCCAGACATCAAACGTTCCTCGATGTCGGAACCGATCAGTGCTTCGCGCCGGTCGCTGAAGATCTGGCTCTGCCCATCAGCACCCTTGAGACGCTCCATACGCTCGAGGGCGCGCCCCATGACATTGTCGATTTCCTCTCGCGCTTGCGCGACCACCGGCGAGTCGCCATGGCCACTCTCTATCGCGGCTGTGAAGTTGCTGCGCGGCCGCGCCGGGAGGTCGACCCGACCCAGGTTCTCGAAGTAGGTGCGCACGTTCTCACCGGTGACGATGTCGCGTGGATCGAGCGTGCCGTTGAGCAGGTCATAGGTCTCCAAAGCGCCGGTGCGAAAGCTGTCCAGCGCGGGCCCACCGATGTTGGCGTCCCCGGCCACAATCTCACCTGTGACCGGGTCGCTACGCAGGGTCGCGATACCTAAGAACCCGGTGCCGGGCTGGTCGACATAGCTCAGGAACTTGAAGCGCAGATCACCGCGCTCCTCGCACGCTAGCCCCTCCGCGGTGCCGTCGTTTTCGGCGATGCTGGCACGGTTGCAGGTGTTCATGCGCAGAACAGTCACGCATTCGTCGCCCACAAACCGGGCATCGAACCACCCGTTGAAATCCTCGTCGCTGAGACTTGGCTGTTCAAGATCGGGTTCGGCTCCCTCAGGCACCTCGACCCAGCAGTCGTACGGGTCCACTGCATCCTCGCCGTAGTCCTCGGGTGGAGTGAACGGGTCATATTGACCGGGACACCGCTCGTTCATGATCTCCCCGGACTGCGGGTCCTCCTGGCAGTAACAGTAACCGTCCGGGTCACCGGTCTGGCACTCGACCTCGGGGTACTGCGGCAAGGCCTCCCCGCGCAGGTGGCGAACCGTCCCCATGAAGCTCTCGTTCCACTGGCCGATCACGTCGAAGGATGGACGCACCAGGTGCGCGGGCAGCTCCGGAGTGGCGTACCAAACGATCTGACGCACGTCGCGATCCGCATAGGGAACCGGATCACCGTCCTCGTCGTGCCATTGCCGCCAGATGTTGTGGCGGTTGACGTTGTAGTTGATGAAGTCGGTGTAGCCGAAAGCTGGATCATCGGGCTCGCCGTTCGAGCGGTCGAGGACGTCTTGGCTAAGCCTGAAATACCCGAAGCGATCGAAGCGACTATCCACCCAGTTGACCGGTTCGTATTGGTGTCGATCGCTAACCTTGATGAACGAGGTCCGGACGAAAGACACGACGTTGCTGCAGGCCGGCACCGACAGGTAACCCTGGGCGACACACCAGTTGACCTGTTCGCCGCTGAAACCATCTGGGACCTGGCCCGGCGCCATGATCTCCTGACTGACGAAGCTCATGTGATAGAACTCGCCGGGATCGTATTCCCCCATGAGGTCGCGCTCGTAGGACGGACAGTCCTCCTCCCCTTCGCCTGAACCAGAACAGGAGTAGAAGTCGAAGCTGGGCTCCCAGGACTCGGGTAGTTGGGAGTAGTCCTGAACAAACAGATCGGCGGGCTGGCGCTCCCAGACACCGAAGACAGCCTGCATGTCGGCGCTCTGGCCAAAGAACGCCGGCAAGTGGTTCTTGGACCAGTCGACCCGCATGAACTCGCGCTCGAACCAGGGCCGGTCCGTATTGTTCTCCACCACGACGTTCTGTTGTTCACCGGTGGAGGGATTGTAAGCGCGGCGAATGTCGAAATGCTTCTCGATCGCGTAGGCGGCCACGGGCTCGCCGTACACATCCTCGTCGTCCTCCTGCGGGGCGCGGGAACCCCTGGGATCCGGCTCTGTGCCCATCACCAGTCGATAGTCCCGATAAGCGAATAGAAAGTCCTCGTCGATGACCCAGCGGATGCGGGGCAGCGCGGTGAACGCCTGGGCCGCATCGCTCGCCAGGTCGCCTGGGAACGTCCCGACCTGGGAGCCGGCGTAATCGACGTCGATCACGGTCCGGCCCATGTACCAGGAGCCGTCAAAGAGGGCCTTCTCGACGACGTTGACGCCCACTCGATCGATAGGCTCTGGCTCGCTGGCGCAGCCGGCCAGGGCTACAACAAGGGCCACGCAGGCCGCGGCGCTAATGGCCTTCATAAACGCTACTCTCATGGTCTCGGTCCCTACGCACCTTGAGGGGAAAATGAACGCTTAGCACCTGCGGCCACCAAACGCCGGCCCAAGTGCTCGGATTCGCCGGTCTCGGAGGACCGTCCACCATCAGCGCGAGAAACTACTGCAATCACCGACAAAGAAGAACCGTCCTTTTGCCACCACCGCGGCTCCGCCGGGATCCTGCACCCGCCCGCGCTCGCGAAATCAGTCCGGCGCGGGAGACGTTGGCTTGAGCTGAACTTACGCGTGCGTGTTGCCTCGTTCATCGAAATCCCCGCGGAGCCGGGCTGGGGTCTGGAAGTCAGCAGAACCCGGGCACGCCAGACGTTTCGGCTTCGCTTGGCAAAGGCCAAAGGCCTGGCGGCCCTGGTATGGCCAGGGTCCCTCGCCCGTCGAACAGGCGGCCCCCGCCGTGGGAACACCTACAAAAACTCCCGCGAAGCCAAGCACTTGGGTAGCCACCGCGCGCGCCGACGAGGCCCTGGACTAACGGAGTCCGATTGCTTTTCGCGCCAGGGCGATCAACGCATAGGGGTCGATCGGCTTGACCAGGAAGCCCGTCACCCCCATCTGCTGCAGCAGCTTCCAGTCCGGTGCCCCGCCCGAAGCGGTCACGACTACGATCGGCATGTCCGTTTGCGCCCGGAGGGTGGCCGCCAATTCGATCCCGTTCATGCCGGGCATGTCCAGATCGATGACCGCCAGCGACGCGGGCTTGCGTTCGCAGGCCGCCAGTGCCTGATCCCCGTCCCGGGCGCCCTCGATCGTGGCCCCAGGGAACCCATAGGCCAGCGTCTCCTTGGCAAGCTCCAGAAAGTCTTGGTCGTCATCGGCAACCAGGATCCGCAGCGCCCCATGGTTGGATGTCAGCCGCTCACGGGCCGCCAACAGGTCGCGCCGGAAGTCCTCGGCCGTCGCGGTTCTCCGGCTCGGATCCATGCAGAGCGCATCCAGGAGCGGCGCATCGAATACCCTGGTCAGCTCGGGGCGCAGATCGCTCGGCAAGGGCGCCGGCTCACCGGCATGCACGCGCAACATGTCGGCCGTCGTATCGATGTGCCAGGGTGGCTCCCCGACGAGCATCTCGTACGCGATCACGCCGAGCGCATAGATGTCGGCCCGATGGATGAGACCAGCGGGTAGGTCCGTGCGGACAAATTCCGGTGCCATGTAGGCCGGGGTCCCTGCCATCGGATGGGCGGTCGCGTTTCCGTCCGCCTCAAACACGCGAGACAGCCCCATGTCGGTAATCGCCACTCGAGCGGCTGCCCCCAACAGGATGTTGGACGGCTTCAAGTCCCCATGCACGGTACCAGACGCATGAATGGCTGAAAGGCCGCGGCAAAGCTGATCTAGATAGCCTAGGGAGTTGTCGATCGAGGGCAGGCGGCCCTCGAGCATGGCATCGTCCAGCCAGTTCGCGAGGTCATTCCCTGGCACGTACTCCATGACGAAGTACGGAGCCCCATCGACCTCGCCAAACGCATAGATCTCGACAACGTTTTCGTGATGGACGCGGGCCATGGCCCGCGCCTCAACGAGAAAGCGATCACGGGCGTCCGAACTACTGACGAACGCGGGACGAATCAGCTTGATCGCCACATCCCGTTGCAGGTGCTCGTCGACCGCAAGCAGGACCACGCCCATACCACCCTGCCCCAGGGGGCCCACCACACGATAGGAGTCGCCAAGCAGGGTGCCAGCAGCCGGGCCCTCCCAGTCGCCTTCTGCTTCCTTGCCCGAGGACAGCCCGCCACTGCTGGCCATCGTAGGCTTTCCGTCGGAGGCGCGGCGAGCAGGACGACCCGCCCCTGCGGGCAAACTGGGTCGCGTCGATGCGCCCGGGCTCTTCACTTTCGGGTGTTGCTCCTGGCCCATGCCCCTGTCGGCCTTCCAAGTCCCCGACTCCAGGAACGGCGTCCCTGCAAAAAAAACGACATGAGCGAATCACGCATGGTGGTTGAGTGGATTCCCAGTGATCCCTATTGTACACCGGCTTGAGTTCACGTTGACACCCCGATCGCGTGGCCACCTGGTTGGATTGAGGGCGAACACCACTGGCCCAATGGCCCCGCCCCAACCGGCACGCAAAGCGCGGACGAGGTGCCACATGTAAGGATGGACCTACAGAGTCCGTCAGGGGCGCGCCGGGGACGATGAATGGCTGAAGGTTCAGATGCAATGAAAGCGTTCGAGGCGCGTCTGGCCGCCCTCAAGCAGCGCATGGAGGCGGGACTCGGACAAAGGGCTCAGGCGTTGAAGGATGCTGCCGATCGCCTGGACAACGGGGACGAAGGCGCGCGCCGTGAGATCAAGAGCCAGAGCCACAAGCTGCGCGGCATCGCCGGCACCTACGGCCACCAGGAGCTAACCGACATGGCCGCACACCTGGAGCAACGGGCCAGTCTCTCACCCCCACCAGTGGTCGCCGAGCTCGCACGCGAGCTCGCCGACCGCGCCGACGAGATAGGAGCCACTGCGACTGCCGGTCCGCTGGCCGACTCGCAAGCACCCGCGCCACCGGCACCACGCACCGAGACGGCGCTCGCAGGGCCCGACCGAGCCCCGATTCGAATCCTGGCGGTTGACGATGATCCCGTAACGCTCAAGCTGCTGCGGCTCACCCTCAAGCAGATCGGTGGATTTGACGCGACGATCGTCGAGTCCGCGCGGACGGCACTCTCGGAACTTCAGCGGGGCGAGTTCGATGTGGTGCTGTCGGATGCGATGATGCCGGACATGAACGGGTTGGAGTTTTGCCGCCAGGCCCGCCAACAAGGCGGGAGGGCGGCCACTATGCCGATTATCATCCTGTCGGCCGCCACCGCCGATGAGCTGGGATGGCACCAGGCCTTGGACCAGTGCACCAACTGGCTGCGGAAGCCGTTTCGACCCTCCGCGTTGGTCAAGAAGATCTCGCAAATCGTGGAAGAACACGAAAGTAGTCGCCACAGCTAGAAGGGGACACTTGCAAGCCCGCAGTTCTTCACCAACTCGCGGACCGACTCGCA
>JAPPOR010000530.1 GCA_028817905.1 Myxococcales bacterium
ACGCAGTGCTTGCGATTCTGATGCACACGGCCCTAACCGTGGACAACGCAGACTCCAGCTGCCAAGAGATCTTCGCGCATGACCCGCAGGCATCGATCGCGCGCCTGGTACGTGAGCAACAGCAGCGAGCCACCCGTTGGGACGCCATCTGCAAGACCGCCAAGTCTGGGCGAGCGTGTATCGTCACACTGCAGAACAACGAGGGCGAAGCACAGGAGTTCTTCGCCCAGTACAGCTTCGACCTAGACGACCGCGGGGCACTGGCCGAGTCGTCACTGCGCTGCGTGCTAGCTGGCTAGCCCCAGCGTCGAAGCCAGCGCGGGCGCGCCCGCGGAGAGGGCCGTGCTCCCCGGGCTGAACCCCGGTTATCGCATGGCACGAGACTACAGCGCGAGACTACACACTACGAAGCAGTGCATGGGTGCATGGAGGCGGCGCTTTGGCGCGGGGCGCCCGCACCGGGTTCGAAGGCGCCGCGCGAGTCGCGAACCCGATGAATCTGGTCAGATTTGGAGCGGCACCCCCGGGGCGATTCGAACACCCGACCGTCGGCTTAGAAGGCCTCCGAAACTGATGTTATTGCACTTAGTTGTACTGCATCGGAGGGCCCTCGGAGGGCCATTCGGGCCGCTTGGAGCAATCACCGCGGTCTCAGTCGCCATGACCAGCGCGATACGCTCGGACGCGCTTCCATTCCCTTCGCTTCAGATCACATGTCCGGATGGCCGCTGCGGTGGCAAGCTGGAGGGCCGAGCGCTATGCTGAGAACATGGGATCTGAACGACCCGCCAACCGTCCACCCCTCGACGACGGCGCGGAGCGCGCTGCTCGCGTGAAGGCGATGCTTGCGCGCTGGCAGGCCGAAGCGGCCGGCGACGAGCCTGAGTGGGACGTCGAGGACATCACACCGCTGCACCTCGAACAGAAGCCGACGTCCGACAACGGCGCATGAAGCTTCTGCTCGATACCGGGATCCTGGGTCGGGTGTGCCACCCCCGCAAGTACCAGGATGTGCGCGACTGGCTAGCGGAGGTAGTGGAGGGCCACGCTGATCTCCGAGGTTGCCGACTACGAGCTGCGCCGCGAGCTGTTACGCATCGGCGCCGCGCGCAGCCTTGTGCGACTCGACGAGTTGGAGCGCGAGCTTCGCTATGTGCCCGCTACGACCGCAACCTGGCTCTGCGCTGGCGAGGCTGGGGGAGCTGATGGCCGTCGAGGGCATCAAGGCAATGCTCGGAGCCAAAGCTGCGCAACCTGGTGTTCGGCCGAGTCTTCCACGAACTCGGGCTGATCGAGCAGGCAAAGTGGCTGGCCGGTCCAAAATCGGCGACGTGAGCGGCATGACACGAAGGTGCGATTGAAGGGAACGCGGATACGTGAACGACGATCTCCGAGTTGACTCGTCGAGGCCAGGCGCGATAACTCGGCGAGGTGACCACGCCGGGTTCTGACGATGTCCTTAGGCGTGTCGCGCGACTTGAGGCCCGAGTAGCTACGAACCAAGCGGCCCAGACCAAGCGCGATCTGGCTCAGGACGTACGAATGATCGAGCAGGAGCACCGGTTGCTCGCCGTGCTGCGAAACTGGTGGCGCTATCGTGATCTCGAAGCTGTGGAGGATGCTACTGCCGAGGAGAGGCAGAACTGGCTGGCGCTCAAACGAGCGAGTGGGTTGGCGCTGGCATACCGTGTTGCGTCTCCAGCGTTGGTCGCAGCCGGGGGGACCGCGTTCGGCCTGTTCGGGCTGGGAGTAGCAGTCCTCGGCTTGCTTGCGGCGTTGTGGGCCAACGAGATCCTGGTGCAGCAAAACGAGAAATTTGATCGCCAAAACAAGCTGGTCGAGGAACAGAATCAACACTTCCGGGAGCAGAACAAGACACTGCAAGAACAGATTGAGATGCAGTCCGAGCAGGACTACGTTGCGCGCCGAGCAGCGCTCCTCGCAACGCTGTACGACCGCAAGGAGACCTGCTCGGACAGCGAGAAGATCCGCTACAAGCGCACGAACTTCGCATGCTACCTCGGCGGAGTCGATTGCGGATCAGTCCGTGTCAGCGTTCTCTGCCCAGCCAGGGCCGACACCCGCGCGCGGGAAGAGGCGCTGAGAGCGTTCGTGCAGATCGAGCGACGGCGCAGCCCATTGCCACTGGCGACCCTTCCGAACGAGGGGCCAGAGCCTCCGCGTTTGTCACTCCGCAAGCTGGACCAGGCTAATGCCCACCTCGAAGGGATCGATCTGGCATACGCGGACCTGAGGCTCGCGGACCTGAGACAAGCGATCCTGAACGACGCACGGCTCCACGATGCACGACTAGCGGGTGCGTACTTGGAAGAAGCACAGCTCATGAGGGCGGACCTAGCCGGAGCGGACTTGGAGTACGCGGGCCTTCGCGATGCGATCCTCGTTGGGGCGCGTCTACAGCAGGGGTGGCTCAAGCACGCAGATTTGCGAGGGGCGAACGTCGGGGGCGCGAACCTCGGGGGCGCAATCTTGAAGTTCGCAGACCTCCAGGGCGCAAGCCTACCTAGGGCGTACCTGCGTGGGACGGACCTGGAGGACGCAAACCTAGGGGCTGCGAACCGCTTTGCGGCCTACCTCGAAGGTGCCAACCTTTCAGGTGCGGATCTCAGCCATGCGCGGCTGGAGGCCTCAAGTCTTGAGGCTGCCGACTTGACGGGAACGAGCTTGCGCGGCGCGGACCTCCGGGAGGCCTTTGGCCTCACCCAGGAGCAGCTTGCCAAGGCCTGCGGAGATGACGCAACCAAGCTACCGAAGGGGCGCAGTGTAAGCAACTGCGGGCCTGAGAGCGATTAGCGGGAACTCAAACAAGGAAAACAGCGCGGGGAAGAGAAGTGGCAACCGATGTGGAGCGCTCGAATAGCCACTTTCCTTGACGATATCAAAGGGCGCCCCCGGGGCGATTCGAACACCCGACCGTCGGCTTAGAAGGCCTCCCAGACGATCATGATTGCATGTATTTAGGACGGCTCGGAGGGCCTCCGGAGGGCCCCTGTCCGGGCGGGTTTCTTTGCCGGGCTCGCAGTGCCCCGGTGTTCGAACCATCCCCTGGTGGACGCGGCCGAAGGACGTGCCACCCTGGGATTCCAGGCTTTCGCACCGCGGTTCTCAGCCTAACCACCAGCTCCGGCCTCGTGCTGCAGGGCTGGCTCCACGCGTGGTATGCTCTGAGCGTGACCAAGCAGGTACGGATGGCCAGGGTGCTGCGCCCCGGCGAGCACGACGACGGATCCTTTGACCGCGCGTTCTGGCGCGAAGTCGGGCACGAAGGGATCTTCGAGGCGGCGTGGGAGCTGGTCAACGAGTACCGAACCTTCCGGGGGCTCGATGGCGACGAACCCAGACTTCAAAGATCTGTTTGCCGCGTTATCCGACCAGGCGGCTGAGTTCATCGTCGTTGGCGCGCATGCGGTGATGCTGCATACCGAACCGCGGTACACGAAGGACCTGGATATCTGGGTGCGCCCATCCGCGGAGAACGCCGAACGCGTGCGGCGTGCGCTTGAGGCCTTCGGTGCTCCGCTCGCGGACCTGACCGTCGCGGATCTCGCCACACCCGGGGTGGTGTTCCAGATTGGCGTCGCGCCGAACCGCATCGATATCGTCACGAAGATCGATGGGGTGGAGTTCGAGAGCGCGTGGCAACGCCGCCTGCCGTCGACCTACGCCGGCATCCCCATCTCTATGCTGTCGCTCGATGACCTCATCATCAACAAGCGGGCTAGCGGTCGACCCCAGGATCTCCTCGATCTGGACAAGCTGATCGCCGCGAAGACCGACGATCCCTGAGAGAAGTCAGTCCGCCGACCTCGCCAAGCAGCGAGAATCAAAGGGCGCCCCCGGGGCGATTCGAACACCCGACCGTCGGCTTAGAAGGCCGCTGCTCTATCC
>JAPPOR010000093.1 GCA_028817905.1 Myxococcales bacterium
CTAGCTAGTGAGCGAGCAAGCGACGACGCAGGCGGCCGAGGCGACGACCATGGGATTGTGGCCCTTCGCTGTCGAGCGTGTGCAAGGCGTGGCGATGCGCCAACGGCAGATCGCGCAGCCGATGTTCGTAGAGCTTGGCCAACGCCAGGTGAACCTCCGAAGCTAGGGCACAGACACCGGTCGCGGAGAGCACCGCCTGCAAGCAGGTGGCCGCTCCCGCGTAGTCACCCCGACGCCGCATCACCTCCGCAGATAACAACCCCGCGCGCACACGCAGCTCGTCGTCCTCGGCGCCTGCCGCAGCGGCTTCGGCGAAGGCCAGTGCACGGGTCTCGTCCTGCACGCGTACGGCGAGCCGGGCATAGGCGAGATGATCGCGCGCATCCCCGCCGTGCTGAACCTCGGAGAAATGCCTGCCGAGTTCGCCCAGGAGTGACGCCAGCGCGATCACATCGAGCTCGTTGTGTTCCAGAATCGGAACCACACCGCGCGCGTCCCCACCGCGCAGATAGTTCATGTACAGACCCGGGATTTCGGCTCCGGGAACATCTCCTTCTCGATCGAAGCCCAATACATCGCGCTCAATGGCGGTCAGCTTGACCGCCTCCAGTCGCTCCTTGAATACCCGACGGGCGCAATGCAACAAGTCCAGATGCGGGGGGAGTTCCGGGGCACGGACGCGGTTGAGGATGTAGCGGTTGCGAAGAAGCGGCCAGTCGAAGGACTTGCCGTTGTAACTCACAACGCAGCTGGCGGCAGCGATGCGTTCCCGCAAGTGGTGAAGCAGGGGCGCCTCGCAGCCGAGGTTCTCCAGGAACACCTGCTCGACCTTCAGGACACCGTCATCGAAGAACGCCAGGCCGATCAGAAAGGGAACCGTGCCCGTGCCCCCAGCGAGGCCCGTCGTCTCGGTGTCGAGAATCAACATGCGCGAGGGATCCACGTCGGCCAGCTCCGGGTCTAGCGAAAGCGAGCCGATCAGCTCGGCCGGAACCTCGAGGGCGGAGGCCACCGGGACACGGCCGTGACAGTGCTGGGGGTCGAGGTAGCGTTCCAGCAGATACATGGTGCCATGGCCTCGATCGACCCGCTCCCCCACCGGCAGCGGCTCCGGGGCAGCGACGCGCCGGCGGGGACGCTTGCGCCGTTGATCGCGCTGGGCCACCTCGCCCATCAGTGCTCGCAGGCGCGCAAGCCGCTCCGAGGTCTCGGGGTCGCTGGAAATCGACTCGGACGAGGCATGCTCAAACCCCGACCGCTCGGGTGGATCGGGCAAGGGGCGCCGGGCCGCCCGGCCGTCGCTAGCCATCGGTCGTAGACGCGCGAGTTTGTCCGAAAAGCGCATGGTGGCTCTCAATGAACGGTCAATACTCCGAGCTTGTCCAGCACCCAGAGCCCAATCAGCTTGCGGGAGGGAAGATCGCCACTGGCTTCGCCCTCCCCGGCGACCGGTCCAACACACGCCGGACACCCCTCGTCACAGCCGCAACCATCGATCAGCTGGCGGGTACGGAACAACAGGGCGACCCGCTCGTCATAGATCCGCGGCGACAGGCCGATTCCCCCTGGGATGCGATCGTAGAGGAAGATCGTCGGGTCAAAGCCGGGTCCCGAACCATGGCCCTTCGAAGGAAGATCCTCGTCCTGCTTGCGGTCGCCTAGGGCGTGGCCGAGATCGCGGGGATCGATCATCAGCCCGACACTGGCCACCGTGTGAAGCGCGTTGCCCAAGCCGCGTAGGGCATCGATCGCCGTCGGTCGCGGAACCGGCAACGCACCCACCAAATCCTCCGGGACCATCAGCCAGAAGGCGGTTGTGTGCATCTGCATTTCCGGCAAGCGCACCTCGCCATAGCCAACGTTCTCGTGCGTGTTGTAGCGGATCTTCTTATACCCGACGACCTTCTCCACCACACTCACATCGCCAGCCCCCACCTGTGCACCACCGCTGCGAGTCCCGCGTTCGTCCTGCGCCTGCCCCAGAAGACGACCAGGAAGCTCTAGGGGGCCGCCCTCCTCCTGCTCGAGAACCGACACGGCGACGTGGGTCATCGCACTGGTATAGTAGTCCGGCGTAACCTTTCGTACGTAGGCCTTGTGGTTGTCGAAGTCCAGCCGCTCCACCTGAAACTGCTCGCCTCCGTGCTGATAGATCGCCTGCTCGTGGAGCATTGTGTGGGTGGAACGGAAATCCATCTCGCCGATGATCGTCTCGCCAGCAACGTCGATGATCACGAAGTTGTCCCAACCTACGCTGCGGAGCGATACGTGGTTGGCGGGATAGCTGTCGGCCGACCAATGATAGCGAGTCCTTCCTTCGCCGCTCGTGACCGGGTGCACAAGGCGGCTATCCGCAAGGAATCGCAGGGCGTCGGCCACCACGTCTGCCGGTACGTCGCCAAACCCCTCCCCGTCCTCGAACGGCAGTTCAAAAGACGCGCACTTGATGTGCTGCACGATGATCTCGACGTTGTCCGGGTCGATGCGTGCAGCCTCGGAAGGCGCGCCGAGCAACGCCTGGGCGTCGCGTGCCACGTATTGATCCAGCGGGGCACTCGAGGCCACCAGCAGCGATAGACTCTCCTCGCCCCGTCGACCTCCACGACCGAAACGCTGCCACAGGCCCGCCAACGTACCGGGATAGCCAGCGCACACCACAGCATCGAGCGAGCCGATGTCGATGCCCAGTTCAAGCGCATTGGTGGCCACAACGCATCGGATGTCCCCCGCCCGTAGGCGTTCTTCTATCCGCCTGCGCTGGTCGGGCAGGTAACCACCGCGATAGGCCTGAACGCTCGTGGGGTCGATCCGGTCCCGTGCAAGCCGCTCCCGTAGATACTTGAGCATGACCTCGACGTTGTTGCGGGACTGTCCAAACACAAGCGTCGATACGCCCTGACGTACGAGATCGGTGGTCAGGCGCACCGACGCCTTGACGTAGCTCTGACGCATCCCCAGCTCGGCATTGACGACCGGAGGGTTGTACACGATCACCCGGCGCGGACCTGTGGGCGCGCCGCTGTCGGCCAACAACGCAACGGGACGACCGATCATACGCTCGGCATGCTCGGCCGGATTGCCGATGGTAGCGGAGGCGAACAGGAACACCGGCCGCGAGCCGTGAAACTCCGCAATCCGGCACAGGCGCCTGAGGACGTTGGCCAGGTGGGAACCGAACACGCCGCGGTAGGTGTGCAGTTCATCGATGATCACGTAGCGCAGGTTGGAAAACACCCGCGACCAATCCGCGTGATGCGGCAGGATGCCGGCGTGCAGCATGTCCGGGTTGGTCAAGACCAGCCCGGTCCGTTGGCGCGCCGCCCGTCGAACATCTGCCGGCGTGTCGCCATCGTAGGTCACCGCGCCGTGGGACAGGCCCGCGTCGGAAAGCAGGCCGCGCAGGGCGTTTTCCTGGTCGCGAGCCAGGGCCTTGGTTGGAAACACATACAGGGCGCGTGCTTCAGGCGCACAACCGAGAGCATCCAGAACCGGCAGGTTGTAGCAGAGGCTCTTGCCCGACGCCGTTGGGGTAGCGATCACAACGTCCCGCCCGGCGGTCGCGAGTTCGTAGGCACGCGCCTGATGAGCGTACAACCGGCCGATCCCCCGTGCGGAAAGGGCTGCACGCACCTTGGGGCCGATTCCTTCCGGGACCTCCGCATACTGCGCGGAGCGCGCCGCCAGTTGCTCGTGATAGGTCACGTTGCGCCAGATGCGCACATCGCCCTGCCAGTCGCTGAGCAGCGCTCGGAGCCCACCGGGATGCCGCCAGGGTGTTCGGCGAGCTTCTGCGAGCTCGGTCCGAACCCCGCCCTGTCCCGGATCGTCCGACATGCCGGCACTGTACGCATGCGCAGACTTTCTAGCAAGAAATTCGTGGCCACGAAGGCCCCTAGCCC
>JAPPOR010000085.1 GCA_028817905.1 Myxococcales bacterium
TAAGTTTCCCGCTTGAATGGGACGGGGCGCCAGCCCCGGTGCCTGGGCTAGCTAGCGACCTTGTCCAGACGCATCCAATTAAGGTAACGCGACCAACCTTGATCCAACGTGCACGAAACGCTGACTCAAGGTCGCTAGTCGTTCGCTGCACCGTTCATGATCCAGGTGCGGATCTGGTTCCTCTGGGCCTCTTCCAGCAAGGCTCCCGGCGGCATCTGGACACCGCAGGTCTGCATGCCGTCCAGCTTCTGCATCAGCAGGCTGTTGGCCGGGTCACCTGCCACGACGCGCGTCAGGCCGCTGTCGACGCAGTCCGGGTTGTCGCCCGTGGTGTTCATGCCCATGGCAGGCACGCCCACCAATGCGGCGTGGGCCTCGTCCTTGTCGTTCATGGTCAGGTTGCCGACCGTGCCGGCATGACATAGCGCGCCGCCGTTGCAGCCGGTGCCCACGATGATGTTGTCCCAGATCGCCGTCCACGTCGGCGCCATGGGGTCGCCGCCCGGGTCGTTTCCTGGATCCATCGTCCCTTCGGAGGGACCCGCGACGGCTTTTTCCTCGTCTCCGGGCAGGCCGTAGCAGATGATCTCGTTGTTGTTGATGGTAGAGGCCTGTAGCGGGTAGTCCAGGCCGCTGCCCACCACGATCCGCCCGCCGGCGATGGCAGGCGCGCCCGCCGCGATCGTGCCGCCAGTGGTGAACATCTTGAGCGACTCACCCGTGGCGGCGTTCAGGATGTGCAGCTGCTCGTTGATCGGCACCGCCAGCACACCGTTGGCCAGCGAGGGGATGCCAAATGTGATCGCCGTGAAGCGCTTGGGAGGCCACAGGTCCTTGCCGTCCGCAGCATTCATCGCGACCAGCACGCTGTTGAACGGCGGCTCATTGGCGACCGCGTAGAAGGCGTTGCCGTCGAAGGCGCCGCTGTTGAGGACGCCGCCGGTGGCCTGGGAGCTACTGCCGCTGAGGCCCGTGCGACTCCAGACCATGCTGCCGTCGGCCCGGTCCATCACCCAGAAATCGCCCGCCTTGTCGCCAGCCGCCACGACCTGCTTACCGCCGACCTCGGCCAGGATGGGGTTGGCACCGAAGTCCGTATCGGGGTTGGCGATCAGGAGCGGGTTGGTCAGCACCCAGATATCGCCCTGGCGGACCTGGTTGGCCCACAGGCGACTGCCATCCATGTCGGCGATTGCGTGAATCGCGTCGGAGTTGGGGCCGGCCATGGTGTAGTTGTTGCCGGTCGTGGCGTAGACCGCGGTGTCGTCGGCCGCGACGGTCGACCACACCATGGCGCCGTTTTCGGGCAACGTCGTCGTGATGTAGTGCCATGCTTCCGTGCCGTCGGACGTGTTGAACGCGGCCACGCCGCCCTGGGCTTCGCGCTGCGTTCCCTGGGGATCCGAGATTTCGAGGGACGTGGAGTGGCCCACGAATACCTTGCCGTTCGCGACGATCGGCGAGGACGTGCCATCCGCGCCTGCCCGCGCGTAGCTCTTGACCGGGCCCCACAGGGGCTTGCCGTCCGCCGGGTCGACCTTGTAGACATCCGCGCCCGGGGTCGTGTGCACGTACAGGGCGCCGTCGTGATAGGCGACCGACGAGGTGCCTTTCAGGTCCGTATTGCGCCAGACCTGCTTTCCGGTGAGGAAGTCGATGGCATAGAGCCCACCGGTCGACAGCACGAACACCTTGCCCTCGGCGATCACCGGGGTTCCGGGTGGAAAGCCACCTACCTCGAAGGTCCACTTCACCTCGAGCTGGCCGGCGTTCTCGACGCTGAGGCTCTGCTCCATGGGATTGTGGTAGTGGTTGCGAGCGTCGTACCCCATCATCGACCAACGGGCGGTCTTGAAGGGGTCCGACTTCGTCGCTTGCTCCATCATCCCTGAGCCCTCGTTCGATCCAGGCGCTGGGCCCATGCCCGGCGGATTGTTCCCGCTGCCGGGCGGATTATTCCCGCCCATCGGGCCGACCCCGGGGGTGTTGGGCGCGCCCCCGCCCGCAGTGGCCTGTGGGCCCTGGGCGGGCGGCGGCTCCTGGGTCGCCGAATTGGCCTGCATGCCGCTGGGGCCGGCCGGACCACCCGGGGCTGCTGTCGCGGGTGGTTCCGGACCGTCGCTTGAACTGGAGCAAGCTGCAGCCGCGAGTGCGGCCGCGAGCAGGATGAGAGCCAGCCCGCTCGCGGGCACCCGATTTGTCGACTTCATGTTTCACACCCCATTGCGGCCAGCGGCCACTGCCGCGCCGCTGCTGCGTCACCGCCTATGGTGTAGCGCCTATGCCCGCTTGTTGGTAGCCTTAACAGCGGGCACGTTGCCGGACCAGTAGGCCTTTTCGCGGCTCTCGTGACGCACTAGCTGGAAGAACTCCCGACGTGTCTTCGGGCCCCAGACGTCGAACATCATGTCGCGCCGCGGACCGAATTCCTCATCGAGCTCGCGCTTCAGCTTCATGTGCGCCATGCCCACGATGTCGCTGTGACAGGCGTTGAGGTCGATGTTGACGTCCGGGTGGGTGTTCTGGAGCCGGGCGGCATTGAGTCCGAGGATCTTGGCCTTGCGCAACGGGGTGAGGGCCGGATAGCCGTACTTCTGCTGGAACTCCTCGGTGATCTCGAAGCACTTGAAGGCCTGGATGAGCGGCGTGGGTGAGCCAAACCACAGGCAGTCCGTGCCCCATACGAGCCGGTCCTCGCCCACGTGCTTGAGCAACTTGCCCCAAAAGTGCATGGCCTCGTCCTGACGGCTGGTCATCAGGTTCGGCCAGACGCCGCCACACTCCGCGTACACGAAGGTCTTCTCTTCGCCCTCTGGGTCGTCGAGATCGCGCCCGTTCGGACCGATGTTGCTGTCGCGGAGCGACTTGATGAGGCTGTTGACGCCACGGTCCAGCGGGTACATCGACTGGATCATCGCGTCGTCTTCGTCGTACGGCCCCTCCGGCCACTTGCCCGGTGGGAGATTCCCGACCCCGCACTCCATACCGAGGAAGCGCTCGGCGGGTGCACTCGACTCGCCGGCCGCCAGGCCGTTTTCGAACGCGGAGTGATAGATGACGAGGTAGGCGTTCGGGAACATGCGGGCTGCTGGGCCCACGTCCCTTGGGGAGCTGTGCATCGCGCTGAAGCCCGACAGCGGGAAGCCCTTGTGGATGCAGAAGATCGGCAACCCGAGATCGATGCCCTTCTGGATCATCATGGGACCGACGCCTTCGTTCAGCCAGTAGCCAGTGCCCGCGCCACCCTGGTAGGGCGGATAGGTCTTCCAATTGTGATAAGAGCTGGCATTGCGCTCCATCATCGCCAGCTGCACGTCGATGCGGTCATTCGGCATGACCATGCAATGCTTGAGCACGCGCCCCGGGTACTTCCCCGCCAGGAAGTCGGCGCCGCCGAGCAGGTCCTCGTTGCTCAGGGCGGCGAAACCGCTGGTGCCGGTGCCGCTCGGACCGACCGAGTAGGAGATCCCGGACAGAACGCCGATCGTGGTCGGGCTGCCCATCAGGATCTGGTTGATGTACTCGTTGCGATCGTACTTGCCGCTCGACGACACGCCCGGGCTTCGTACGATCCACGGATAGCGCTGGTTGTTGATCTGCCCGACGAACGCGTCGAGCCCCAGGGCCCCGATCGGGTTGGTTTCCGGGGTGGCAAAGTGGGACTGCATGTCGATGACGATCGTGTCGCCCATCGAGAGCAACGCGTCGGCCGCGGCCGGATCCCAACAGGCGAGCTCGTCTACACGCATCGAACCCATGCTGGGCATTTGACCAGTGATAGGCGCGCCGGGTACCCCACCGGGCATCCCGCCGCTGGGCATGGCGCCGCCGGGCATGGAGCCGCCGGGCATGGAGCCGCCGGGCATGGAGCCGCCGGGCATGGAGCCGCCGGGC